>JBIKOK010000363.1:0-4663 GCA_044358025.1 Opitutaceae bacterium
CAATCGCACGCGTTAACCTATCTCCTCAACGTGCCGGAGTCGGAGGCCGCGACCTATATCGGTTGGGGCCTGCACGTCTTCAAGGTCACGGGTGGCGAGTTCAAGCAAGGCACGTCGCTCGAAGACTACCTGCACGCGCAATTCGACCGTGCACAGGTGAATCCAGGCGAGGATTTCTTCAGCGCGCTGACCACGGCCACTTATCGTGGACGGGTGCTGACCCGGGAAGAGATGATGGGCTTTGGCAATCTGACCTTCGCCGGCGGACGCGACACCATCATCCACAGTATCTCGTCCATCGTCGCGTATTTTGCCCGTAATCCCGATGCGCTCGAATATCTGCGCGCGGACCCGCGGCGCATTGTTCACGCGAGCGAGGAATTCTTCCGTGTCTTCATGCCCCTCACCCACATTGGGCGTGTGTGTCCGGTGGCGACCGAGGTTCACGGAGTCGCCGTCCCGGCAGACGGACGCGTTTCCCTGGGCTGGGCCGCAGCGAATTTCGACGAGACGGTGTTCGCCGCGCCCGCGGAGGTGCGCCTCGACCGCAAACCCAACCCGCACCTTTCCTTCGGCTTCGGCCCGCATCTCTGCCTCGGCGCGGCCCACGCACGCTTGATCGTGCGCTGCCTGCTGCAAGCGCTCACCGCCCGCGTCGAAAGCATCACGATACGCGAAGCCAAGGAGCAGGTTGAAACTGAGGCGCGCTACCAGCGCTCGAACGGTTACGAGTCGTTGACGGTCACGCTGGCTCCGCGGACGACACCCTCAATCTCCATCGGGCCAAATTCCGGACTATGAATCGACTTGTCGCCGCCATCCTCTTGTTCGTGGCGTTCACTGCACGACCCGCGGCCGAGACTCCCGCCTGGAAGCCGAATGTCCTGCTGCTCATTGCCGACGACCTGAATCGCGCGCTGGGCTGTTACGGCGACACCGCGGCTCGCACGCCAAATGTAGATCGACTCGCAGCAGCGGGCGCCCGCTTCACGCGGGCCTACGGTCAAGGCGCCGTCTGCACGCCCAGTCGCAACTCGCTTCTCACGGGCCTCAGCACCCGCACGGTGGGCATCCACACGAAGTTCGTCGATTATCAGAGGCGAGATCCGCAGGCCACCTCGCTCGGTCGCCATTTCCGTCGGAACGGCTACCAGACAGCCGGCTTCGGCAAGATTGCCCACACCTTGGAGCATGAGGATCCGGCAGCGTGGGATATCCGGGATGAAGGTGTCGCGAAGAGTCCGGTCAAGGCCCGCGAAGAGCGAAGGGACGAGCGGACGGGGGCCCGCACCTACGTCAACGTTACCCAGATCTACGCGGACGAGGTGAAGACCAGTGACGCGGTCCGCACCGACCGTTTTGCGCAATTCCTGGCGAAGGACCGTGCGCCCGGGAAACCCTTCCTTGCGGCCATCGGCTTCCACAGCCCCCACGAACCGCACATGGTTTACCAGCGCAATTTGGATGCCGTGGCCTTGGCTGATATGGCGCTGCAGCGGCAGCCGGAAGGTGCCAGCCCCTACAATCCACTGGGGTTTAATTTTCTACCCTGGTTTCCAGACGACACGACCCAGCGAGCTGTGATTCATAGCTACTACGCCGCCGTCAACCAAGTGGATGAGCAGGTGGGCCGGGTGTTCCGACTGCTCGAAGAGCAGGGGCTCGCCGACAACACCATTGTAGTCTTCATCGGAGACAACGGCTACAATCACGGCTTCCGCGGGCAGTGGGCGAAGCACGATGTCTATCCGGACGTGATTCATTTGCCCCTGATCGTCCGCGCCCCCGGCGTCACCAAGGCCGGCAGCGTGATCCAGGGACTGGTGGAGTATCTCGATATTTTCCCGACGCTGGTGGACTTGTGCGGACTTCCTGCCGTTCCGGGCCGAGATGGGACGAGTTTCATTGCGCAGTTGCGTGCCCCCGGCGCCCCCGGCAAGGCCGCCGCGTATGTGGAGTGGGAAGTGCCGGGGGAGAACATCAGGGGAATCGTCGCAAACCTGCCATCGGATCCCGCGCGCCCGGTCCTACCGGTGCCGGCGAAATTCACCGGAGGGCACGCCCGCGCGGTTTACACGCGCGACTGGTGCTACGTCGAATACTACGGAACGGAGATACGGGAACTCTATCGTTTGGAAACGGACCAGCACGGTTATTTCAATCTCGCTGACCGGCATCCGGAGATCGTGGCCGCACACGCCCGGTTACTGCACGACTACTTTCCGTTGGATCGCCGCATGCCGAAATCCACGCCGGTCCAGAAGGGAAAACCGTAGACGCCATTGTGATCGCGCGAACCCGACTTCACAGCCTCGCGGTGCGTCCCTTGTGCGCTTCATCGCCCTCGGGCCGGACCCCTACCGTCCGGCGGAGCCCGACGAAACGAGCGGCACTCGGGTGTGGATTGTCTGACGACACTCACCGTGTCCGCCCAGGCGAAACAACCACCTGATCTTATGCGATGGCATGTTATCAAGGCGACGCGTTTGGATCGTGGTTTCCGCGGATAAGCGGGCAGCCGGAGGCTGGTTGCGTCTGCTTTTTCGGGAAAAAATCGTCAGATCGCTGGAGAATCGGGAGTCATTCAGTGAATACCCCTTGCAAGATGTTAAGCCCACCGCCGCCCGACCCCCGCGAATCGCATGAAATCTTCATGCAACTGCTCGCGCGCCACGAGCCGGTGATCCGCGGCTATCTGCGTTCGCTCGTCGCACGCGCGGCCGATGTCGATGAACTGATGCCGGACGTCGCGTTGGTGGCGTGGCGCAAATTTTCCGAGTTGCACGAACCCGAAGCCTTCCCTCGCTGGGCCTGTGTGATCGCGCGCTACGAGGCGCTGCGGTTCCGGCGCGACCGGGCGCGCGACCGACTCGTGCTCGACGAGGCGGTGATCGCCAAGCTCGCCGACGAAGGCGCGGGCGAGACGCCGCTGAGGGCGCGGCAGATGGCGGCGCTGGAGGTGTGTGTGAGGCGGCTCCCGGCCGAGCGGCGCGAGCTCTTGTTGGCGTGCTATGCCTCCGAGACCGCGATCAAGGATGTCGCGGCGCAGACCGGACGCACCGTCGATGGGCTTTATCAATTGTTGCGGCGCATCCGCGTCGATGTGCAGCGCTGCGTCGAGGGCACCTTGAAATCCGAGGCTTCATCATGAACACCGATCATTCCCCGCTCATCCTCGCTTACCTTGATGGCACGATCTCGGGCGAGGAGCTGGCGCGCCTCAACGCGGTGTTGCTGGAGAGCGCCGAGGCACGGGCCGAGTTGCGTTCCTGGGCGGCGACGGATGTGCGCCTGCGGGAACTCGCGGCCGATGCGGCTCACAGGGCGGCGGTATTGCCGGGGAAAAGTGAGTCGCAGGCTGGCTCAGCGAAGAGCGCCCCGTGGCTCGACCGCGTGCTGTTGCGCGGAGCGCGCATACCGATCGCGGCGGGCTTGGCGGTCGGAGTGGTATTCACGTCCGCCGTGTGGGCCTACGTCGCGCCGCCGGCGGCCGAGGTGGCAAAACACCTCGTCACGTTGCTGGCCGACAGTTTTGAAACGGGTTCGCGTCCAGGCAACGGGTTTGTGCCGCAGCAGTTCGGCTCGTGGGGCGGTGATCATGCGGAACTCGCCGCGGCGGGGGCGGGCCTCGCGCCCCGCACGGGCGCGCGGATGCTGCGGCTCCTCCGCTCCGACTATGTCGGTGAGAATTCGCGGCTCAGCCACGTCGGCGATCAGCTTCAGATCATCGACCTCGCGGCCTATCGCGCAGCGATCGAATCGGGACGCGTCGTCGCGCATGCCGAGGCGTGGTTCAACCAGGTGGCGCCCGGGGCAGGTGAGGAGTTTGCCGGGGGCGTGACGTTGTTTGCCTTCACTCGCGATCCGCGTGCCTACCGCAGCGAGACGTGGAATGTCTGGTATGAGGGGCATCTCGGCTTCAGCGGGCAACAGCAGGAACGCACCGATCGCGATCCGGCGACGTGGGAGCGCGTCTCGACCCGTCTGCCGTTGCCGTCCGCGACACGGTTTCTTGTGGTCCATATCCGGGTCAACCGCACGAAACCGGAACCGACCGCGACGCCGGTGACGTTTGCCGGTTCCTATGTCGACGACGTGAAGGCCGAATTGCTCTTGCGCCCGGCTGCCAATGTAGCCGCGGAAAATGCCGCGCAATGACCGCGTGCCGCGCGTCGTTCGTTTGCCTCGATTTTCAAGTTTAGCTTCCTCCTCCGACAAACCCCACATGAAAATCTACCGTTACGTTTCCTTGGCCGTGCCGCTCCTATTCTTGACCGTCGCGGCACTGGCCCAAACCGCTCCGCTGGCTCCCGCTCGGAGCAGTGCTTCGGCGGATACGGAAAGCACGATCATGCTTTCGCCGTTTCAGGTCTCGACCGACAAGGATGTTGGCTACGCAGCGGCGAACTCGCTCTCCGGCAGCCGCCTCAATACCGAACTGCGCAACACGCCCGCTGCGATTTCCGTTTTCACCAAGGAGTTTCTCGATGACATCGGCGCGCTCAGCACGTTTGGCGCGATGGAGTATGCGATGAATGCCTCGCGGGAGTTCACCGACTACACGGGCCTCGCCTCCGCCCAGCAGAGCGATGGCAATGTCCAAGTGCGCGGCTTCACCGGGGCCTCGCTGGGACGCGACCTGTTCGTGTGGCGGGTCTCCAGC
>JBIKOK010000222.1:0-11043 GCA_044358025.1 Opitutaceae bacterium
TGGGCTTCATCGCGCCGGCTCGACGCGGTGTTTCTCCAGGCAACCTCCGATCCCGGCGTGGACGATCCCCGCCACTGGGGCGCCATGCGCGCTTGGTGCCGCGAACTCGGCCTGCGCTTGGAGCGCGGCGGTGGCGCGATTCTGCCGACCGATCCGGCGGATTTCGACGCCGCGATTGCGCGTCTGCGCCGCGACATCGCGCGGGCGGCGGCCTTGGGTTCGCCGCTCGTGCGTGGCACCTGCGGCAATTTTCGCACGACGCTGCCAGGGGGTGTGGAGGCCAGCCGCGCGCTCGCGGTGCGCGTGCTGCGCACCGTGCGCGCCGACGCCCTCGCTGCGGGTGTGAAAGTGGCGCTCGAGTGCCACAAGGAGTATCAGGCATGGGAATACCGTGAGTTGGTCGAGGCCGCGGGGCCCGACGCCGTCGGCATCTCGCTCGACACCGGCAACTCGCCCTTCGTGCTCGAGGATCCACTGCTCACGCTCGAGACGCTCGCGCCTTACGTGGTCTCGGTCCAGTTGCGCGACACTGTGATCTGGGAGCAAGCCAACGGCATCGCGATGCGGTGGGTGCCGCTCGGCGAAGGCACGGTCGATTTGCGGGCGTTCTGCGCTGCGGCGGAGCGACTGCTGCCGCCTGACGTGCATTTCTTCTCCAAGCCGATCACGGATTGGCCCGCTTATGTGCTGCCCGCGCGTGACCCCGGCTACCTGCGTGCACATTATCCGCGCGCGCGACCGGCGGAGCTTGAGCGTTTCTTCGCATTGGCAAAGCGCGGCAAGCCCTACGTCGGCCATGCGCTCATCGCGCCTGAGGAGCGCGAACGCCCGCTGCGCCGGGCGCTGCCCGCCGAGCCGCTCGCCCGCGACCCGGCCGCGCTGGGCCGCCAGCAGGCGGAGCACATGGAGCAGTCGTTGCGCTACGCCCGCGAGACGCTCGGCTTGGGAAGGAAATCGAGTGTCTGACACGGCCCGCTGCGGTCGTCCGGACAAGTCGGCGCCCCGCCTGCGCCAGCCACAAGCGCCTGTGCTTGCAGGCGGGAGGCCGCCGAGCACGGCTCTCCGCGTGGCGGAACACCGTGGCGGCGATCTGGCCGCCCGCCGTGTGGCGTTTGTCGATCCCGTGTCCGTCCCGATGGCCGACAGAGGATTCGATTGCGTGCCGATGGTTTCGGCGCCGCGACCCCGCGCCAACGCGAACCGCGCGAATTCGCCGGGCGCGTGCGCACCCTCGAACGCTCGCGCGCACTTCGCCGCCTGGACCAACGTCTGCTTGCAGCTGCTCAACCTCGGCGAAACTCTCTCCCACTGATCTTCCGCCCGACTCACCCATGCCCACCACCCGCCGCACGTTTCTCGCCAACGCCGCCGTCGCCACGGCCGCGTTCTCTGTCCCTTCGATCCGCGCTCAGAGCAAAACCGCGCCGGAGTTCCACGGCGTAATCGTCGGCCACGGTGCGCACCGCTACCGCGTGGACAAACTCTGGAGCCGCGCGGACCCCGCCGAAACTCCCGTCAACCACTGCCACGAGATGGTGCAGGTGCGCGACGGCCGCCTGTTTCTCCTCACCGATCACGTCAAAAACAACGTGCTGATCTACGCGAAGGACGGCGCGCTCCTCGGCTCGTGGACACTCGCTCTCCCCGGCGCGCACGGCCTCACCATCGCCGTCGAACACGGCCGCGAAGTTCTCTGGATCGCCTCGCCCCGCGGCCGCGTGCTGAAGGCCTCTCTCGAGGGCGATGTGCTGATGGAGCTGCCTTCCGCCGCACTGTGCGGCGCCTATACCGTCGGTGAGAAATACGCGCCCACGGAAGTCGCGGTCGGCCCAGACGGCCGGCTCTACGTTGCCGACGGCTACGGTTCGCAGTTCATTTTGCGTTTCGACGCCGCCGGAAACTACCTCGGCAAATTCGGTGGCAAGAGCGAGCTCGCCGACGGCAAGTTTCTTCAGGCTCACGGCCTCGTCTTCGATTCGCGGGAAGAGAAACCGCTGCTCCTCTGCACCGAGCGGATGAAGAACATGTTCCAGTGGTTCACGCCGGAAGGCGAGTTCGTGAAATCCGTCTATCTGCCCGGCGCCTTCATGAGCCGCCCGGTGATCGCCGGCGACCATCTCTACTCCGGCGTCTGCTTCGGCATGGTCGCGAACGATTTTCGGCCGAAACTCAAGCGCGGCTTCGTCACCATCCTCGACCGGCAGAACCGCGTCGTTTCCAACCCCGGCGGCGAAGCCCCGCGCTACAACGACCGCGGTGAATTGCACGTGATGATGCAGGACCGGCCCGTGTTTCTCCATGGCCACGACGTCTGCGTGGACGATGCCGGCGATCTCTACGTCTGCCAGTGGAACGCCGACAAAGTCCATCCCTACAAACTCCATCGCGTCGGCTGACCCAGGGCAACTCGTGGTCGATTTCCAAATTGGCTCGGTGTGGGTAACAAAAACTCCATCCGACAGTGAGGATTGAGGGTCAGGTGTGAAGTTCCCGGTAGAAGTGCAGCGCCCTGCGCGCTGCCGTCGTGAGGCACGACGGGCACGAGCGCAGGAACGTTGCGGCGACTCGCGCAATATCCAGACGCACGGAGGCGTCTTTTGGCGGTGAGCGCAGGGGAAATCCCGCGAGATCGCCGGCGTCCTCGTCCCTTGAACCCCGATTGACCCGATCTCCGGACGGATGTCGGTCAGGCCGCCTGACGCGTGGAGAGATGATGCAGGCCGGCCACCTGCGGAAACTCAACTACTGGTCCTTGTTCAGGAGTCATCACCGGCCGTGGAACCGGGCTGTCTTGCGCCAACGACCTATGGGGGCGAGAAAGGTGGTATCAATCGTTGCGAAAGTTCTTGCAGATTTTTGTCACAGGCCACGGAGGATGCACAGAGGCGACCGAGTCAGAAGAGTTTTCGGTTAACCAGATGGTTAGAAAGTGACTTTGGCTGCTTGGGCGGCGCTGTGCTCTTGCCAGAGGTGCCCGTATGTCTTCATCGCCAGCGCGCCACCGTCGGAGTGCCCGAGCCATCGCGAAACGGTCGGAATATCGACGCCGGACTCGATGCAGCGGGTCGCGAAAAGATGGCGGAGGTCGTGATGGTTGATCGCTTTCAGGCCGACCGTCTTGCACGCAGATTCTAGCGCTCCAAGGGAGCCGCCGACCCGGAGGATTGGAGCATCCTGCGCTTCCGGCTCGCGCCGGTTTTTGATTTCATCCAGAAGTGCGGCGAGCGCCGGGAATAGAGGGATAATTCGATAGCTGGAGCCGGACTTGGTGCCGGGGATAGTGATCTCGTTTTTCGTGGGTTTCACATGACTCCAACGCAGCGCCGTCGCTTCAAGGAGGTGTGCTCCAGAATAGGTCAGAAACCGGACCATGTCGGCGCAATCAGGCGACCAACGCGCGCCGGCAGTCCTGATCTGTTTGATGATCTCCTCGAACTGTTTCGCGGAAGGTAGTTCAAGTCGTTTCTGCTTGATTCGAGCTTTGGCGATCTCGGCGGCGGGATTTTTGTAGATCACGCCGAATTCACGGGCGATTTCGAGGACCGCTCGCAGGGTGTTCACGCACTTGTTGAACGCCGAGGGCGACATGCCCTCGCGGGTGCGGCACGAAATTACGCAGTCGGAGCAGTGGCCCAATGCTGATGAGATGGATGATGAAAAAAATGCGTTCGGTGTGGCTCGCGTTTGGGAGTAAACGGTTGGCGAGTTTTGGTAAGTCTCAGGACCTCGGCGCGTTCTTGCCGCTCGACTCTTTGACGAGATCTTGTTCCCACCTTTCAAAATACAACTTTCGCTGCCTGGCTCACGCTGTGTGCTCGTCGATGGTGGGCGTATACTCGCATCAGGAGTGCTCCCCCGTCCGCGTGCCCCAGCCACGCCGCGACCGTTGGAATATCCACCCCTGATTCGATTGCGGTCGTCGCGAAGGCATCGCGCAAATCATGGTGGGTCAGCAGTCCGACCCCGAGTTTTTGGCACGCCCGTGCGAGGGATTTTCCCGCCTCACTGACGCCCAGAACCTTGGCGCGAGGGTCGACGGAAGTGGCGACATCTACCCGATCCACGACAGTCCCGGGGCTGTTCTCTTTCAGTTTTTCGAGCAGCGCCTTGGCCGCAGGGATCAACGGAACCTCGCGATTCGCAGCTTCGGTCTTGCTCCCGCGAACGTGCAGGATGCCGCGTTTGAAGTCCACATCGGCCCAAGTGACAGCCTTGGCTTCACTGAGCCGGCATCCCGTATAGGCGAGGAAGCGGCAGAAATCCGCCGTTGCATGAGACGCGCGGCCACCGTGATGCTCGATTTCAGAAAAGATTTCGGCAAGTTTCGCGGCTTCCGGCAGAATAGGCTTCCGCGGGACGTTCTTGAGCTTGATTCCGCGAGGGTAGAGAGGGTTTCCGCCGAGTTGCCCGCGTTCGACGGCGATGTCGAGCATCCGACGCATGGCGTCGATGCATTTGTTGATGAGCGAGGCCGAAGTGCCGTTATTTTTCGAGCTGATTCCCTTCGCGCCTGGTGACACGAATCCGGTGCCCTCCCGGCTCATTCGGTTTCGCCACTCGATGACCGCCTGTCGGGTGATGCGGCCGGGTGGCATCGAAGCAAACGCCGGCCAAGTCTTGATGATTGCATCGATCTCCTCGTGGAGCCGTTGCCGAGTCTTTGGCTTGATATCCACCCTATCGTCGATCCGCTGTTTGTAGATGGTTGCAAGATCTCCGGCAACCGACTCGCCTGACGACACATTTGCGAGGGTTTGACGGGTGCGTTCAAGTTTTGATCGCTCATCAGCCAGCCGAAGCTTCGCAACCGTCCACACGTCGGTATCGAGGTTGAGCCATTTTTGCTTGCCGGAAATCGTGAACCTTCCGTAATATCTTCCGGTGGCTCTGTTCCTTAACAGGTTTGGTTCTCGAGTGGTTTCCCACTTAGTTGCTTTCGCACTCATTTCTTAAGGTGACATGTAGAAAATGGATGTAGAAAACCCTATCGGAAACAAAAATAAGTTCAGTAACCTGTTGATAAACATCAGTCGGACGCTTAGCTCAGTTGGTTAGAGCACCTGCTTCACACGCAGGGGGTCTGCGGTTCGAGTCCGCAAGCGTCCACCATCTTCACATCGCGGTCGGTGGGGAAGCGTGGGGCCGGGTTTTCCGGACTTGGCCCAAACGTCCCGGGCGGGCCCCGCTCCAGCGAGCAGCGGCAAGGATTTGAGTGCGCCACGCTACGCTACGCCGGTTGATGGGGGGCGCCGGCGGGCAACATGGCTCGACCTCGCCCTGCGGCGTTCCTAGCGTCGCGGGCCATGGATGTCTCCATCGCCGTCGTTCCGCTTGATCACTCGCGCGCCCGGGACCGCGGCCGTTTCCTGCGGGTGGCCCACCGCCTCTATGCCCGGGACCCGCAGTGGGTGGCGCCGCTCGATACGGAAGTGCACCGGGTGCTGGCGCCGGCGAATCCATTTTTCCAGCATGCCCGCATGCAAGTCTGGGTCGCGGTGCGCGACGACCACGATGTCGGCCGCGTGGCTGCGATCCTCGACGAGACCCACAACGCGGTGCATGGCGGCCGCACTGTGCATTTCGGATTTTTGGAGAGCGTCAATGACGGCGCCGTTACCGGTGCGCTGTTTGACGCGGTGGTGGCGTGGGCGCGGGCGGCGGGTTGCGACCGGGTGGTGGGCCCGATGAACCCGTCGATCAACGATGAGTGTGGGCTGCTGATCGAGGGCTTCGAGACCCCGCCCGTGTTGATGATGACCTACAACCCGCCCTATCTGCGGGCGTTGGTCGAGGGCGCAGGATTCGTCAAGGCCAAGGACCTGTTCGCCTACTACGTCGATCTGGCCAAAGCGCCGGCCGAGCGCTTGGAACGCCTGGCGGCGGATTTTCGCCGTCGCCACCCGCGCATCACAGTGCGGCCGATCACCAAGGCGTCGGCGGCGACCGATGTGCCGAAACTCAAACGGATCTACAACGAGGCCTGGGAAAAAAACTGGGGCGCGGTGCCGCTGACCGATGGCGAAATTGGTCTGCTGGCGCAGCGGCTGCTCCCGTTGGTCGAGGACGGTCTCGTTTGGCTGGCGGAGGAGGGCAACGAGGTTGCCGGCTTCCTGCTGGCGGTCCCGGATGCCAACGAAATCATCCAACCGCTGCGCGGCCGCCTGCTGTCTCCCGGGCTGTGGCGGGCCCTGCCGTATCTCGTCGGCTGGCGGCGGCCGCGGCTATTTCGCGTGATCGCCCTCGGCACGCGGCGGGAATTTCGGCGGCGCGGACTGGAGGCCATGATGTTCGCGGAGACGTTGCGCAAGGCCCGCCAGCTGGGCTTCGTCGGGTGCGAGGCGTCGTGGATTCTCGAGGACAACCGGCCGGTCCGGCGGCTGCTGGAGGCCTTTTCCGCCGAGCCCTACAAGACCTACCGGGTCTATGAGCGTCCGGTGTGACGCGGGCGGCCGGAGCGGGCGTAGAGCGCCTGGGCGGCGGGGAACAGCACCGCGGCCGCCACCAGCCCGCCGAGCACGTCCACGGCATAGTGCGCCCGGGTGTAGACCGTGGAAAACAGGATCGTGACCGCGAAGAACCCATGCAGCCAGCGGATGGGCCGGATGTATCGCCAGGAGAACCACGCGGTCACCAGGGCCACCGCCACGTGACTGCTGGGAAAGGCCGCCCCGGCGATGTCGCCGTGTTCCTCGACGAAGGCGAAGGTCCGTTGGGCCCAGCGGCCGGCGGCGGGGTCGAGGGGCGGCCGCGGCTCCCGGCCGTAGTGCGCGACGAACTGCGCGCGCTCGGGCGTGGCGGAGAACAGCACGCGGGGCCCCACTGCCGGCACGAACACGTAGGTCGCATAGCAGGCATAGAACACCAGCGAAACGACCGTCACGAAATGACGGAAGGCGGCCAGATTCCGGACGGAAAGCCACAGGCCGACGCCGCCGACCATCAGATGGTAGCTCAAATAGGACAGGTGCATGAACTCGCTGAACAGCGGTTGCGCGAACGCGACGGAGAACGCTTCCGCCGGCTGGAAGCCCAGCAGCGCATGATCGGCCCTCACCAGCCACGGATCCAGCCGGGGCGTGTCCATCATGCGGTTCATCACCACAGTTTCCCCATACAGTCCGAAGAAGAGCAAAATGGGATAGAATTCCCGCAGCCACGCCCGTCCGGCCGTTGCGGTGAAGCGTGCGCCGGCGACGGCGCGCGTCACGGGCGGCGGGTGGGGGCCGATCAGGCCATGGACGGCCGCCATGGTTCCGAGGTGCAGCGCGACGAGTGTGGCCCAATGCTCGCCGCGCAGCATCGCGGCGACGAGGGCGACGAACAGCAGGTAGCTTTGGGTCGCGACGTCGATCAGGCGGTATCCACTCGGCAGGGGCATGGTGCCGAGCGAGGGGGCGCCGGTTGGTCAAGGCAAGCCTGGGCTGGGCGGCGGTCGCCCGGCGTTGGCGGGCGGGCGGGCCGCCGGTTTTCCTCTTCCGGGGGCGCGGGCGGCCACGGGGTTGCACCCGCGGACGGTTCGACGTTGGTCGCGGGCGGATCGCGGCGCGGGTCCGGCCGGGCTCGACGCGCCGGGCACGCGGGCTATCCTGCGGGCATGACTCTTGCCGAACTCACCCGCCGGGCCGTCGAAGTGCGTGTTCGTTTTGCCGCCGCGGAGACGGCCCGCGCGGGGGTGCCGTGGTCGCGGGCCGAGTTGGCGCAGGGCTTTGTGGGGGATGTCGGCGCTTTGATGAAACTGGTGATGGCGAAGGAGGGGCGCCGCCCCGGGCCGCCGGATCTCGAGGCGAAATTGGAACACGAGTTGGCGGACTGCCTCTGGAGCGTGCTCGTCTTGGCGGCGGCCTATGGCGTGGATCTCGAGCGGTCCTTCGTCACGACGATGGACGGACTCGAGCGGACGCTGCCGGTCGGCCCGGCGCCGCGCCCCTGAGCGCCGGCGCGCGGACGAGGGTTCCGGGCGGGGGCGGTACGGCTATTTTCAGGTGCCGTGGGGCCTGGGGCGCACGGCGGGTCCGGCACCCGGTGTTTGCGGCCGGTTTGGCGCTGCCCGCGTCCGGGGGCCGCGGGATGTCCTCGCCCGTGCCGCGTTTAGGACTGCGCGCAGCCAGCGTCCCGGCCGCGGACTGCGGCGGCTGACGCAGCCGAGGGTGAACCTTGCCGGTCGCAAGGGCCGATGGTCTCGGCCGGGAACTGGGGGCGGCCGAGACGGCCCGTCACAAATGGGTCCGGGTGCGGGCGGGGCGGCGGGGACCGACAGGCGGGCCGCGCCCGCCGCGACGGAGTTCCCCGGCTGAAAAAAATTTGGCCCCGAACCCGGAGGTTCGGAGCCAAATTGGGGTGGGCGCTCGCCGCGCGCTCCTGCCGTTGCACATCGTTAGGCGCTCTCGCTTTCGCGGGCCGTGTGCTCCCCGACGCCACTCTCCGCAGCGGGCGGAGGTGTCGGTCTCATGGCGGGACCGTCCCGGCTGTTGCCAGCCGGAATCTGTTGAGTGAGGCCTTTTCGCCCGGTTCGGAAACTTCCTGCCGGAAGCGTCGCGCCGGACGGGGTGCTGACATGCCTGCAATGCGGACTGTCGCGTCGGCACCCTTGCCACGGGGACGGCGCCGGCTGCTGGCCGGCCGTTGGCCCCGCGTGACGGGTCTGACCTCTTGTCTCTCAGGTTGCGTTCGTTTGCAGCGGGTCGACGCGCTTTGTCGCGCCGCCCCGTCGAGGAGGTTGGCGGACTTTGCCAGGTCCGCTCGCTCCCCGCGTCCGCTCCGTCCTTGCGCGTCCCGCCCGGAATGGGCGGGACCTTTTGGCGGGGTGGGCCCGCCGGACAGCGCGACCGCGTTCTGGTCTGCGCAGTAGCAACCATTACCTCTGGGTAACTGCGTCAGCCCACGGGTCGAAACATCCCGTGGACATGACTCGGCTCGGCCCGGTTTCTGATCGTGCCTCGCCGCTCAGTTCCTGATTCGTGAACCGGCCGGACACGACTCCGGCCAGAGGAACTGGTGATATATGCCTGCCCTCGTGCGGTTTTATCCGCTGGTTTGGCAGGGGAAACGCAACACCAGCTGTTGCGCCCCATTCCCCGGTCGCCCGGGATCATCCCAGCCGTGCTCACGCCGGATTTTTCATACCGCCGCGCTGCGACTGTTCTATCAAGGAACACGACAACAATACGCCACCCCGGCGATGATCCTCCGCAATTCTTGGCGATTTTGGCGCGGAAATTGGCCGGGCTGGCGCAGTCCCGCCGGGGCCGCCGCGCGGTGCCGCCCGCCCCGCCACGTCGGGGCCGGTGGTGGTCGCGTCGGTCTGCGCCCGCGGCAGTCCCGCCCGCGGCGGTTCGGCGCGGACAAGCTCCTCGGCGGGAACCGCGAGGAGGCAGGCGTCGGGCGACGGCCCGTTTTTTCCGGCCGATGGCTGCTTGCCCCGGGCCAACCCCGCGCGCTTTTGGGCAACAAACGCGGAGGAAAGCGGGCGCGGCGCCATGGATGGGGCAAAGGTCAGAGACGAAATTCGTGACGGTCCCGCCGGGGGGGGCGAACGACGTGAGCGGAGGGGTGGCGCCCTTCCCGCCGTTGCGCGGCGGTGGTGGCGGCGGGCGGCCGGCTCCGCCGGAGCGGTGCGCGGCGGCACGCTCCGCGTGGCGGCGGGCCGCTCCGGAGCGGCCGGGGTACAATCCCCGCGAGCGGCCAGCCCTCGTGGTGGAGGATCAGATACGAGTGACCGTCGCGGGCAATCGTCCTTCCGGTCCCGCCAAAAAGGCCCTCGTGGAACTTCGCCGCGACGCCGGGTCGGACGTGAACCGTTGCGCCCAGATGAATTTTCCGATGAGACGATCCGCGGTCGGCGGATCGTTCAGCGGCGGCAGTTTGTCCGCCGCCGCGGCGTGCAGCCGGCTCGCGCCGAGCAGGCCGAGCGCGGCGCAGACGGCTGCGAGGCGACCGGAGACCACGGCCCGCCAAAGACAAATTCCCCACGGCACCCTGGGCCTCAGCGTGGCGTCCCGTCCGGCGGCTGGATCAGGAGGACTTCCTCGACGACCACACGGCCGACGGCGTCCGGATCTTCCCGTTCCAAGAACGCCGGCCCGCTCGCCGTGAACGCGACGAAGCCCGCCGTGGAGCCTGCGGGCTGGGCAGGGCGGCGGAGGCGGTGATGGCGGGTATGGGAGAGTTCGCGCGGGATGTTGGCTTCGAGGCAGGCTTTGGCTTCGAGCCAGTTTTCCAGATCGTGGCCCGGCACGCAGCCGCTCTGCTGGTAGAGGTGAAAGGCGTAGTCGCGGATTTCGTCGTCGGTGGTTTCGCGGACGGGTGCAGGGGTGGCTTTGGCTTTAGTTTTCATGGGAATTTTGGAGGAAGGGCTGGCGGTCCCGAGAGGGCGAAAAGTAGCACGACCGGTGGGGCGGAAATCCGCAGGATTTGTCTTTTTTGCGGCGATAATTGCCGGCGATGCGACCGCGCGATGGCGGGCCGTCTCGCCGCCTTCGTCCGGCCGAAGTGCGCTTCGCCTCTCGGCCCATGCCGCCTGCGGGCGCACGTCCGGCGTGACGGGGCGCCGGTGTTCGAGGTCAGCTTTCGCAGGCTCCGGAAACGCAGGCCTCGGTGTGGGCGGAATGATCGTCTCCGTGAGGCGCCAGCGCCCGGGCATAGTCCACCGCGTGGTAGTGCAGGAGATTCCACCGGGCCGCCTCCTCGGCGGTGACGACCGGCTGGAAGGGCGCCTGCGGATACCGGCCGGCGGCATCGTCGCCGAGCAGAGCGACGCCCGTGAAATCGGCGCGATGTTGCCAGATGAAATCCGCGACCGCCGGCCACTCGTCGGGGCGCGCGGCGCAGGTGTGGGAGACGTTGTGGTGCAGTCCGGGGGAGGGACCGGCGGGCGCCTCGCCGGGCAGGACCCAGTGCTGCTGGACCAAGCGCACGCGGCGGAGGAATTCGACGGCGCCGATCGCGTCGCGCACGAGGGCGTGGGCCGGCGCTTCGACCGGAAACACGATCAGGTCGTCGGTGGCGGGGCGGAGCAGCGAGGTTTCGGTCATGTGCGGATTGACG
>JBIKOK010000181.1:0-13362 GCA_044358025.1 Opitutaceae bacterium
GGTGGGGGCGCCGGTGGCGGGATTTCGCGGGATAAGTTTTTGGAGCGGGTTCGGCAACAACGTGGCGCCGCCGACGACGCTGGGAATTGTGGATGGAACGAGGCCCGAGAAGAAGAAGCGGTCAAATAGTTCGAAGGCGCGCACGCCGTTTAGCTGTTCCTGTGCGCCCCATGAATTACCAAGACTGAATGGTCTCCGGTCAACGAGCGCCACGTGTTGCAGTGCGCCGAGAGACAAGATCGGTGCACGAGGAAATTCGAATACCGGCGTGTCCTCGTTGTAGGAAGCCGTTGCCCGATCCAAGAGCCGATCGGGTTGGGAAATCGTGACGAAGTCTTCATATAGATCCGGGAAGGGACCGTTGGCCCCGGCCACAAAACGATCTCCGGGGAGCGACGAGGCACGCAGTTCGTTGTTCGGCGCGCTCAGCCACGCCGCCCCATCAAGGCTCTCGGCGAGCCGGAAATGGTAACTAAACTGGTAGCTGCCATCGCTGATGCGGCGCGGCCTCGTCGCGAAATCGCTAAAGTCCGGCGAGCGAAACGTCGCGACGAGGACGTCACCGCCGCCGCGCACAACGAAGAGCTTCGCTTCGAGGGCCGTGGAATTGCCGTGGAGATGGACGGTATCGTTGCCATCGATGGTGACCGGACTGGCGGGCAATATTACCCCCTGCTGCGAGTCGGTGAGCACGACGCGCGAGTAAAATTTGCTCGCAAAACCGGTGTCGGATGGAGCAGCGGTCAAGTCTTGCAGTGCCGTCCAAGTGTAAGTGCGGCCGGGCAGCCATGACTGCCGGTCAGCGGCGGTGCTACTCGTGGAGTCCCAGGGGAGACTGATATTGAGCGGGGAGTCGCGGAGATTCGATGATCCGTAAACGTCCTGCAGCGAAAAGGGAGGGATGGACGCGGGGCGGGAATCGTTCTCCGCCCGGATCGTGGGCAATCCGGTGATTTCGAGCCGCATGTTTTCAGGGACAAGCGCTGAAGTGTAAGGATTCCAAAGCGAGAACATCCAACGGGCACGGGCTTCGATGGGGCTCACGGCGGAGGACCCGGACTTGGTGCGAATATTAAACGACAGGAGGAAGTAGCTGAGAATGGGCGCAACGTTCCGCATCACCTCCCCGCCGGCAGGCTGTGATGCCGGCTGCACTACATAGCGGCGGCGCACCGGATTCGTTGCGCTGTAGTCCGGCGACGGCGGCGGAAACGCCGGAGCGGTCACGAAGGAGGGATCGGACGCAGCCAAGGCCGGCACCGGCGGCTCCATGTAGCTGTTGTAATCGGCCCATGCGGCGAAGCCGGCGCCCAGCAGCGACGGATCGAGGGAAAGATCACGGCGAAGTCCGGCACTGGCCGGCGCTGTACTCGCCAACACGGCGTAGTTGTTGGGCGACCAATTGTGGAAATTCTGCAGAACCGGAGTAAGTCCGATGGCGGAAGCGGCCGTCGTCACCGCCGCACCCGTTGGTGACGCAGTCCTCAGGAAAGCCAGTTGGCTGGTCGCGACAATCCGGTCGGCCGAAACGAGGGTACTGCTGGCAGCGTCGCGCGGTTCGAAAACTGGGGCTCCACTGGTGCTCACGGCGCCGGCCCCCAGAGGGATTTGCTGCCGCAGCCGCAAGCGGGCATCCGCGGTGTTCCACGGCGAATACGTGACACTGGTCGAGGCATCCGGCACGGCTACGGCGGCCTTCACGCCCTGGTCGCCAACCCACCAGGCGTAGCGGCCGATGACCGGCGTGCCGTTGACGCCCGGCACACCGGGGGCGGTGATCGATTGCAGGGGCGCGACGACGTTGTTGGCGCCGGGATTGCCGTTCGCGAGAAACGTGCTGCCGTCCGTTTTCGGGCCGGTGAGCGCGACGCGGCTCGCCGCGGGGATCGCCTGCGTGACATCGACCGTCGCGCCGGTTTCGATGCCGCTCACGAGCCACGCGAGCGGCGTTGTGGTGTCGGAGGTCGCGGCGGGATCGCTGTGCCACACGCCGGTGTAGCGGCGTTTTTGGGAGTTCACCGAGGGGAACGATTCGGCCGTCGCCGTGACGCGCGTATCGGGGCCGGCGTATTTTTGCAGCTGGGCCACGGCGAGGTTGAGACCAACGAGGGCGTTTTGGCGGGCCTGGGCCTGGCGCTGGGTGTTGCCGGCGACGGCGGTTTCGACGCGCGTGTAGGTCGCGAGGCCGACGAGCAAGATCACCAAGAACGCGAGGAGCGTGATCGTGATCAGCAGCGCGAAGCCGCCTCGGGCGCGGCGAGGCGTCGCGCGTGGCGTGCGGAGGGTTGAGCGTGGTGAGAACAAGGCGGGAAAAGCCGGCGTCAGAGTGGTTTCGTAGGGAGGACGATGCGACGGGTGAAGACTTGCGAGTGGGCGGTCGCGAGCTGCCACCAATATTGCTGGGCGTTTACGCCGGCGGGGAGCAGGAGCGGCGAGTTGGCCTGCTCAAACGTGCCGATCAGGCGCGCGCCCTCGCCGGTGAGGATGCGGACCATCACGTCGACGACCTCGGGCATCACGGAATTGTAGTTCGTGGAATCGGGGACGGTATTGGCGGGTAGCTGGGCGCGGAGCCGGGCGTTGCCGGCGTTGCTGGCGGTGCCAGTTTCGTTGGCCGCGGGGAACACGAGGCGGAGGCCGCTCGCCTGAGCGGTGTCGCGCACGTAGCAGCGGACGCCGAAATCGATCACGTTGTCGGCAATCACCGAGGAGAAATTACTGCGCGAACCGGGGACTTGGATCGAACGCGGATCACCGGTCGTGGCGCCGTTGTTGGTGCCGACCGTGCTCGTGGTGTAGGCGGCGGCCGTGATGTTGTAACCGAATTCGAGGACACCCGGGCGGCCACCGGCGGAGGCAGGGCGGGCTTCGGCCCGGTGCAGAACATAGGCGGTGCGGGTGTTGAGCGCACTCGGCGCACTAAAGCGGCGGATGATCTGATAGCCGACGGCAACGGGGGCTGAAATACTGCTGAAGTCGGTCACGCCGTTGGTGACGGTATTGTTGCCGCGTTTCGTCGTGAAGAAGCGCAGCCACACGCCGGCGGTGTTGAAGCGCGCGTCCGCGAGCTTCGGGGCGGTCATCGCGAGCGAGACGCCCCCGGCGGGTTTGGCGTTGGCAGCGGCGGGTTGCCAGAGACCCGAGGTGCCGGTGGCGCCGAGGACATCGGCAGCCATCCAGACGTTGCCGTCGTCGCGGTAGTGCGCGGAGGAAAGGTCCTGGGTAAGTTGGTCGAGGACGAGGCGGGCCTGGGCTTCGGTCGAAAGCTTGCCCGCGGTGCGCGTCCAGAAACCGGAGACGTTGCTGACGATCACCACGATAAAACCGGCGAGGACGGCGGTGATGACGGCGGCGACGAGGAGTTCGAGCAACGTGAAGGCACGGCGCGCGTCAACGTGAGGGCGACGCGAGCGCCGGAGCCGAGTGCCGGGCGCGGAGAGCTGAGAGCGGGTAAACATCGTCAGCGGGTGATCGTGCCGGCGAAGAAGAGGACCTGCTTCTGGCTGTTGTTAAAGCGCACGGTGCCGGTGGGGTTGAAGCCGGCCGGGAGCGCGCGCAGGCGGTTGGTGGGCGTGCCATCGGGGACAAAGGCAGGCCAGCGAACGCGCGCGGTGTAGGCGAGGAAGAGCGCGGTTTCGTCGGAATTGGTCGTGGTCGACACGCCATCGCTGTCGGTAACGATGGCCGGCGGAGAGAGCGTCTGGTTGCGGATCAGCGCGATCTCGAAAAATTTCTCGAGATCGGAGGGCTGACGCGTCAGCGGATCGATCCAAACGGGGTCATTATAGAGCCCGATTTTCGAGCCGTCGCGACTGGCAAACAGCAGCTGAGGGTCGAGGCGGGGATCGGCGGCCGGCGTGTTGGGGCTATTGTCGGCATCAGTGAGCTGGTGGCGGTTCGGGCCGGTGGACACTTTGAGCAACTGGCCGACGGCGGCGAGGTCCTGGCCCTGGAGGCGGGCGGTGACGAGGTCCGCGACATTCGCCGCCGCCTCGGCGTCAACCAGACTGCCGACGGATTTGGCGACGGGGGCGAAGAGTCCGATCACGGCCACCATGCCGATTGCGAAAATCCCGACAGCCGCGACGACTTCAATGAGGCTGAAGGCGCGGGCCGCGCGGCGCGCGGCGCGCCGAGCGCAAGACTCCGTGGGACCGGCGAGCGGCGGGCGGACGGGATCAGTGGTTGGCCAGATGCTTCGCATACTCAAAATCCGTTGGCCTCGTTGACGTAGGAGACGGCGCCGTTGGGGCGGATGAGGACGCCGCGCACGGCGAACGGGTTGTTGAACGCCGGCAGGTTGCTCGGGCCGAGTCCGCCGGTGGTGACGGCGAGCTTGATGTAGGGATTGGCCGCGGGGGTGAGCGAGCCGTCGGCTTTGAACTCGACGAAGAACACGGTCGTCGCGGCATTGAAGGCCGTGCCGGCGGGTTGGTTGGGATTGGGGCCGGTCCCGATGGGTGAAGAGACGGGCGCGGGATTGGTGGGCCACGTGACGCCCGCCGCGAGCAGACCGGTGGTCGCCGTGGGGACGAAATAGGTGCCACGCGGAAGATAGACCGGGCTGCCGACCGGAACCCACGTCGTGGAGCCCTGGGGACTCGCGATGAACACTTGGAGGAGGCGGAGATATTTTTCGACGTCACCGGTGGGCGGGCGCACGGCGTAAATCAAGAGGCGGGCCTCGGTCTGGTTCACGGCAGCCTGCGCGCGGGCCTGACCGACGAGCGCACCGAGCGTATTTTGCGCGCTGGTGAGCGAGCTGCCGGCGTTGTCGCGCAGGGCGAAGCCGAAGGCGCCGATGAGGATCACGATGAGCCCGATCACGCTCATGATTTCGATGAGGGTGAATCCGCCGCAGCGGGACGACCGCCCGAGAACTTTCGCGGGGCGCCTCATTTCCAACTCATGATGAGATCGTTCTCGGTCGTGGCCCCGGGGGGCGCGGAGTAGAAAATCACGCCGGCGTGGATGCCGCCGGTGACGGCCGTGGTCACAACGGTGGTGGGGCGAATCGTGGTGGTGCCGCCGGAGACGGTGACCGTCGGAAACGGGCTCGCATCGCGACCGTTGATCACGCCGTCGAGGTTGCTGTCGGTGACGACGGCGATCGAGGTGTTGTAGAAGGCGTCGCGGATGAAATTGAGCTGGGCGTTGGTGTTGCGTCCGGCGGTCACATCGGCGGCCAGGACAAAATCGGCATCGGTGAAGTTCACAAAATTGATGCGCCGTGAATTCTGCGTGATGGCGGGGAGCGGATTGCCGGTCGTAGCCCCGGTCAGCGCCGAACCGTCGCGGCGTTTGCCGGCCAAGATGTCGTGGAACAGATGCGTGCCGGTGAGCTGGGTGGTGGCGTTTTGGTTAACGAGTTTCTGCGCCCCGTTGGGGTAGAGCTGCGGATAGGTGCCGTATTCCTGGCGAAACGCCTCGAAGGCGGTGCCCCACTGGGCGAATTGCGTGCGGGTCTTGGCCTTGTTCGCGGCGACGCGGGCGCCGCTGGTCGTCGGAATGATGATCGCGGCGAGAATACCGATGATAGCGACCACCGTGAGCAGTTCGATGAGCGTGAACCCCTGGGTCGTGCGCGGGTGGAGCAGGCGGAACGTGGGCGGCGGAAATTTTCGGGAGGAGCGGCTCATGGAAGTTTGTCGGAGTAAAGATTGTCGGCGTTGTCGCCGGTGGTCTGGGTGGTGCCGCTGAAGACGCCCGCGGGATTGGGCAGTGTCGTCGAGGCGCCGTCGGGACCGGTAGAATAAAGGACAAAGGACGGAGCGGTCCACACCGCCGGGCGACCGGGGACGGTGGCAACTTTGTAAAAGTAGAGGTAACGGTTGCCCCAGGGGTCAAGGAGGGCGTTGTTAACCACCTGCTTCGCGGGCGGCGAACCGGAGGCGACGGCGAAGGTGGCGTTGTTGAGGGGGACTTCGACCGTGAGTTTGGTGATGTCGACGAAGAACGGACCGTTGAGCCGGGTGTTGAAATTGCTCGGGCCGTAGACCCCGATGAGGGCGTTGAAAAGGCGGGCCTGGGCGGTGTTCGCGCCGGGACCGACGGTGCCGGTGACGCGCTGGGAGTTGGCGGCCGACGGGCCAGTCTGCGGGTAGTCGCCGTAGTGGCGTTTGTAGTCCTCGAGCGCCTGGACGAGGAGGGCGAGTTCGGCCTTCGCTCGGGCGGCATTTGCGCGCTGCTTCGTGCTGCGGATGACCCCGAAACTGATGGCCGCGAGCAACGCGAGGATCGCGACCACCGTGAGCAACTCCAGCAGCGTAAACGCGTGCGAGCGGCGGTGTGGGCGGGCGTGGGGCATGGCGACGGAAGAAGGACGTGAATGAAGCGGCAACGTTACAGGGGCGGCAAACGGAAAAACGGCGGGCGGGCTTGCGACCCGACCGCCGGTTCCAACACGTGGGCCGGAAAGGGCGGACGGAGGTCCGCCCCACCCTCAGTCCTCCGCCTGCAGCGCGGCCACGACGCTGAAATCTTCCAACGTGGTCGTGTCGCCCTTCACCTCGCCGCCGCCGGCGATCTCCTTGAGGATGCGGCGCATGATTTTTCCGCTGCGCGTCTTCGGAAGACTGGCGGCGAAGCGGACGTTGTCCGGTTTCGCGATGGCGCCGATCTCCTTGCCGACGTGGTTGCGGAGTTCCTCCTTGAGCGCGTCGCTCGGCGTGATGCCGGACTTCACGGTGACAAAGACGACGAGGGCCTGCCCCTTGAGTTCGTCAGGCCGGCCGACCGCGGCGGCCTCGGCGACCGCCGGGTGCGACACGAGCGCGCTCTCGATCTCGGCGGTGCCGATCCGGTGGCCGGACACGTTGAGCACGTCGTCGATGCGGCCGACGATCCAGAAATAACCGTCCTTGTCCTGCCGCGCGCCGTCGCCCGTGAAGTAGATGTCGGAGTGGCCGGGAAATTCGCTCCAATAAGCCTTCACGTAGCGGTCGTCGTCGCCCCAGAGGGTGCGGAGCATCGACGGCCAGGGCTGGGTGATGATGAGTTTGCCGCCGCTGTTGCGCGGGACCTCCTTGCCCTTGTCGTCCACGACCTTCGCGACGACCCCGAAGAACGGGCGGGTGCCGGAACCGGGTTTGGTCGGGGTCACGCCGGGCAGCGGCGCGATCATGATCGCCCCGGTCTCGGTCTGCCACCAGGTGTCGACGATCGGGCAGCGTTTCTTGCCGATCATGGTGTGATACCACATCCAGGCCTCGGGGTTGATCGGCTCGCCGACGGAGCCGAGGAGCCGGAGCGAGTCGAGGCGGTGGCGGAGCACATAATTGTCGCCCCAGCGCATGAACGCCCGGATCGCGGTCGGCGCCGTGTACAGAATCGTGATACCGTGGCGGTCGATCATCTGCCAGAAGCGGTCGGGCTCGGGCTGGTTGGGCGCGCCTTCGTAGATGAAGACGGTCGAACCGTTGGAGAGGAGACCGTAGACGACGTAGCTGTGGCCGGTGATCCAACCGATGTCGGCGGAACAGAAATAACGGTCGGTCTCCTTCAGATCGAAAACGTAATGCGCGCTGAGCTTGGCGCCCAGCAGATAGCCGGCGCTCGTGTGCAGCACGCCCTTGGGTTTCCCGGTGGAGCCCGAGGTGTAGAGAATGAAGAGCGGATGTTCGGAATCGAACGCCTTGGCCTTGTGGGTATTGGGCGCGCCGACCCAAGCATCCTTCCACCACACGTCGCGGCCTTCGCGCATCTCGACGGGATTGCCGCAGCGCTTGACGACGATCACCGATTGCACGGTCGGCGTACTGTCGAGGGCCTTGTCCACGCTCGCCTTGAGTTCGACGATTTTCCCGCGCCGGAAACCACCGTCGGCGGTGATCACCAGTTTCGCCTTACAGTCGTTGATGCGGTCCTTGATCGACTCCGAACTGAAGCCGCCGAAAATCACGGTGTGGACCGCGCCGACCCGCGCGCACGCGAGCATGGAGATGACCGCTTCCGGGATCATCGGCAGATAGAGCGCCACGCGGTCGCCGGCCCCGATCCCCATGTTCTCAAAGATATGCGCGAGCCGGCAAACGTGAAAATGGAGCTGTTTATAGGTGATGGTGCGGACATCGCCGGGCTCGCCTTCGAAGATCAGGGCGGCTTTGTTTTCGCGCGCGGTGCCGAGGTGGCGGTCGAGGCAGTTCTCGGAAACGTTCAGTTTGCCGCCGACGAACCATTTCGCGTGTGGCGGCTGCCAATCGAGGACTTTTTTGAAGGGCTTGCGCCAAACGAGGTGCTCCTTGGCCTGCCGGTCCCAGAATTTTTCTGGGCTATTGACAGATTCGTTATAGAGCCTTTTGTAAGCGGCATCACTCCCAAGATTGGCTTGGGCTTTGAACTCGGCCGAAGGCCTGAATAACCGGTGTTCCCGGGAAACTGAGGTAATCGTCTGGTCTGGCACGGTGTGTCGGATTTTAGGGTTAGGAACGCGAAAGTCGCGGTTCTTATCCTGCTGCGAGTTTCAAGCGTCAAGCGCGGGACGTGCCCTGTCTTCATTATCTGTATGGAAAAGAAATCCCTGTCCCCTTCCGTGGACACCCCCGCCGTCGTTGCGCCCGCCGCCACGAGTCCGGCTTCCTCTGCCCCCGAAACCGGCAACGCCCCCTCCGCTGCGCCCTCCGCTCCCCCGCCCGCTCCGGTCGAAAATACGATCCAGGTCGAAGGCGTGCTCGACATCGACCTGCAACGCGGCGGCAACGGGCAGCTGCTCGACCTGTCCCGCGGCGGCAAACGCCGGCCGAGCGACACCTTCGTCCCCAAGGAACTGATCCGCCGCTTCAAACTGCGCACCGGCTCGATGATCGGCGGCACGGCCTTCCCGGCCGACGGCCGTTTCCTCAATCCGAAGATGCGCTTTATCGAGACGGTGGACGGCGTCCCCCTCGAAGACCGCCGCCAACGCTGGGATTACACGACGCTCACGACGGTTTCGCCGAACCAGTTTTTGAAGATGGAGCTGAAAGACGGACGTCTCACGACCCGCGCCGTCGATCTTTTCTGCCCGATCGGCAAAGGTACCCGCGGCCTCATCGTTGCCCCGCCGCGCACCGGCAAGACCACGCTGCTCCGCGACATGGCGCTCGGCGTCCTGCAAAACAATCCTGAGTGTCACGTAATGATTCTCCTCGTCGACGAGCGCCCGGAGGAAGTCACCGATTTCCGCCGCAGCGTCCCTGCCGCCGAGGTCTGGGCCTCCTCCAACGACGAGCAAATCGAGAACCACATCCGCATCGCCGACCTTTGCATCGAGCGCGCGAAACGTCTCGTCGAGGTCGGTCGCGATGTGGTGCTCTTCGTCGACTCGATCACCCGCCTGTCCCGCGCCCACAACACGGCGCGCAATTCCGGGCGCACCGGCTCCGGCGGTCTCGACGTCCGCGCCCTCGAAAAGCCCCGCCAGATCTTCGCCACTGCGCGCAAGACCGAGGAGGCCGGCTCCCTCACCATCATCGCCTCCGTGCTGGTCGAGACCGGCAGCCGGATGGACGACGTGATTTTCCAGGAGTTCAAGGGCACCGGCAACATGGAGCTTGTGCTCGACCGCAAATGCGCCGAGATGCGCCTCTGGCCCGCGATCAACGTCGCGGCCTCCGGCACCCGCAAGGAAGAGCTGCTGATCGACGCGAAAACGCTCGAGAGCATCCATTTTTTCCGCCGGGCCTTGGTGCAGCAAAAAGTCGAGGAAGCCACCGACACGATGATTGCGCGTCTCTCCAAGACGAAGACCAATGTCGAGTTCCTCAAACTCCTCGCCCGCTAATCGCCAAAATTCGCTCTTGCCGCCGCCTTGAGTCGGCGAGCAAGCTTCCCCCTCACGCCCGCCCGCCTCCCGATCCACACGTAAACCCACCGCATGCATAGTTTTTCCGAGCAATGTCTCGACATGGCCCGCTCGATGTTGAGCCACAACATCGACTCCATCCAGCCTGACGGCACCATCCTTCCCGCGCCCGGCGAACAGCCGCGCCCCGACGAACCCGGCCACGTGGCCTACGCGCTCGGGGAATACTATCGCGCCACCGGCGAATCCACGCTCAAGGGGCATGACCTCATCGACCTTGCGGCGCGCTGTATCACGGCGCAGATGTTCACCGAGCCGCCCGCGGAAAACGGCCTGGCCTACGCCGCCCTCGGCCTCCTTTGTTTCGGTCCCTCCAAGGACCGCAATCCCGTCTGGGAGCGCCTCGTCGAGGAGACCCAGCAGCGCATCGACAAGTCGCTCCTTCACCGCAGCGACTACGACAACCACTGGCAGGCGTTCAATATCGCCAAGGCGGTCGCCCGGTTCAGCTTCGGTTTGTCCAAGAAGGACGAGACCTCGCGCCTGATCGAGCGCATGTGTGACCGTATCAACCAAACCAGTTCGGCGGGCTTCTTCGACGACGCCACCGAGGGGTTCGGCGGCAACTACAATCTTTACGGCGTGATGAGCTTCGTGTTCGTCCGCTCCGCGCTCCAGCTCCACGCCAACAGCGGCGTGCGCGACCGCAAGCTGCCCACGCTCCGCACCTACGCGGAGAAATACATCAAGATGATGCCCGACCTCGTCCGCGCGGACGGTCTCGGCTGGGCCTTTGGCCGCGCTGCTGGCGCCTACGGCCAGATGCATTGCGTCAGTCTCATTCTCCAGGGGCTCCGCGACGGCTGGATCCCTGACGACCAGAAGGTCAAATACTACGACATCCTGCGCCGGCTGTTCATGTTCTTCTACGAGACCTATCTCGACCAGGAGCACGGCTTTCTCGACCTCCGCGACGAAGAGCGCACCGCCTATTCGCATCACACGACGCGCATGGCGAACTTCGACGCCGCCCGCTACCTCTGCCAATGGTCGCGCCTCGCGAAGACCGTGCAAATTCCCCCGGGGAATCCCAAGATCGATCCGCCGCGCACCTCCGGCCGTTTCGTCATCTTCGACAAATCGAACCGCAAGGAGCAGGGCCTCTTCCTCTATCGCGACGCCGACACCGGGCTGCACCTCCAGGTACCGCTGATCAGCTCCGGAAAAAAGCTCACGAGCGACTCGCTCACCTTCCCGCATTGCCCCGGCATCTTCGATTGGCCGAACAACGTTTATGCGCCGATCATGCTCCCCGAACTCACCTTCGGTGAACACGTCACCCTCCCGGCATTCTACGGCAAGAATTGCGTTACCGGCCTCGGTCTCCGCAACAGCTTTTACTTCCGCTACGAACAGCCCGAACTCATTTCCACCAAGGAAGAGTTCATCAAAGGCCTCGGTAGCGTGAAGGTGCAGTGGACCTTCTCGGGCAACAAAATCGGCTGCGAATTCGCCTACACGGTGAAGCAGCAGGTGACGCTCGACAAGTTCCGCTACGCCCTCGCGATTGCCGCGCCGCACTCGAAATATCACGTCACCGGCTCGCTCGCCCTCGGCCCGTTGGGCCAGCGCTGCAGCGTGGCGAAGGACGATTTCCAGGCGGTTTGGCAGGAAACCGAAGTCGTCAGCGCCGATCCGACCTACCGCACGAACTACGGCAAGATTCACTATCTGCAGTATCTCGTCCGCGACCATCCGCTCATCATGCGGCCCGGCCACGTTTACCGCCTCGCGGTGAACTTCGAACCGGACGTCACCCACACCGAGTCCTGAGTGTAGGAGCCTGCTTGCCGGCGAGTCCTCGCGCCCAAGCGCGCTCCTACCTTTCACGATGCTCTCCCGTCGCATCATCCCCTGCTTGGACGTCAACGCCGGCCGGGTCGTCAAGGGCATCAAGTTTCAGCAACTCCGTGATGCCGGCGATCCCGTCCAGTGCGCCAAGGCCTACGACGCGCAGGGCGCCGATGAACTCGTGTTCCTCGATATCACGGCCTCGAGCGACGGCCGCGGCATCATGCATGAGGTGGTCGCAGCGACGGCCGAACAGTGCTTCATGCCCCTGACCGTCGGTGGCGGCCTGCGCACGCTCGCCGACATTGAGGCGATGTTAAAGAGCGGCGCCGACAAAGTTTCGCTCAACACCGCCGCCATCAAAGATCCCCAGCTCATCGCCGATGCGTCGAATCGGTTTGGCGCCCAGTGCATCGTGCTCGCCATCGATGCGAAGCGCGAGCCCGACGGAACGTCGTGGCGCGTCTACACGCACGGCGGCCGTCATCCGACCGAACTTAACGCGGTCGCCTGGGCCAAAACCGCCGTCGCGCTCGGCGCGGGGGAAATTCTCCTCACGAGCATGGACGCCGACGGGACGCAGGCCGGCTATGACTGCGCGCTCACGCGCGCCGTGAGCGACGCCGTGAGTGTGCCGGTGATTGCCAGCGGTGGAGCCGGCACCCTCCCCCACTTCGCCGACGCGCTGGACACCGGCCGCGCCAGCGCCGTGCTCGCCGCGAGCCTCTTCCACTTCGGCACGCTCACGATTCCTCAGGTGAAGGACTACCTCGCGGAGCGCGGTGTCCCGGTGCGACGGTAAGTCCGGCCCCCGCAGGCCTGCGACCGATGCGCTCAGGCCGGGCTGCAGGCAGGAAAACGGCTTCAGCCCGTCGATCAGGTTCTGTCCAACAACCGCGACTCAGCGGTGAGACCCAGAGTGCATACCGGCATCGCTCACACGCCCCCTGTCGCCGCACTGCAAGCGCGGCCGCAGAGCGAAACGCCCGCGTCCTGACGGCTCGCCGCGCCGCGTGGCGGTGCGGGCCCGCTGCCTTTAGGGCGTCGCCGCCCCGGCCGACGGTTGTGTGGCCGGCGCCGCCACGCCCGCTTTCGGTTTCGGGGTGCCGACCAACACGCTCAGCTGTTCCTGCACCGCGACGAAAAACTCCGGCGTCAGTTCGCCCACGGGTACCTCGAAGAGTTGTTTGGTTTTCGCGTGCTCGTAAACATTGCGCTCCCGGTCCGCACTGCGGCCTTTCGGCCGGAGGATTTTCTTCCGCTCCAACATCAGGGCCAGAAACTGCAGCAACCGCGTGCTCTCGGGCGTGGGTTCCGTCAGCGGGTCGGCCAGTGTCACGAAGAGGTTTTCCGCGGTCAGCTTGAGCTCCCGGTCCGCATTTTCACCGGCCTTGCGCGGCTTGAACACGTGTACCCACTGGCACGCCACAAAACCCTCCGGCACAAACTGGCCCAGCTGCAACTCGAGGAGGTCGTAGCGCACGACGTCCAACTTTGGGGTGCGCACGAGAAAGCTGGCGACACGCGAGCCCTCGACAAAAGGCTCGCCCGAGACGGCGCAAGCGGTGGCGAGCGGCTGCAGATGCATTTCCATAGGCTTTCTTGTTTACTCTCGCCCGCGGCGGACGCTAGCACTTTTCGGCCGCATGAACGGGAGACTTATCGCCATCGGTGACATCCACGGGTGCCACGCCGAATTTGCCGAGCTCCTCGCCCGGCTCGAACTCACC
>JBIKOK010000024.1:0-50925 GCA_044358025.1 Opitutaceae bacterium
CCCGGCCGCACGCCCTCTTCGCCGGCACCGGTAAAAAATCCGTCCTGCTCGCCGCCACCGCCACCGCCCGCGCCGCCGGCGTCGAACTCGGCATGACCGCCCCTCAGGCCGTCGCCCGCTGCCCCAACCTCCTCATCCACGTCCCCAACGCCACCGCCGAAGCCGAAGCCCGCGCTGCGCTCCTCACCGTCGCCTTCACGCTCGCGCCCACCATTGAGGACACCGCCCCCGGCCTCTGCACCGTTTCCCTCACCGGCGCCGACCCGGAAAAAACCCTCACCGCCGCCCACGCCGCCGTCGCCACCCTCGCCGACCTCGCGCTCCCCGCCTCCGTCGGCCTCGCCCGCACCCCCCTCCTCGCCCTCTACGCCGCCCGGCATCCCGACTTGGACCGTTCTCTTGATCGTTCGCTTTCTCCTGCGGAAAAAAGCCCTGCCCATCTCACGACGGCGGCAACGCGAACGCGTGAGAAAGCCGAATACCCCGACGTCCACCTCCTCACCCCCGCCACCGAGAAAGCCTTCCTCGCCCCGCTCCCCCTCGCCACCGCCGATCCCTCGCCCGCGCTCGCCGCCATTTTCGCCACCTGGGGCGTCCACACCCTCGGCGATCTCACCGACCTCCCCCGCGACGAACTCGTCCGCCGCTTCGGCGCCGAGGGCCTCGCCCTCTGGCAACGCGCCTCCGGCGGCGAGCCGCGCCCGCTCCGCCCCGTCATCCCGCCCCAGACTTTCTCCGCGTCCTTGGAATTCGAGGACGCCATCGAAACCCTCGAACCGCTGCTCTTCCTCCTCCGCCGCTTCCTCGACCGCCTCACCCTCGAACTCACCGCCTCCCAACACGTCGCCGCCGAACTCGCCCTCACCCTCCACCTCGTCGACGCCACCTCCCACACCCGCGCCTTCCGCCTCCCCGAACCCACCGCCGACCCCGCCATCCTTTTCCGCGCCCTCCACACGCATCTCGAATCGCTCCACACCGCCGCCGCGATCTGCGCCGTCCGCCTGCGCCTCACCCCCGCCCGCCCGCTCGTCCGCCAGCAGGGCCTCTTCGACACCGGCCTCCGCGACCCCCACGGCTTCGCCGACACCCTCGCCCGCATCGTCGCCCTCGTCGGCTCCGACCGCGTCGGCACCCCCCACCTCGCGGACACCCACCGCCCCGACGCCGTCACGCTCGCCCCACCCTCGCCCGTGATTCCCGCGCCCGCGCCGCCCCCCGTGCATCCCCCCCTCAGCGCGCCCCTCCGGCGCTTCCGGCCGCCCCTGCCCGCCCGCCTCGAATTCACCGCCGGCCGCCCCGCCTATCTCTGGACCGACCGCCTGCAGGGCGAAATTTCCTTCCGCAGCGTCGTCTGGCCCGCCAGCGGCGAGTGGTGGCAGGCCGACCGCGCGTGGTCCCGCCTCGAGTGGGATATCGCCCTCGCCGACGGCGGCCTCTACCGCCTCCTCCGCCTCGGCGACGCCTGGTATGTCGAAGGCGAATACGACTGAGCCCTCCACTCATGGCCGGCTACGTCGAACTCCACGCCCGCAGCGCTTTCAGTTTTCTCCGCGGCGCCTCGCAACCCGAAGACCTCGCCCGCGAGGCCGCGCGCCTCGCCCTGCCCGCCCTCGCCCTCCTCGACCGCGACGGCGTTTACGGCGCCGCCCGCCTCTACAGCTCCGCCCGCGAACACGGCCTCCGCGCCCGCGTCGGCGCCGAACTCACCATGGACGACGGCTCCATCGTCCCCCTCCTCGCCGCCACACGCACCGGTTATCAGAACCTCTGCCAACTCATCACCGAGGCCAAACTCCACCCGCGCGCCGCCGGCCCCGCTCCGGTCGGCCTCGACCCCGGCGTCGACCCCGCCGACCGCAAACGCCCCTGCTTCGCCACCTGGTCCGAACTCGCCCGCTTCTCCGACGGACTCATCGCGTTCACCGGCGATGAAGCCGGCCCCGTCCGCCGCGCCTGGCACACCGCCGGCCCCGCCGCCGCCGCCGCCGCCCTCGCCAAACTCACCGCCATCTTCGCCCCCGCCCCCGCGTCCTCCGCCGATCCCGCCCACGCCCGCCTCTTCGTCGAGGTCCAGCGCCGCCGCCTCCGCGGCGAAGACCGCGAAATCACTTTCCTCCGCGACCTCGCCGCCGCCCACCGCCTCCCGCTCCTCGCCACCGGCGGCGTCACCTACGCCACCGCCACGCACCGCCCCACCGCCGACGTCTTCACCTGCCTGCGCCTCCACACCACACTCGACGCCGCCGGCCGCCACCTCGAAGCCAACGCCGAACGCCACCTCAAATCCGCGCTCACGATGCAGACGCTGTTCCGCGATCTCCCCGCCGCCGTGGAAAATTCCGCGCACCTCGAACAGCGCCTCGCGTTCACCCTCCAAAATCTCGGCTACGAATTCCCCACCTACCCCACGCCCGACGGCCGGCCGATGTCCGCCTTTTTACACGAGGTCACCTTCGCCTGCGCCCGCACCCGCTTCGGCACCGTCCCCGCCGCCCTCGCCGTCCAACTCGAACGCGAGCTCGCCCTCATCGCGAAGCTCGGGTTCTCCGGCTATTTTCTCATCGTGTGGGACATCTGCCGCTGGGCCCGCGAGGAGCGCGGCATGCTCGTCCAGGGCCGCGGCAGCGCCGCCAACAGCGCCGTCTGCTACGTCCTCGGCATCACCGCCGTCAACCCCCTCACCCACCGTCTCCTCTTCGAACGCTTCCTCAGCGAGGGCCGCGTCGGCGCCAACGGCAACCCGTCGTGGCCCGATATCGATCTCGATTTTCCCAGCGGCGAGCGCCGCGAAAGCGTCATCCAGGAGGTCTACCGCCGCTACGGCCCGCGCGGCGCCGCCATGACCGCCAACGTCATCACCTACCGCGGCCGCAGCACCCTCCGCGAAATCGGCAAGGTCCTCGGCTTCGGCGACGACGCCCTCGACCGCTTCTCCAGCCTCTTCGCCAACGGCGATTTCCCCCAGACCCTCGAGCTCCAGCAACAGCTTGCGATGTCCGGCATCGCCGCCCACCACCCGCGCGCCCCCGCGCTCGCGCAGCTCTACCACCAGATCCGCGGCCTGCCCCGCCACCTCGGCCAACACTCCGGCGGCATGATCATCTGCCGCGGCCAGCTCGACCGCGTCATGCCCCTCGAAAACGCCGCCATGCCCGGCCGCGTCGTCGGCCAATGGGACAAGGACGACTGCGAGGACCTCGGCATCGTCAAGGTCGACTTCCTCGGCCTCGGCATGATGGCCGTCCTCCAGGACTCGCTCGAACTCTGCGCGTCACGCGGCGGCCCGGCCAGTCTCCACGAAATCCCGACCGACGACGAACTCACCTTCGCCCACATCCGCGCCGGCGACACCGTGGGCGTGTTCCAGATCGAGAGCCGCGCCCAGATGGCCACGCTCCCGCGCTTCAAACCCCGCAACCTCTACGACCTCGCCATGCAGGTCGCCCTCGTCCGCCCCGGCCCCATCACCGGCCAGCTCGTCCACCCGCTCATCCGCCGCCGCGACGGCGTCGAGCCCGTCGACTACCTCGACCCCAGCGTCGAGCACCTCCTGAAACCGATCCTTGAGCGCACTCAGGGCGTGATTCTCTTCCAGGAACAGATGCTCGAAATCTCCATGACGCTCGCGAAATTCACCGGCGGCGAAGCCGAGGAACTCCGCCGCGCGATGGGCTTCACGCGCCACCCCGAGCGCCTCCACCAGGCCCTCGCCAAACTCCGCGCCGCCCTGCGCCGCGAGGGCCATAGCGAACTCGTCGTCCACAAGGTCTGCGACTCCGCCCGCACTTTCGCCGCCTACGGTTTCCCCGAATCGCACGCCATCGGCTTCGCCCTCCTCGCCTACGTCAGCACCTGGCTCAAGTTCCACCGCCCCGCCGAATTCTACGCGGGCCTCCTCAACAACCAACCGATGGGCTTCTACTCGCCCGCCAGCCTCCTCCAGGACGGCCGTCGCCACGGACTCAAAACCAGCCCCGTCTGCGTCGCCCACTCCGACTGGCCCTGCACCGTCGACGGCCCCAACGCCATCCGCCTCGGCCTCCTCGTCGTCAAAGGCCTCCGCGAAACCCACGCCCGCGCGATGCTCGCCGCCCGCGCCGAAAGCCCCTTCGCCTCGCTCGACGATTTCCTGCGCCGCACGAGCTTCACCGCCGCCGAGCGCCGCGCCCTCGCCTCCGTCGGCGCGCTCAACGTCTTCTCCACCCACCGCCGCGCCGCCCTCTGGGACATCGAGGCCGCGTGGTCCGCAGCCGAGAGCCTCCTCCACCACTTCGCCGACCTCCCCCGCGAAGCCTCCCCACTCGCGCCGATGACGCTACCCGAGCGCCTGACCGCCGATTTCCACGGCATGGCGCTCACCGCCGGCACGCACCCGATGGCCCTCCTCCGCCCGCAGCTCACCGGAGTCTGGCGCGCCGCCGATCTGAAAACGGTGCCCAACGGCACGCGCGTGACCATCGCCGGCTCCGTCATCTGCCGCCAACGTCCCGGCACGGCGAAAGGGTTCGTTTTCATCAGCCTCGAGGACGAGACCGGCATCGCGAACGCCGTCGTGGTCCCGCAATTCTTCGAACGCCACCGCCTCATCATCACGCAGGAGCCCGCCCTGAAAATCACCGGGCGCCTGCAAAACGCCTCCGAAGTGATCCACATCCGCGCCGAGCACATCGAACCCCTGCACGCCTCCGCCCTCCCCGCCCAAGCCTCGCACGACTTCCGCTGAGCTCACCGCCACTCGTGTCGCGGATACCGCCGCGACAGCTCCGCCTTCACCTTCGGATACTGCTCGCGCCAGAAATTCGTCAGGTCGTCCGTCACCTGGATCGGCCGGTGATTCGGCGCGAGCACCTCGAACTTCACCGTCACGCGGCCGTGGCCGATCGTAAATTTTCCCTCGATGCCGTAGAGTTCCTGAATGCGCGCGCTCATGATCGGCGCGCCTTCCTTGGCATAGGTGAGCCGCGCTTTCCGCCCGTTCCCCATCACCAGTTTCTCCGGCAGATAAGCATCGAGCACGGCAAACTGCTCCGCCGTCAGCCAGTCCTTCAGCACCGGCATCACCGGCTTGTCCTTGATGTCCCGGTAGCCGAGTTCGCCATAACAAATCTGCTCGATGAGCGTCGCGCGGTCCGCCTCGGTGATCGGATTCACCTCGAGCTCGGGAAACCACTCCGCCAACCGGTTCACGCGCAAAATCCACTGCTCCACCGTGTCGTCCCACGCGTCGAGCTTCAGCCGTCCCGCGAGCACCTCCTTCGTCAGCAGCGCCGCCGCCTCGTTCAACGGCGCATCGTCGCTGCTCACCTTCGCCTCCAGCACGAGGTCGCGAAACCGCCGCTCGCGCCGCGACACCACCCGCTTGATCGTCTCGTCGTAGCTCACACCCTTCACCTCGCGATAGTCGTCCGGGAAAATCTCCTTCAACCACGCTTCCTCCACCGCCGTCGCCAGCGTGAGCAACGTGTTCACCTCGCCGTCCCCGCGCCCGATCTCGCTGATCTCGGCCGAGACGAGCAGCTTCGCCTGCTGGATCACGCTCTCGCGCGCGAGCACGCCGCGCCGGTTGTGCACAAGTTCGCAGCGCAACGTCCCCGCATCGAGCCGCCGCGCCAGCTGGTCGGAAAAGCCCGCCAGCACACACTTCCGCACCGCCGCGCCGTCGACCCGCTGCTCGCTCACGTCGAGCCCTTCCTTCGCCGCGATTTCCAGAAACTGCTCGAACAGCGGCCCGACCTGCCGCGCACCCTGCGCATGGATGCCGAGCCGCCGGCACGCCTCGAGCCCGTAGTTCGCTTTGTCCGCGCAACGCCACGCGCGCATCATCAGGAAGAAATCGCTCTCGTGCTCCTCGCCCAGCGCATCCTCGCGCGCCTTCTCCACCTCGCGCGGCACCCCGCGCAGCAGAAAATTCCGCCCCTGGGTCAGCGCCGCCATCAGCGCCACGGTCCGCACACACCCGCGCTCTTCCGCCGCCAGCAACATGCGCGCGTAACGCGGATGCACCGGGAACCGCAGCATCTTCCGCCCCACCGCCGTGATCGCTTTCCGCTCCCCGGCCAGCGCCCCCAAATCCACCAGCAGATTCTCCGCCCGCACGAGCCCCACCGCATCCGGTTTCTCCAGCCACGGAAAATTCATCACGTCGTCGATCCCGCTCGCCTTAAGCGTCAGCACCACCTCCGACAAATCCAGCCGCTTCACTTCGGGCAATTCCTGCGGCGCACGGTTCGCGTGCTCGCGCTCGGCCCACAGCCGCACGCACACCCCCGGCGCCGTGCGTCCCGCGCGCCCCGCGCGCTGGTCCGCGCTCGCCACCGAAATCTTCTCGATCATCAGCGTGTTGATCCCGCGGTGCGGATCGAACCGCGCCATCCGCGCCAGCCCGCAGTCGATCACCGTCGTCACCCCGTCGATCGTCAGCGACGTCTCCGCCACGTTCGTCGACACGATGATTTTCCGCGTCTCATACCGCGCCACCGCCCGGTCCTGCTGCTCCGGCGGCAACTCTCCGTGCAGCGGATAACACACAAAATCCCGCAGCCCCCGCGCGGCCTGGATCGCCTGAACCGTGCGGTTGATCTCATAGGCCCCCGGCATGAACACCAGCATGTCCCCCCGCACCGACGCGTCCGCCACGCGCTCACACTCCGCCGCCGCGACGTCCCACATCGCGTCGTTTTCGAAATTCACCGCCTTCGGCAGATACTCGATCCGCACCGGATAACTCCGCCCCGACGACACCAGCACGTCGCACGGCGCGAGATAACTTTTCAACATCCCCGCATCCAGCGTCGCCGACATCACGATGATCTTCAGGTCGGGCCGGGTCGTCTGCTGGATCTGCACCGCCCGCGCCAGCGAGATGTCCCCGTAGAGATGCCGCTCGTGAAACTCGTCGAACACGATCGCGCTGATCCCGCGGAGCGTCGCATCGAACGACATCTGCCGCAGCAGAATCCCCTCCGTCACAAACCGGATCCGCGTCCGCTCGCTCACCCGCGACTCCAGCCGGATCTGGTAGCCCACCACTTCGCCCAGATTCGTGCCCACCTCCTCCGCCACCCGTTTCGCCAGCATCCGCGCCGCCAACCGCCGCGGCTGCAACACCACGACCTCCCCTTTCGCCGCGCGCCCGCCCAACGCATCCAGCAAACCATGACTCAGCAGCATCTGCGGCACCTGCGTCGATTTGCCCGAACCCGTCGGCGCCTGCACAATCAGCCGCCCCTGCGCGCGCAGCGAGGCGACGACGGCAGACTCAAGTTCGTAGATGGGCAGTTCGCGCGGAGACGGCATTTTGGTCAGTTGAAAGTTGAAAGTTGAAAGAGGGAAGCCCGATCACCGACCACCCTCCCGCTGGGGCGCAGCTCACTTTCCTGCCAACGCCGCCCGAAGTGGGCCGGCCGCTCCACGGACGGCGGATGGCAGGGAGAGGCGTGGCCGGCGGAGCCGCGCGCAGAGTGCACGGACCACCCCGGGACACCGGACCCGGCCCAAAACGGAGATGCGCGCTCCCGCTGTCTTTGGACCTCACACTTCAACCCTCCGTTTTCACCTTTCGTGCTTCATCCCACCACCGCGACACGGCCCGCGGTGAATAACCGGTGCACCAGATTATTCCCAAGTTATTCACCGGTCCCGGCGGTGAAGAAATTGTGCAGAACAAAGGCTTCATTTTTCCCGTCCGCCGCACACCGTCTTCCTCGTTCCTTGATAGAACAGCCGCAGCGCAGAGGCCTGAAAAACACCGCTGAGAGCACGGCTGGGATAATCCCGGGCGACCGGGGAAAGGAGGATGGAAGCTGGTTCCGTCGTCCCCTCCACCTCGCGCAAGCGGTCTGGCAGGCATGTCTCACCAGCTCCTCTGACCGGAGTCGTGTCCGGCTCAGTTACACGAAATCAGGAGTTGAGCGGTTAGGCGTGATCAGAAACCACGCACGAGCCGAGTCAGGCCCACGGGACGTTTCGACCCGTGCGCCGACGCAGTGACCCAGAGGGTTTTGGTTGCTACTGCGCAGACCAGAACGCAGTCGCGTCAGCCGGCGGGCCCACCCCGCCAAAAGGCCCGGTTCGCTTGCGAAACGGGCGCGAAAGGACGGCGCGGCGGCGGGGAGCGAGCGGACCTGGCAAAGTCCGTGAAACCTCCTCAATGGGGCGGCGTGAAAAACCACGTCACCCCGCTGCAAGAGCAAACGCAACCTGAGAGGTAAGAGGTCAGACCCGTAACGCGGGGCCAACGGCCAGCCACCAGCTGGCGCCGTCCCCACGATAACGGTGCCGACGCGAGAACTTGGTATTGCAGACGTGTCCGCACCACGTCCGGCGAGCCGCCCCCGGCAGGGAGCGACCGAACCGGGCGCAGAGGCCTCACTCGAAAGATCCCGACCGGCAACGGTCAGGACGGTCCCGCCATGAGACCGAACCCTCCGCCTGCCGCGGAGAGTGGCGTCGGGAAGCACACCGCCCGCGAAAGCGAGCGCGCCCAAGCGTGTGTGACCGGGAAAGAGTGCGTGGCGAACACCCACCCCCAGATTCGGCCCCGGGACCGCAAGGTTCCGGGGCCTTATTTTTTTCGCATTCCCATCTCGCCGCGAAACGCTTCCACTGCCCCCGTCCGCCTCCCGTTTCGCCGCTTTCTCCTCCACCATGCGCCTCCCCCGTCTCTTCTCCACCGCCCTCCTCGCGCTCGCCGCCACCGCCGCCCTCCCGGCAGCCGAAACGCCCGCTGCCAAGGCCGCCCCCGCCCCCACCCCTTATCCGCTCATTCTGGGCCCCATCCGCCTCTGGGAAGGCGACGCCCCCGGCGCCCGCGGCCAACGCCCCCAGGACATCCCCACCCTCACTCCGTTCCCCGCCGACAAAGCCAAGGACACCGGCGCGTCCATACTCGTCCTCCCCGGCGGCGGCTACGGCGGCCTCGCCGAACACGAGGGCACCGGCTACGCCGAATTCTTCGCCGCCCATGGCATCACCGCCTACGTGCTCAAATACCGCCTCGGCTCCAACGGCTACCGCCACCCGGTGATGCTCAACGACGCCGCCCGCGCCCTTCGCCTCCTGCGCACGTTTGCGAAACGCGACGGCCGCGACCCCGCCCGCATCGGCGTCATCGGTTCGTCCGCCGGCGGCCACCTCGCCTCGACCCTCGTCACCCACTTCGACGCCGGCCAACCCGCCGCCACCGACCCCGTCGAACGCGAGAGTTCCCGCCCCGACCTCGGCATCCTCTGCTATCCCGTCATCTCCCTCCTTCAGTTCGCCCACTCCGGTTCGCGCAAAAATCTCCTCGGCGACCAACCCGATCCCGCTCTCGTCAAATTACTCTCGAGCGAACTTCAGGTCACCAAAGACACCCCGCCCTGCTTCCTCTGGCACACGGTCGAAGACAAATCGGTGCCCGTCGAAAACACCCTGCTCTTCGCCGCCGCCCTCCGCCAGGCCGGCGGCCTTCCGTCCGTCCATATCTACGAAAAAGGCGCCCACGGCCTCGGCCTCGGCCGCCCCGGCAAACCCGCCCCGCCCTGGGCCAACCAACTCCTCTACTGGTTTTCCGAACGGAAATTCACCCCGTGAGCTGATCCGCCTGCGTCCGGCATGAGCCTCGCGTCCGACCTCCTCGCCGCCGCGCTCCGGCTCGGCTGCGGCGTGCGTCCACTCCCCGCCGACGCCCTCCCCGCCGTCCCCTGCGTGTTTTTCGCGAACCACTCGAGCCACCTCGACTTCGCGACCATCTGGGCCGCCCTCCCGCCCGCCCAGCGCCGCCGCGTCCGCCCGGTCGCCGGCCGCGACTACTGGGAAAAAGGCCCGCTCCGCCGCTGGCTCGCCGGCCGCGTGTTCCGTGCCGTCCTCATCGAACGCCAAAAAGTCACCGTCGCCACCAATCCCCTCACGCCCATGGTCGTCGCCCTCGACGCCGGCGCCTCGCTCATCGTCTTCCCCGAGGGCACGCGCAGCCCCGACGGAAAAATCCAGCCCTTCAAGTCCGGCCTCCACCACCTCGCCCGCGCCCGCCCAACCACCCCCCTCGTCCCCATTTTCCTCGACAACCTGAACCGCATTCTCCCCAAAGGCGATTTCCTCCCGGTCCCGCTCGTCGCCACCCTCGCCGTCGGCGCCCCGCTCGCCTTCGACGCCGCCGAATCGAAAACCGATTTCCTCGTTCGCGCTCAGCTCGCCCTCGTCGCGCTCCAACGCCCCTGACCCATGCCCGCGGATCGCGCCACCCTCCTCCTCGTCGGCGGCATCGTCGCCCTCCTCGCCCTCGCGAGCCTCATCACCGCCGTCCTGAAAAACCGCCAGCCCGCCGGCACGCTCAACCCCGTCATCGCCAACCTCGACGCCCGCGTCCGCGCCTGGTGGGTAATGGTCGCGATCTTCTCCGCCGCCCTCTTCACCGGCGGACTCGGCTCCGTGATCCTGTTCGCGCTCACCTCGTTCTTTGCGCTGCGCGAATTCCTCACGCTCACGCCCACGCGCCCCGCCGACCACCGCGCCCTCTTCTGGGCCTTCTTCGTCGTCGTCCCCCTGCAATACGTCCTCGTCGCCCAGCGCTGGTATGGCGCCTTCGCGATCTTCATCCCCGTCTACGTTTTCCTCTTCATCCCCATCCGCTGCGCCCTCGGCGGCGATGCCCAACACTTCCTCGAACGCACCGCCAAAATCCAATGGGCCCTCATGGTCTGCGTGTATTGCGTCAGCCACGTCCCTGCCCTGCTGATGCTCGACATCCCCGGCTTCTCCGGCGCCAACGCCCGCCTCGTCCTCTTCCTCGTGCTCGTCGCCCAGCTCAGCGACGTCCTCCAATACGTCTGGGGCAAACTCTTCGGCCGTCACAAAATCGCCCCCGTGCTCAGCCCCTCGAAAACCTGGGAGGGCTTCCTCGGCGGCATCCTCTCCGCGAGCGCCGTCGGCGCCGCGCTCTGGTGGGCCACACCGTTCAACCCCTGGCAGGCCGCCGCGCTCTCGCTCGTCATCACGATCATGGGCTTCTTCGGCGGCCTCGTGATGTCCGCCATCAAACGCGACCGCGGCGTGAAAGACTACGGCAACCTCATCGAAGGCCATGGCGGCGTCATGGACCGCATCGACTCCATCTGTTTCGCCGCCCCCGTCTTCTTCCACCTCGTGCGCTACTCTTTCACCTGAGCGCCATGGCCTCCGTCTACGACCTCAAGCCGGCCTTCCAAAACCTCCTGCGCCCGCTCACCCGCGCGCTCTTCGCCGCCGGCGTCACCGCCAACCAGGTCACCGTCGCCGCCGCGCTTCTCTCCGTCGCCGTCGGCGCGTGTATCGCCGTTTTCCCCACCGCGCACTGGCCGCTCCTCGTGCTGCCCGCCTTCCTCTTCGTCCGCATGGCCCTCAACGCCGTCGACGGACTGCTCGCCCGCGAACACGGCCAAAAATCCCGCCTCGGCGCCGTCCTCAACGAAGTCGGTGACGTCGTCGCCGACACCGCGCTCTACCTTCCCTTCGCCCTCGTCCCCGGCTTCGACGCCCGGCTCGTCATCCTCGCCACCCTCCTCGCGATCACCACCGAACTCACCGGCCTCGTCGGCCTGCAAATCGGCGCGGCCCGCCGCTACGACGGTCCCATGGGCAAGAGCGACCGCGCCTTCGCCTTCGGCCTCTTCGCCCTCCTCGCCGGCCTCGGCGTGCCGCTGGCGCCCTGGCTCACTCCCGCCCTCGGCCTCGTGCTTTTCCTGCTCGTCGTGACCATCGTCAACCGCGCCCGCCGCGCCCTCGCCGAACCACCCCACCCACCCTCATGAGTGACGCCTCACATCCCTATTTCGCGTCACCGGCCGCCCCGGCCCGCGCTCGCTCGCCCGCGACGCCCGGCCTCGCCTTCGCGTGGGGACTCGCCGAAGCCACCTTCTTCTTCATCGTGCCCGACGTGCTGCTCACGCGCGTCGCCCTGCGCGACTTCCCCGCCTCCGTCATCGCCAGTCTCTGGGCCGTCGCCGGCGCCCTCGTCGGCGGCACCGCCCTCTGGTTCGCCGCGCGCCACGACGCCACCCAATTTCTCCTCAACGCCTTCGATTGGATTCCCGGCATCTCCCGCGAACTCATCGTCCGCACCGCGCAGTCCCTCAACACCCACGGTCTCAGCGCGCTCGCCGCCGGCGCCTTGTCCGGCCAACCCTACAAACTCTTCGCCGTCCACGCCGGCGCGCAGGACATTCCGTTGCTCCCCTTTCTCGCCGTCTCCGCCGCCGCGCGTTTCGCCCGCTTCACGCTCACCAGTACCGTCGTGTGGCTCGCCGGCCGTGTGTTGCGCCGCCAATCCGACGCCTTCCGCCTCAACCTCCACGCCTACGGCTGGTTCGTGTTCTACACCGCCTACTTCGTGCTCGCACGCTAGTTGCCCCGTCCGCGCACGCCCTTTTCCCTCCGCCAACGGCCCGGCCGGCCGGCCATCCGCACGCGGCACCGCCTTCGGCCTTGCTTTCGTCCGCGGCGCGGCGCACTTTGGACCCTCTTTTTCCAACCAAGACAGCATCGTGCCAATGAACCAGAGCATCCGCAATATCGCCATTATCGCCCACGTCGACCACGGTAAAACGACCCTCGTCGACAAACTCCTCAAGGAAGGCGGCGTCTTCCGCGCCAACCAGCAGGTCGAGGAGCGCGCCATGGACTCCATGGACCTCGAAAAGGAAAAGGGCATCACCATCAAGGCCAAGAACACCTCCGTTCACTGGAAGGATAAGATCGTCAACATCGTCGACACGCCCGGACACGCCGACTTCGGCGGCGAGGTCGAGCGCGCCCTCCGCATGGTGGACGGCGTTCTCCTTGTAATCGATGCCTACGACGGCCCCCAGGCCCAGACCCGTTTCGTGCTCCGTAAGGCTCTCGCCCACGGCCTCAAGGTCGTCATCGTCATCAACAAGATCGACCGCGACAACGCCGAGCCCGCCAAAATGTATGACAAGGTGCTCGAACTCCTTATGGAGCTCAACGCCACCGAGGAGCAGTTCGATGCCCCGGTCGTCTACGGTTCCGGCCGCGACGGCTACATGATGTATCACCTCGGCGAAGAAAAGAAGGACATGTCGCCCCTCTTCCAGACCATCCTCGACCACATTCCGCCGCCGTTCGCCAAGCCCACCGAGCCCTTCCACATGCTCGTATCCAACATCGATTGGAGCGACTACGTCGGCCGTATCGCCGTCGGCAAGATCCTCGGCGGCACCGCCAAGATCGGCGAAACCGTGTTCGTCGTCCGCCATTCGGATCACAAACGCGTCCGTGCCAAAATCACCAAGGTCTTTGAGTTCACCGGCCTCGGCACCCGCGAAACCGAAGAAGCCGTCGCCGGCAACATCGTCGGTATCTCCGGCTTCGAAGACGTCGACATCGGTGACACCCTCACCGCCTCCGCCGAAGGCCATGCCCTCCCCTTCACCCAAATCGATCCGCCCACCCTCGAGATGCAGTTCTGCGTCAACGACGGCCCGCTCGTCGGTCAGGAAGGCAAGCTCGTCACCTCGCGCCAACTCCGCGAGCGCCTCATGCGCGAGTTGAAGACCAACGTCTCCATCTACATCGAAGACTCCGACAAAGCCGGCATCTTCAACGTCAAAGCCCGCGGCGCCATGCAGGTCGCCGTCCTCGTCGAAACCATGCGCCGCGAGGGCTTCGAGCTCCTCGTCTCCCGCCCGACCGTGATCGAAAAGATCTCGGATGACGGCAAGCGCCTCGAGCCCTACGAGACGGTCTGGATCGAAGTCCCCGACGAGTGCGTCGGCTCGATCATGCAGAATCTCGCCAACCGCAAGGGTCTCCTCACCAACATGGAGAAGCTCCCGCACACCACGATGATCGAAGCCACGATCACCACGCGCGGCCTCATCGGCATGGAAATCGACGTCGTCAACGCCACCTCCGGCCGGGGCGTCCTCAGCCACTTGTTCAAGGAATACGGCCCCTACGCGGGCGAAGTCCTCACCCGCATCACCGGCACGCTCATTGCGACCGAAGCCGGCGAGACCACCACCTACGCCCTCGTCATGGTCCAGGAACGCGGCAAGCTCTTCGTCGGCCCCGGCGAACAGGTCTACGAAGGCATGATCGTCGGCGAGAATCCCCGCAACGAAGACATCGCCTGTAACGCCGTCCGCGAAAAAGCCCTCACGAACTTCCGCTCCCAGGGTTCGGGCGTCGCCACGGGCCTCACGCCCGCCTCGAAGCTCTCCCTCGAGCGCGCGATCGAATACATCGCCGCCGACGAGCTCGTCGAGGTCACGCCGAAGAGCCTGCGTCTCCGCAAGCGCATCCTCAACAATGCCGCCCGCCAAAAGGCGATGAAGTCCGGCAAGTAAGCCGACCCGTCCTCCTCCTCAGGCCGCCCCTCACCGGGCGGCCCTTTTTTTCGTCCGGCCCGCGCGGACCGGATCGCTCAGAGCAATTCCTTCGGCAGCTGGCCGACCAGTTTCTTGATGTCCTGCACGGCATCGCGGTGACACACCAAAATCGCGTCCGCCGTCTCGACCACCACCAGGTCCTGCACCCCGCACAGCGCAATCGTGCGACCGTTGCTGATCGCGATATTGTTGCTCGCCCCCGCGACGAAAACCGACCCGCGCGACGCGTTGCCGGCCGCATCGGTCTTCAGGTGTTTCGGCAAAGCCGTCCAAAGCCCGACATCATCCCAGTCAAATTTCGCCAGCAGCGTCTCCACGCTCCGCGCCTTCTCCATGATCGCGTAGTCCACGGAAATCTTCGGCAGCGCCGGAAAGCGCTCGGCCAAAAACACGGCAAAATCCCCCGCCGGAAACTCCCGGACAAACCGCGCCAGCTCCGGTGCATGGCGCTCGGCCTCGCCGAGAAACGTTCCCACGCGCCAGAAAAACATCCCGGCATTCCACGCAAAATTCCCGCTCTCAACGTAGCGCTCGGCCGTCGCAGCATCAGGTTTCTCCACGAAGCGCTTCACTTCGCGCACCAGGCCCGCCGGTCCCGTCGCCCGCGTCTCGCCCATCTCCAGATAACCGAAACCCGTCGCCGCATGATCGGGCTTGATCGCGATCGTCATGATCGAACCCGCTTCGCTCGCCCGCGCCAAGGCTGCCGCCATCTGATTCGCGCACGTCGCCGCATCCGCAATAAACGCGTCCGCCGGCAACAACGCCAATGTCGCGTCCTCGCCGCCCCGCGCGCGCACCAGCGCCGTCGCGAGCGCCGCCGCCGGCGCCGTGTCGCGCTTCGCCGGCTCGGCCACGATCTGCGCCTCCGGCACGAGTCCCGCCAGCGCCGCCCGCGTGCCGGCCAATTGCACGGCATTGGTCAGCACGAAAATATTTTCGGGCGGCACCGCACCCCCGAGCCGACGCACCGTCTCCTCCACCAGCGTCCGCTCGGAGAGCAGCTTGAGCAGGTGCTTCGGCGTCTGCGCCCGGCTCATCGGCCAAAACCGCTCGCCGCTGCCGCCGGCCATGATGCACGCAAAGAAGTTGGAGTGTTCGCTCATCGTTTCCGGGGACCTTGCCCGAGCCCCCCCGCCGACGCCAAGCCAGAACCCTTACGGCATCCGCACCACAATTTTCCCGAACTGGCCGCCCCGCTCCATCAGCGCAAACGCCTCGGCCGCCCGCGCCAACGGAAACACGTCGCTCACCACCGGCCGCACCCGGTGCAACGTCACAAACTCCACCATCGCACTCCAGTCCGCCGGCGAACCCATCGTCGTTCCGAGCAACGACAGCTGCCGCCAGAAAATCTTGCGCAGCGCGAGGGCCGGCCCGTCGCCGCGCGTCGCCCCAAAAAAAACGACCCGCCCGCCCGGCGCCGCCAGGTCGAGCAAATCGCCGAAACCCTCCCCGCCCGCACTTTCGACGATCACGTCGAACAGCCCCGCTCGTGCCGCCACCTCGGCCGTCCAGCCGGGCACCGTGTAGTCAAAACCGCCGCGCGCCCCGAGTCCCACCGCCCGCGCGATCTTCTCCGCTGAACTCGACGTCACCCACACCTCCGCCCCGACAGCCACCGCGAACTGCAGCGCAAACAGCGCCACCCCGCCGCCGATCCCCGTCACCAGCACCCGCTCGCCCGCCCGCAGGCCCGCGCGCGAAAATACCGCTCGGTAGGCCGTCAGCCCCGCGAGGGGCAGCGCCGCCGCCTCCTCCCAGGAAAGATGCGCCGGCTTCAGCGCGAGCTGTCCCGCCGGCACCGCGATCTTTTCCGCCAGCGTGCCGTCGCGCGGCAGCCCCAAAATCGAAAACTTCGGCCCCTGCGCCCGCTCGCCCGCGCCCCACTCAAAACTCGGATTGATGACCACGTCCCGCCCGATCCACGCCGGATCGACGCCCTCCCCGACCGCGATCACCACCCCCGCACCGTCCGATCCCGGCCGGCAGGGCCATTTCAAACCCGCGTAGTGCCCCGTCTTGATCCACACGTCGCGGTGATTGAGCGCCGCGGCGCGGAGCGCGACGACCGCCTCGCCCGCGATCGGCGACGGATCGGGCCCGGTCGCCACCGTGATGTCATTGACCGCCGTGAGCGTGAGCGACTGCATAGGCGAAAACGCTGCACAACGTCTTCGCCATCGCAACCGCGTGTTTCTCGCCCTTCACAAGCCCTACGGGGTCCTTTCGCAATTCACCCCCGAACCCGGCTCTCGCTGGCGCACGCTCGCCGATTTCGGCCTGCCCCGCGGAGTCTACGCCCTCGGACGCCTCGACGCCGACTCCGAAGGCCTGCTGCTTCTCAGCGACGAACCCGGTCTCAATACGCGCCTGCTCGATCCGGCCAACGCCCACCGCCGCGAATACTGGGCCCAGGTAGAACGTATCCCCACTTCCGCGACCCTCGCGCAACTCGCCCGCGGGGACCTTGCCCTCGACGACTACCGCACCCGGCCCTGCCGCGCCCGCCTGCTCGATCCCGCGCCGGCCCTCCCGCCGCGCGTTCCGCCGATCCGCGTCCGCCAGAACATCCCCGATGCCTGGCTTGCGCTCGAGCTGATCGAGGGGAAAAACCGCCAGGTCCGCCGCATGACCGCCGCCGTCGGCCACCCGACCCTCCGCCTCCTCCGAGTGCGGATCGGCGATTTTCTCCTCGGAGATTTGGCCCCCGGAAAATGGCGGGAGCTCACCCCGGTTGAGCGGACCGCCGTATTCGCGTAGGACTCGCGTAGGGCCGCGCAAAAGACACCGGCCCCCGGAGTTCTCTCCCTCCCTCCGCCCCCTGTCCGTGTTAGGCTGAATCGCCCGGGTGGCTCGCGATCCACCTCGAACCCGGGATTCAAGACCACGCGCGCCCCTTCTACCTTCGCCTCATGGCTCCGTCGCCGCACCCGGTCGGTAGCGCGTCACGACGTGCTCATCCACCTCGGCCGCACTAAACCGCACCGTCTTGAGTTCTCCGCGGGCAAACATCGCCGCCTGGTCGGCGTGCCAGGGCGAATCGGGCTTCGCGCTCTGACCGTAGGCCAGCACCGAGTAGGCGCGCGGTTCATCGCCGAACTCGACGGCCAGCACCCAACCGTCGCCCCCGTTGGCCGCATACTTTCCGTCCGGCTCGCGGGCAAAGGTCAGCACGCGGAAATGCCCGAGCTGACCGGAACCGCCGCCCATCGGCACGTCCACGCCGCCGCGGCGCATCCGATAGACCTCACCCCAGGCGACATCCCAGCGGCCGTGACGACGGGCCGTTTCGGAGACGGCCTCGGTAAACGCGGCGGCCGCGCGGGCCGGATCGGCGAGACCACGCGGCGTCTTGAGCGGGTCGGATTCCGCCCAAGGTGCAGCGTAAGGTTGAACGATCCCGCCGGGCGCCGCGTAACGTTGCCACCAAACTGAAAAGAGCACACCGCCGCGCCGGTCGGGCGCAGTCGTGGTGTCCCACCGGCGCAGGAGGTCGAGCGCCGCGGCCACCTCTCCGCTCGGCTGCGTGGCTTCCACAGCGCGGATCAGATCCGGCTTCGTGCGCTCGGCGAGCAGCATGCGATACGTGTGCTTCAACCGGACCACGTCCTCCAACGACAGCCGCGTGTCGGTATCGATCAGCTCGATCCCGAGCTGGCTGCGCAGGCTCAGCATCGGGCGCTCCATGTTCGGGTGCCGGTTGGTCAGCACGACCGGCTCGCGGACATTGGCGAAGTGCGGCGAGCTGTTCTCGTTGTGCACGTAGCCGCCCCGGGGATTTCGCACCAACGGCAGATCGTCGAACGGAATCAGCTGCGTCCAGATCTCCCGCAGGCTGGTCGCCGCCACCGCCGCGGCTTTCGTGGGCGGATGCGGCAACGCGGGATAGGACGCGTTCGACAGGATCAGGATGTTGCCCGCCCGATCGGCGTAAGTGTAGTTCTGCGACGTCTTCGCCCGCAGGCGCATGCCGTCGAGCCACTGCGCCTGCGAGGTCGCCCGCATCAGCCGCAGAAACTGTTCTCCCGCCCGAAACTCCCCGTCACCCGCCGTGCGCGCGAGATAGACCGTGTCGGGCGTGCGGTGGACCACCGGGCCGAGCGGCGACTCCCAGAGTTCCCGCGTCTCGGCGGCCTGCTTGTCCCCGTCGCGGTAGTGCACCGTCCGGGTGATCGGCCTCAGCGGAAGCGAAACGCCGTCGAGCCGGTAGTGATCGGGCTGCGCCGGATCGACCGGCACGGCATAGATCACCGTGAGATCGCCCGTATTGCTGTTGGTCGTCGACCAGCCGAGATCACGGTTAAATCCGCCGACCACTCCCAACGGTCCGCCGATGCGGAAATCACCGTAGAAGTCGAGTACGCCCGGGACAGTCACGTGCGCCTCGTAGTAGCCCGCACTCCACGCCAGATGCGGATTGCGCAGTAGGATTGCTTTCCCGGACACCGTGCGGCTCGGCGCGAGCGCCCAGGCATTTGACCCTTCCTCGGGCGGGGTGTCCGGCTCCGCCGGTTCGGCGACCGGGGTATTGAGACCGCTCTTCAACGCCGTCAGAAATCGTCCGACGCGCGCGGCACTCGGGCCCGGACCGATCGTCAGGGTCGCGACATCGTACCCGGAAAAATCCGGCGTGAGATGGGCCGCGAACTCCGCGCGATGCAGCGCCACGTAGCGGTTCACGCCGAGGGCAAAGCCGTCGCACAAGTCGCGCGTTTCCGGCTCAAGCAGGTGATAGGTCTCGGTCGCCCGCGCCCGCCGGCGCAGGGCGTCGAAGTCATCCTCGATGGCCCGGCGGCCTTTGACCCGCGCCGTCTGGCCACGTGTGGACCAAAGCCGCTCCGGCGTCACGCTACCGTAGTCCTCGCACTGCAGCCAACCGAGGGCATAGCCCGCCGCGCGGATCGTCGCGGCGCGCACGTGCGGGACCCCGTGCTCGGTGCGGAGAACCTCCACTTCCCGCCAAAGCTCCGGGGCCGCCGCCGGCCGCGCCGGATCCCGGGCGACCGCGCCGCACGCCATCGTGAAAAAGGCCAACCGCTTCGCCCATCCGCCGATCTTCCGGCCCACGATCAAGGGGAATAATTTCGACGCAATCTTCGACATGCGCGGAGCAAATCTCACGACCGCCACCGGCCCAACCTCAAATTGAGGAATTGCTCATCCGCACCCACCCGGCTTTTCCGACCGGCGACGATCGGAGTGAAGCCGATGCCCCCACCCCGCCCGGGACGCTCGCTCTCCCGCCTCGCACAAGGAATCTCCGTTTCGGCGTAAACCTCCACCAGCGCGCCCCCGGTAGCCGTGCCCTTGCCGCGGACGACGACGGAAGACGCACCGGGTTCCGTCGTCGCCACGATGGGGCCGTCGCGGGCTTCGGTCGGCCGCACAAACGGTCTCATCGCCGCAAAGAGGGTGGCCCTTCCCCCCCACCCATCCGATGTCCGGTGTGCCTCAGATCCGCACGATCACATCCTCGGCCTTGAACCGCACTTTTTTCCGCGCGGCGTTCTTGTCGTCCGCAGCGCGATACCCCGCCGCACACCCCACCACCGTCGCATAATCTGTCCCGGCCAGGCCAAGAATTTCGTCAAACTTCGCCGGCACAATTCCCTCCATCGGACAGGTGTCGATGCCGACCATCGCGGCGCACGCCATGAACTGACCGAGCGCGATGTAAATCTGATGCTCCTGCCACGTGTCGAGCCGGCCCTCCTCGCGGGCTCTGGCGAGATTGCCGATGGTCATGGCCTTGAACTTCGCGAGCGAGTCCGGCGCCACATCGAGCACTTCCGCCATCCGTCCGATGTGCCGGTCCACATGGTCCTCCCCAAGGTCCCGCCGCACCGCAAACACCACGAAGTGCGAACAGTCCGCCGCCTGCCGTTGCCCCCAGGAGGCCGGCACCAGCTGGGCCTTCGTCGCGGCATCCGTCACCACGATGAATTTCCACGGCTGCAGCCCGATCGAGGAGGGCGCCAACACCAGCGCCTGCTCCAGCACCGCCCAATCGGCGTCGGCGATCGGCCGCGCCGGATCGAATTTCTTCGTCGCGTAACGCCAGTTGAGTTGCCCCAGCAACGTCTCGTTGGAAACAGGTTTTGTGCTCATGAAAAAATCAAAACGCCCGCGCATACTGCACCGGCGGCAGCACGGCGCCGGATTGGCCGAGGCTCTTCGCCGCGTGCAACGGCCACTGCGGATCGCGCAAAAACTCGCGCGCCAACAGCACCAGATCGGCCCGCCCCTCCCGCACAATCGCATCCGCCTGCACCGCGTCGGTGATCAGCCCCACCGCCGCCGTCGCCATCCCCGCCTCGCGCCGGATCCTTTCCGCAAACTCCACCTGATAGCCGGGTCCGACCGGAACCTTGGCCGTCGCCACCCCGCCGCCCGAACGGCAGTCGATCAGGTCCACCCCCTCCGCCTTCAGGCGCCGCGCCAACGCGACGCTTTCGTCGATCGTCCAGCCGCCCTCGGTCCAATCCGTGCACGACAACCGCACCGTGAACGGCAGCTGCTCCGGCCACACCGCCCGCACCGCGCACGTCGTCTCGATCAGAAACCGGATGCGATTTTCAAAACTCCCGCCGTAACGGTCCGTGCGGCGGTTCGACGTTGGCGACAGAAACGCGTGCGCCAGATAGCCGTGCGCCGCGTGCAGTTCCACCCACTCGTAGCCCGCCGCCAGCGAACGCCGCGCCGCCGCCACAAAATCACCCTGCACCCGCGCGATGTCCCCCTCGGTCATCGCGTGCGGCACCTTGTCCAACGGCGCACCGAAGGCCGCGGCGCTCGGCGCGATCACCGGCCAGCCGCCCGCGTCGTCCGCCAGATGGGCCCCACCCTCCCAAGGACGCGCCGCTCCGGCCTTGCGCCCCGCATGGGCAAGCTGGATACCCGGCACCGCGCCGTGTTGCTTCACAAAACGGTTGATCCGCACCAGCGGCTCGACGTGCTTGTCCGCCCAGATTCCCGCATCGCCCGGTGTGATGCGTCCCTCCGGAGAAACCGCCGTCGCTTCGGCAATCACCAAGCCTGCACCACCCGCCGCCCGCGCGCCAAGGTGGACCAGATGCCAGTCGTTCGCCACGCCGTCCTCGGACGAATACATGCACATCGGCGACACCCCGATGCGGTTGCGGAGCGTGACCGACTTCAGCGTGAACGGTTCAAACAGATGCGCCATGAAGTCCGCAGGAAAGGCCCTTCCCGGCCTTTCGCAACTCCCGGCTCGCTCAGAGCAGCGTCTGAAATTCCGGGTGCCGGCGCACAAACGTGTCCACGTAAGAACACGCCGGCACGATCCGCCGTTTTTCCGCCGTCGCCCACGCCAGCGCCGCGCGCACCAGTTTTTCCGCCAGGCCCCGCCCCCGTAATTCCGGCGGCACCAACGTGTGCGTGAACACCACGACGTCCCCCTCGAACGTGTAATCCACGACGGACAGATAGCCGTCCACGCGGGCCTCGAAGCGTTTCGCGCCGACGTTGTGTTGGACGACGATTTCCCTCGGGGTGGCAGGAATTTCACTCATGGCGAGGATGCGGGTTGCCGGCCCCAGCGCTGCGCGAGCAGGCCGCACACGACCAGTTGGAGCGGATGGTAAATCATGATGGGGAGCAGAATCAGCCCGAGCCCGGGATGGGCCCCGAAGATCAATTTCGCCATGGGCACCCCGGACGCCAAGGTTTTCTTCGAGCCGCAGAACATCGCGGCAATCCGGTCCTCGCGCGAAAAACCCAGCGCCTCCGACGCCCGCGCCATCACGACCATCACGAGGGCAAACAGCGCTCCGGAAATTCCCACCATCAGCCAGATCTGCCCCGCGCCGTGACCCGACCAAATATGTTGTTTAAACGAGTCGCAAAACGACGTGTAGACGAGCAGGAGAATCGTCCCCCGGTCCACCAGCCCGATCCGCGCCTTGTTGCGCTGCGCCCACGCACCCAGCCAGGGCCGGCAGAGCTGCCCCGCGACCAGCGGCAAGACCAGCCAGCGGATCAGATCGAGAATCACCGGCCCGATCGGCTGACTCGCCCCGCCCGATTTCAACACGAACGCGACCCACAACGGCGTCAGAAAAACTCCGAGCACACTGGACAACGTCGCGTTGAACACGGCCCCCGCGACGTTGCCGTGCGCGGTGGCGGTCATCGCCACCGACGACGAGACGGTCGACGGCAGCGCGCACAGGAAGAACAGGCCGAGTTTGAGTTCGGGCGCCACCGAATCGCCGAGCGCGAAATTCAGCATTAGACCCAGCAGGGGAAACAGCACGAACGTGCTGCTTTGCACCAGCAGATGGAGCGGCCAGCGCAGCGTCCCCGCTTTCAAAGCGTGAAACGAGAGCGCCACGCCATGGAGGAAAAAAATGAGGGCCACACCCGCTTTGGTCACCACTTCGGGATGCATCCAGCCGCCCGCCGCCCCCGGCGACGGAAAGGCCCACGCGAGCACCGTCGCCGCCACCATGCTGATCAAAAACCAATCGGGTTTCAGTTTCATGCCGGCGGCCGGGCCCGGGCCGGTTGCCCCCGCACCTTCGCGATCACCGCCGCCACATCCTCGCGCCCTTCGATCTTCCCGGCCCACAGCAGCGCACCGTACACCGCCACGCCCGCCGCAATCAACGACGCCAGCGCCAGCGCATCTGTCCCATTTGAGGGCGGGACGGCACGCGTCCAGCCCCACCAGCCCGCCGCCACCACGCCCCCCATCACGACGCTCGCGCCGATCACTTTCGCCAGATCACGCGCGAGATGGGCGAATTTCAACGCGGGATGCTTGCGCGCCAGAGCGCGCTGCAGGTACCACGCCTGCGCGATGATCGCGACATTGCCCGCGAGCGCCAGTCCCACCGTGCCGAGCGGCCCCATCAGCGCGACACTCAGCGCGAGGTTCACGCAGAAACTCAACCCCGCCGCGCGCACCGGCGTCACCGTGTCCTTCTGCGCGTAGAACGCCCGCAGCACCAGATTCACGAACGAGAAAAACGGCAGCCCCACCGCGTACACCGCCAGCACCGGCTGCATCAGCGCCGTGTCGGCCGCGGTAAACGCCCCGCGCTGAAACAGCAACCGGATGATCGGCACCGCCAGCACCACCAGCCCCACGGCTGCCGGCACGTTGATGACAAGAATCAGCCGCATCCCCTTGCGATACGCGTTCGCCAGATTGGGCCAGTCGCCCGCCGCGGCATATTTCGCGATCAGCGGAAACACCACCGTCGAAATCGCCACGGCAAACACCCCGATGGGCAGTTCCATCAGTCGCGTCGCCAAATTCAACACCGTCACAGCGGAGTCGTTGAGCGAAAGTCCCACGATCCGCGAAACCGCCATGTTGACCAAATAGATCGCCGAACCAAACACCGTCGGCCCCATCAGCCGGGCAATCTGCCGCACGGCCTCACCCGCGGAAAGATCGAAGCGGGGCCGCCAGCCTTCGCGCATCAGCGCCATCGCCGGGACGACCATCTGCAAAAATCCTCCGAGCAGCGCTCCGCCGCACAACCACAACATCCGGCCCTCCGCCGTCGGCGACCACCCCAGATAAACCGCGCCGCCGAGCAGCCCGATCATCGCCACGTTGAGCCAGATCGGCGACAGCGCCGGCTCCAAAAAACGTCCGAGCGTTTGCAGCGCCGCACTGAACGCCGCGGCCAGACACACGCACACCAGATACGGAAACAACACCACCGCGAGGTCCGCCGACTGCACAAAACGCTCCACCGTCTCTGGGCCGACGCCCCCGTGGCGCGCCACGCCCGCGAGCTGCTCCGCCTGCAGCAGCGCCGCCATCGCCGCCACGACGATCACGCCCGTCGCCACGAACAGCCAGCTCGCGACTTGGTTCACCAAGGCGAACGCCCCCGCCCGCTCCCGCGCCTTCAGCTCTTCGTGCAGGGTCGGCACCAACGCCGCCGTCAACGCGCCCTCACCGAGCAGCCGGCGAAACAGATTCGGCAATGTGAACGCCGTATAGAACGCCGACGCCAGCGCCGACGTGCCGAACGCCGCCGTCACCAGCATGTCGCGCCCCAACCCGAGCACGCGCGACACCATCGTGGCGGATGCCACCACACTGATGTTCTTGAAGCTTTTCGACACCGCGAAAGTTTTCGGGCGGGCGCACCCCTGCGCAAGACCTTAACCCGCCTCCGCGTCGTCGCCCTCCACCGCGGCCGGCGTTTCCCGCCGGCCGCCCCATCCCCGCCCCGGCGCCATCGGGTCATTGCTTAAACGACGTTCAGGCAGCCCACCCCCGCCCTATTCGGACAACCCTGTCATTTGTTCGACGACTTGTTTTCCCGGGCGCTTAGCGCATCGAGCGCAGTCGCGCTGGCGCGCTCCAGTTCCGTGGCGTCGCGCCAATCCTGTTCAAACGCCGCACACGCGGCGTCCCGCCGCTCCGCGCCCGCCCCGCGCACCGCCAGCGCATCGGCCAGCGACAGCGCCGCGTTGCGGTAGAACGGATGCAGCGCCGTCAGCAAGCGATTCACCGCGGCCGCCCGGCGCTTGAGTTCCCGGTCGACGACCGGTTCGCCGGCTCGCTCCAGCACCGCCCGCAGCGGCATCACCGCATCCTCCCCTTGGTGGGTGAAGACGAACCGCACCATCTCCGCCAGTTCGACCCGCGACTCCGCGGCCTCCCAGCCGGGCAGCACCCGCGCCCGCCGCAGCTGCTGCCAGCCCGTCTGCCACCAGAGCTCGCGTTCGCCGTCGTTCGCATAGCGCCCCGGAAAACTCGCCGCGAGGGCCGCTACCGGCGCCTCGCCGCCCAAAAGCCGGTGCAACAGCGACGGCCACTCCGCGGCCTTCCCCGCTTCGCCCGTCAAAAACGTCAGCAACCACACCGCCCCGTCGACGAACGGCGCCGGCTCCGTCGCACCGCGTTGCCACCGCAACAGGTCCTCCAGCGCGGGCGGCGCCAGTCGCGCGCTCGCCTGCTTGAGCGCGTCAAGTTGCGCCGGCTCGGCGCGCGTGCGCCACCACCCCACACACGCGTGCTCCAGCCACAACGGCGCCGTCAGCCGTTCGTTCACGCCATGTCGTGCCACCGCCTGCCGCATCAGCAACCCCTGCACGAGCGCGCGACGCACCACCACCTCCGGAGTCATCGGCTCCCACGCCACGCGCACCGACACCACGCCTCCGGCCTCCACCGTCACGCGAAACGGCGACCGCTCGCCCCAGTCCGCCGCCGGCACGAGCCGCACGAACACCGGGGACGCAAACGACTCCGGCAACGCCAACGGCCCGGCCAGCATGGCCCACGCCTGAGCCGCGAGCGCCGCCACCCGCTGCGCGTCACCGCCGTCCAACGCCGCGACTTCGAAACGTCCCGGCGCGGACTGAAAGATCACCGGGACCGACAGTCCCGTCGCCGCACGGCCAAGCCCGAACGCGCCCAGCGCGACGACCACCAGCACGGGCAACCGCCAACGCTTCACGGCATCGTCAGTTTCAGCGTGCTCCCCTCGACCGCCACGCTCACCAACTTGGGCCACGCCGCCGCGATGTCTTCCGCCACCGTCTGCGACGCCAAAAATTTGTTCCGCACGTAGGTCGACGCGTAGGGCAGCCGTTGCACCGGACACGACCCAACGCTGAGCGACTCGGGCTCAAAGACGAAACCGTCGCCTTTCTTGGCAAACGTCCCCTGCGCCTGCACGATCACTTTGACGTCCGCGCCGAGCGCATTGACCGTCACCGGAAACCCAATCTGCACGACGCCGTCGCGAATGCGGAAATTCGGCGTGCCCGCCGAGAGTAATTCTCCCGTGACCACCGGCGCCGGTGGGGCCGCCTTCTCGCCGGGTTTCGCTTTCGCGGCGGCGGCCGACGTCGCCGGGCCCGTCAACGAATTGAGATCGTCCTCGGTGATGGAGAACGTGCCCGAGGATCCCTGCGCGAACGCTTTCCGCTTGGCCGCGGCCTGCTTGGCCTTGTTCGAGTCGCGCGATCCCTCGATAAAATAGGTGACCCCCGCGGCCGGCTCCTTGGGCGGCTCCTTCACCACGACCACCGGTTTGAACACGAGCGCCACGGCGCCCAGCATCACGCCGAGCCCCACGCTCAGCGCCGCCCCGAGAATGACCTCGCTCCAACCGGGTTCATGGGGTGTCCGATCGATTTTTTTACTCATGGGGAAAAGTGAAAACTACTTCTTCTTCGCCGCCGACGTCGACGGCTTGGCCGGGGCCGCGGGTGTGCTCGCCGCCGCTTTGCTCTCGCCCGACGACGCCTTCGTTTCGCCACCGCCCTCTTTGTGCGGTGTGCCCTTCTTGGTCTTGTAGTCGGTGATATAAAAACCGGTGCCTTTGAAAATCAGGCCGGCGCCACCGCCGACCAGACGCTTCACTCCCGTTTTTTTGCACTTCGGGCACTTCTTGAGCGGCTCGTCGCGCATCGATTGAAACTGCTCAAATTCGTGGCCACACTTGGGACAGGCATACTCGTAGGTTGGCATGGATAGGGAACGGGGCGTTATGGGTAACGCCCGCCGCGAAGGCGAGAGCGTTTCTCCAAAACTGAAAATCCCGGTAAACCGAGCCCCCGCCGTCTCGTCCCTGAAACACACGGCCGGCCTCTTGCGGTGTTCCGTCTTCACCCGGCAGGGTCCGCGCTCGTGCCATCCGCGAAAACTGGACGTTGGAGCTTGGAGCATTCAACCCTCCGCCCTTACTTTCGCCCCGTCACTCCCCTCCCTCTGCACGCCCCATGGACTTCGCCGCCGAACTCAAACACCACGTCGCCTCCGTCGAACGCGGCCTCGACCTCCACCTCCCGCCCGCCACGACGCGCCCGGCGCGACTCCACACCGCGATGCGCTACAGCCTCGAAGCCGGCGGCAAACGCCTCCGCCCCGTCCTCGTCCTCGCCACCGCCGAGCTGTTCGGCCACGGATCGTCCGACCCCCTGCCCGCCGCCGTCGCCATCGAGTGCGTCCACACCTACTCGCTCATCCACGACGACCTTCCGTGCATGGATAACGACGACCTGCGCCGCGGCCGGCCCACGGCGCACAAGCAGTTCGACGAAGCCACCGCCCTCCTCGCCGGCGACGCGCTCCTCACCCACGCCTTCGGTCTCCTCGCCGAGAGCTACGCTGTGCACCCCGTCCTCGCCCACGCGCTCATCCGCGAACTCGCCGATGCCGCCGGCAGCCGCCGCCTGGTCGGCGGCCAGATGGAAGACCTCCTCGCGGAGAAAAAAGCCGACGCGACCCCCGACGAGTTGGAGTTCATTCATCTCAACAAAACCGCCGCGATGATCGCGGCCGCCCTCGTGCTGGGCGGTCTCGTCGGCGGCGCGGACCCGGGCCACCTCGCCCCCCTCCGCCGCGCGGGCCGCCACCTCGGCCTGGCGTTTCAAATCATCGACGACATCCTCGACGCCACCGCCGACACCGCGACGCTCGGCAAGACCGCCGGTAAGGACGCGCAGGCCGACAAGACGACGTTCGTGAAACTTTACGGCATCGAAGCTTCGCGCCGCATCGCCGCCGAACACACCACAGCCGCGCTCGGCGCGTTTCGCGAACTGCCCGGCGATCCCGCCTTTCTGCACGCGCTCGTCCAAAACATGGCCGTGCGCGGAAAATAAAAAACGGGAGCGTGGCCGCTCCCGTAGGGAAAAACGCACCGGCACGGGCCGGCCGCTTGGGGGAAAATTACTTCACCGCCGCCGCCGCCGTGACGAGTTCCACAAAGCTCCGCGCTTCGAGGGCCGCGCCGCCGATGAGACCGCCGTCGATGTCCTTTTGCGCGAGCAACTCGGGGGCATTCGCCGGTTTCATCGAGCCACCGTACAGAATCCGCACCTTCTGCGCCACGGGCTCGGTGAAGAGCTTCGTGAGCAAACCGCGGATAAACGCGTGGACTTCCTGCGCCTGCTCGGTCGTCGCCACCTTGCCGGTGCCGATCGCCCACACGGGTTCATACGCGATGACGACGCTCGGGGCCAACTCCTTGCTCACGCCGTCGAGGCCGGCTTCGAGCTGGGTCTGCACGACCTTGAGCGTCGCGCCGGACTCGCGTTCGGCGAGCGTTTCGCCGACGCACAGAATGGGCTTCAACTGGTTCTTCAGCGCGGCCAGCACCTTCTTGTTGATGAAGGCGTCCGTCTCGGCGAAGTAGGCGCGGCGCTCGCTGTGGCCGAGAATGACATGGGTCGCGAAGAGCGCGCGGAGCATCGGGGCGGAGACTTCGCCGGTGAAGGCGCCGCTGGCTTCCGGGTGCATGTTTTGCGCCCCGAGTTTCAGCGTGGAGCCGTCGATCGCCTTGGCGACCGTCTCGATGGAGGTGAAGGGCGGGCAAACGACGACGTCGACGTCGGTCTGACGGCCGATCGTGGCGACGAGGTCGCCGACGAGCGCGACCGCATCGGCCGAGGTCTTGTTCATCTTCCAATTGCCGGCGATGAGTTTTTTACGGGTGATCATGGTAGAAAAGTAGCGAGTAAGGAGTAGCGGGTAGCGAGTAGAAATAATTTTTGCGCGCGCAATGCTCGCTACTCACTACCCGCTACTCGCTACGGCGCGAAGGCTTCAGTTTTCCAGAAAGGCGACGCCGGGGAGCACTTTGCCCTCGAGGAACTCGAGGCTCGCGCCGCCGCCGGTGGAGCAATGGGTGACTTTTTTCGCCACGCCGAACTTCTTCGCGGCCGTCGCCGTGTCGCCGCCGCCGACAATAGTCGTGGCGCCGTGCGCGGTGGCTTCGGCGATGGCGTCGGCCATGGCCTTCGTCGCACCGGAAAATTTCTCGAACTCAAAGACGCCCGCCGGACCGTTCCAGATGATCGTCTTCGAGGAAAGAATCGCCGCGCGGTAGAGCACGATGGACTTCGGGCCGGCATCGAGGCCGCCCCAACCGTCCGGAATGCCCGTGGCAATTTCCGCCACCTGCGTGTTCGCGTCGGGCGCGAACTTGTCGGCGCAGAGGAAATCGACCGGGAAGATCAGTTCGACCCCGCGGGCCTTGGCCTTCGCGACGAGTTCGCCGACAATCTTGGCGCCCTCGGGATCGAAGAGGCTCGTCCCAATCGGCATGCCGTGAAGCTGCTTGTAGAACGTGTAGGCCATGCCGCCGCCGATGATGATCTTGTCGGCCTTCTCGATCAGGTTGTGGATGAGCGGAATCTTGTCGGCGATCTTCGCACCGCCGAGAATGGCGAGCAGCGGACGATCCGGATTTTCCAGCACCTTTGAGAAGGCCTTGAGCTCGGCTTCCATGAGGAAACCCGCGGCTTTCACCGGCAGTGCCACGCCGACCATCGACGAGTGCGCGCGGTGCGCGGTGCCAAACGCGTCGTTGACGAACACGTCGCCGAGCTTCGTGAGCGAGGCGCGGAACGCGGCGACGGCGGCCGGATCGGCCTTCTTCGAGGTGCCGTCCTCCAGCTTCACCTTGCCCTCTTCCTCAATATGGAAGCGGAGATTTTCCAGCAGCACGACGGTGCCGGGCGCGAGCTGCGCGCAGGCGGCCTCCACGGCCGGACCGACGCAGTCGGCCAGAAACGTGACCGGCCGGCCGAGGAGCTTTTCCAGTTCGGCGGCGACCGGTTTCAGGGAGAATTTCGCGATCGCCTGGCCATCGGGCCGGCCGAGATGCGACATGAGGACGACCGAGGCGCCCTGGTCGAGGGCGTACGTGATCGAGGGCACCGCGGCCGCGATGCGCGCGGTGTTCGTGATGACCCCGGTCTGCTTGTCCTGCGGGACATTGAAGTCGACGCGCATCAGCACGCGTTGGCCGGCGAGCGCGAGGTCGCGGATGGATTTGAATTTGGGCATGGTCGGAAAAGGAAGGGGCGAGCAGTGCGGAGCGGGGAGCGAGTGGCGAGCAGGAAAACCTCTGGGTGCGGACGAAAAAAGAGCGAGTAGCGAGTGGCGGATCGAGCAATCAGAATGCTCGCTACTCGCTCCTCACTACTCGCTACTTTTGGAAAACGCGAAGGCGCGGTTAGATGCCGGCGGCGATCATCTTGGTGAGATCGACGACGCGATTGGAATAACCCCACTCGTTGTCATACCACGACACGAGTTTGAAGAACTTGCTGTTCAGTTCGATCGACGAGCCGGCGTCGTAGATCGACGATTGCTTGTCGTGGATGAAGTCCGACGAAACGACTTCGTCGGAGGTGTAACCGAGGATCCCCTTGAGGTAGGTCTCCGACGCGTTCTTGAGCGCGGCGTTGATTTCGGCGAGCGAGGTTTCCTTCGTCGACTTGAAGGTGAGATCGACGACCGAGACGGTCGGGGTCGGCACGCGGAAGGACATGCCCGTGAGCTTGCCCTTGACCGCCGGGAGCACGAGCGCGGTGGCCTTGGCGGCACCGGTCGTGGACGGGATGATGTTGATGGCGGCGGAACGGCCACCCTTCCAATCCTTCTTCGACGGGCCGTCCACGGTCTTCTGCGTGGCGGTGTACGAGTGGATCGTGGTCATGAGACCTTCCTCGAGGCCGAAGCCTTCTTTGAGGAGCACATGAACGATCGGCGCGAGGCAGTTCGTCGTGCAGGACGCGTTGGAAATGATCGTGTGCTTCGCGAGATCGAGTTTGTCGTCGTTCACGCCCATGACGACCGTGATGTCCTCGCCCTTCGCGGGGGCGGAAATGATGACCTTCTTCGCGCCGGCGGCGATGTGGCCCTTGGCTTTTTCCGCCTCGGTGAAGAGGCCGGTGGACTCGATCACGAGCTGCACGCCCAGCTTGCCCCAGGGGAGGTCGGCCGGGGTCTTCGCGGAGACCACGAGGATGTCCTTGCCGTTGACCACGAGGACATCGTCCTCGGCCTTGTCAGGCGACGACTTCTTGGAGCTCACCGTGCCGGCGAACTTGCCCTGGGTGGAGTCGTATTTGAGCAGGTAGGCGAGGTTGTCGGCCGGGACGATGTCCCCGACAGCGACGACGTCGAGCGTCGTGCCCAACAGGCCCTGTTCCACGAGTGCGCGGAACACCAGGCGACCGATGCGACCAAAACCATTGATTGCGACTTTGACTGCCATATGAGGACTCTCCGTTATGTGCTAGCGTTGTTGTCTATGTGAGGTTGAGCCGCGTGAACGCGGAGACCGGATAAAAGACATGCCCTCCGGACCGATGCAAGGGTTTTGGCAGCGGATGACGTTCAACCCTTCCGGTCGCTCAGCCACAGTCCGCACCCGAGCGCCGGCACGAACAGTTCCGACTCCACCGGCATCGTCGCCCCGTGGCCCTCGGCCGAGAAAAACCGCTCGTGGTCGGCCAGCTGCTCCCACGCGCCCGCCACCGTGCCCGCGAGGCCGGGGCCGACCGGGATGATCACGTCGCCCAGCGTGGGATTGACCGCAAACAGCAGCCGTTCCGGGCCTTGGGAGAAGTCCGCGTTATAGACGACGGCCAGCGCCGGCGAACCCGGCGAGAGGTGAAACGCGAAGAACCCCTCGCTCGGCCGCGAGTGCTGCCGCAGGAGCCGCCCGGTTTCGCTCCGCCGGAACGCGATCCAGTCCGCAAAATAGGCGTGCGTGCCGAGGTGACGGTAAAGCCGGCGGTAATCCAGCGCGTTGAGGTCGCCGCGCAGGTAGGTGTTGTTCACGCCGTGCTTCGACCGGAGGAAATCCTGCCCGGCCGAGAGCATGGGGATGCCCAGCGACATGAACAGCAGCGCCGCCATCAGGTGCGTGCGCGCCCGGTCGTTGGCCGTCGGCGTGAAACCGTTGGCGTGCGGGTTTTCCGTGATCATGTCGATCCACGTACGGTCGTCGTGCGACTCGGTGTAGTTCACCGTCTGCGCCGGCCATTTGGCAAAATACCACGGCGAGCCCCGCAGGAAATACTCCATGCGCTCCGCCGCACCCGCCCCCCGCACGTAGTCGCGCACAAAATCGCGGTAACCGTCGTTCCATGACGCCCAGCCCGTGTCGCGCAGCACGCCCGCGATATGGCCGCGGTAACTCCACGGCTCGGCGATCAAGATCACGTCGGGCTTCGCGCGCTTCAGCGCGACCTCGATGTCCCGGAGCACATCGGCCCCCAGCAGTTCCGCCAGGTCGAAGCGAAATCCGTCCACCCCAAACGCCTCGATCAGATGCAGGCAGCTGTCGACAATGAGCCGTTTCGCCATCGCGGAACGCGCCCGCAGATCGTTGCCGCAACCGCTGAAGTTCGACAGGTTGCCGGCCGCGTCCTGTTCGAAATAGTAGAGCCGGTCGATCAGCATGAGGTGCGCCGGCACTCCCACGTGATTGTAGACCACATCCAGCAGCACGGCGATGCCCCGCGCGTGAAACGCCTTCACCAGGGCCTGCAGCTCCCGCACCCCCGACGCCGTCTCCGGGGCCAGCGAGTAGCCGCTCTCCGGCGCGAAATAGTTGTTCGTCATGTAACCCCAGTGGTAATCCGTGGCGGTCACGTTGTCGCACTCCTGCACGGGCTGCAGCTCCACGCAGTTCACCCCCAGATGGTGCAGATAAAACTCCGGACTCTCGACCCAGCGGCGCAACCCGGTAAAGCCCCGGCGCTCCTCCGGCAGCGCCTTGACCGGCGCGTTCGCCGCCAGATCGCGCACATGGGCCTCGACGATGATCAGGTCGTGCCACGCCGGCGTCGGGAAGTCGCGGTCACCCCGCCCCACCCACACCCGGTCGAGGACGATGCCCGGCCCGTCGTGATGGACGGTCGCGAGCGCATAGGGATCGAGCACGCGCACCCCGGGCTCAAACTTCCCCGGCCCGTCCGTCACGCCGTCCACCGTATACCAGTAGAACCAGCCGTGCAGATTGCTCCCCAGCGCGATCTCCCAGACCCCGGCCGCCCCGTCCGCATCGGGCCGCCGCGCGAGCGGGTACTGCTGCGCGGCGTCCCGCTGATCGAGTTCATGGCAAAAATACAGCGTCACGGCGCGCGCCCGCGGCGCAAACAACCGGAACACTGTTTCGCCCCCGCGCACCAGCGCGCCGAGCGGGAGGTCCGATTTCAGTTCATGAAAAAACACGCCCGGCACCAGCGGGACGCCCGCGGCTTCCGCCGTCTCCGTCCGGCCCGCCCACGCAACCGACAGCGCGTCCGCGAGGTCGAGCGACTGGCCCAACGTGAACCGCCACAGGTGGCGCCCCGTGCGCGCCGGATCGATCACGCGGTTCAAATTCCCCTGCGCATCGCGCACCACATTCGGCGCATCCTGCGGCAGGCTCAGCCAGAGGTGCTCGCCCGACACAAACTTGAAGCGCTGGCCCGCCGGCTTCAGGAAACGCGCCGCCTCCCCCCGCCACAACAGCACCTGCTCGCCGTCCAACTCCGCCGGCCGCAGCTGCCACTCCGCCTTGCCGACCGCCTCCTGCCATCCGTTGAAATCGCCCGCCACATACACCGTGTCGCGCGCCAGATCGATTTCGGAACCGTGCCCCGGTGTGAGGGCAAACACCATCTCGCCGGCCGCATTCACGAAATAGCGGTAACTGCACGCCGCCATCAGCCCGGTATCCGCCGCCAGCCCGGCCGGCGCCGGACACTGGTCGCCGAGCGTAAAGCGCGGCGGCGTCTTCGATTTCCAATCGCGGTCGAGCTCGACCACGCCTGTCGTCAACGATTCAAGCCAGGCCCGGAGGATGCGATGCGGAGCGTCTGCCATGTGGACGGAAGAGCATTCCGCACGCCGACCACGCGACAAGCGGTAAACACCAGCGATCTTTTTTCCGCGCGCATCTTACTTTCCGGCCAGCGCCGCCCGCACTGGGCCGGCCGCTCCGCGGGCGGCGGATGGGCGAGAGCGGCGTGGCCGGCACAGCCGCGCGCGGAGCACACGGCCTACCCGGGGACACCGGCCCCTGCACGAAATGGAGTTGCGCTCCTTTTCACCACGGCCGCGCCCGTTGCCCGTCCCGAACCCCGGTCCCGCTCGCGTCTCTTCGGCCCGGCCGCCGGCTCGGCCGCCCTCGCCCCCCTCTCTTTTCTTTCAATCGAGCCGCCGCCGCGCGAATGCGTTGACGCACCCCGCTCTTTCGCACGCACTCGCACTCGCCCCCCTGGCTTCATCGGTCTCCCCACCCCGAAGCCGCCTCCCCCCTCAGGTCTACCCCTCCCGCCCCGCGCCCTCTCTTCCCCCCACCACCGCCCGGGCGATCGGCTCTCCGACGTGACAAATCCGTGACGGCAGTCTTCCCGGCTTGTCCATTTCCCGCGCCTCCTTCCGTTATGGTCCCCTGATCGCAGTGCCTCGCAGCTCCGTCCTTTTCACCCGTGAGAATCCAATCGTCCGCCCTCGCCCTCGCCGCCCTGCTCCTCTCCGCCGTCGCCGCCGTCGCGACCATCAGCACGCCGCTGCAGATGCAGACCGGCAACCCGAGCGCCGCCGCCGCCGACCCGGTCGTCAACCGCACGAACTACCTCATTCAGCGCCCCCAATACGCCTTCGGCTACAACGACGCCACCCGCGAGCCCAACTGGGTCGCCTGGAACCTCACCTCCGGCGACGTCGGCGGCAGCGGCCGTTCGTCCTCCTTTTTCCAGGACACCAACCTCCCCGCCGGTTTCTACCAGGTTCTCCCCACCGACTACAGCGGCTCCGGCTACGACCGCGGCCACCTCTGCCCCTCGGCCGACCGCACCGTCTCCCGCGCCGATAACGACGTCGTGTTCTACATGTCGAACATGATGCCCCAGGCCCCCGACAACAACCAGGGCGTCTGGGCCAGCTTCGAAACCTATTGCCGCACCCTGGCCGACGCGGGCAACGAAATGCTCATCATCGCCGGTCCGAGCGGCTTCGCCGGCTCCACCCTCGCCAGCGGTGTCGGCATCCCCGGCTACACTTGGAAAATCGCCGTCGTCGTCCCGCTCGGCGCCGGCACGGCGCTGAGCCGCATCGACGCCGCCACGCGCGTCATCGCCATCAAGGTGCCCAACACCGCCGGCGTCCGCAGCACCCCGTGGCAAAACTTCGTCACCTCCGCGAACCAGCTCCAGACCGACACCGGCTACACCTTCTTCAACGATCCCGCCCTCGCCGCTTTCGCCGCCACGCTCCGCGCCAAGGTCGACGGCCAGACCGCCGCCGGCGCCCCCGCCCTCACCACCCAACCCGTCGCGCAAACCACCGCTGTCGGCGGCAGCGCCAGTTTCTCGGTCACCGCGACCTCCACGCCCGCCTCCACGTTGACCTACCAATGGCTCAAGGATGACGTCGAAATCGCGGGCGCCACCGCCGCGACCCTCAGCCTCACCAACGTCCAGGCAGCCGACGCCGTGATCTACACCGTCGTCGTGACCAACCCCGTCGGTTCCCTCACCAGCGCGGGCGCCGCGCTCATCATCACCGGTATCCCGCCTTCCATCACGACCCAGCCGACCCCCAAAACGTCGGCCGCCGGCACGACCGTCAGCTTCGTCGTCACCGCCGCCGGATCACCGACCTTCACCTACCAGTGGCGCAAAGCCGGCACCGCTCTCGTCAACGGGCCCGCCGTCGCCGGCGCCACCACGGCCAATCTCACGCTTTCCAACGTCCAGGCCGCCGACGCCGGCACCTACGACGTCGTCGTCTCCAATACCGTCAACGGCGTCAGCTCCGTCACCAGCAATGCCGCCGCCCTCACCGTCACCGCCGCGGCCCCGACGATCACCACGCCGCCCGCCTCCCAGACCGTCGTCGTCGCCAGCACCGCCACCCTCACCGTCGCCGCCTCCGGCACCGCTCCTTTCACGTATCAGTGGCGCAAGGGCGGTATCGCCCTCGTCAACGGCCTCGACGCCATCACCGGCGTGACCGTCGCCGGCGCCACCACCGCCACCCTCACCCTCACGGGCGTCGCGATCGCCAATTCCGGCAACTACGACGCGGTCGTCACCAACGGCGTCGCCCCCGACGCCACCAGCGCCGCCGCCGTCCTGTCTGTCTCCACCGTCGCCCCCGGCACCCAGGTGAGCTACACCGGCGGCACCTACGCGCAAAATTTCGACGCACTCCCGTCCACCGGCACCACGACCTTCACCGGCACGGCTCCCTTCGACCTCTCCGCCCAGCCCTCGTCGGCCCCCACCCTCGTCGGCTGGCGCCTCGCCGCCGGCACCGGCACGCCTACGCTGATCGCCGGTACCGGCAGCGCCAACAGCGGCGCCGCCTATTCCTTCGGCGTGGCCGGCACCGGCGCGCTGACCGACCGCGCGCTCGGCACGGTCGCCAGCGGCTCGGTCATCCCCCGCTTCGGCGTGATGCTCGTCAACAACTCCGGCTCGACCATCACCCAGTTCACCCTCGCTTACACCGGCGAACAATGGCGCAACGGCGGCAACGTCTCCCTCGCCGCCCAGAGCCTCCCCTGCGCCTATTCCCTCAACGCGACCGATATCAACACCGGCACCTTCACCAACCTCCCCGCCCTCGCCTTCACCTCGCCCATCACGGTCGCCACCGGCGGCGCCCTCGACGGCAACCTCGCCGCCAACCGCACCGCCCTCACCGCCACCGTCACCGACATTTCCTGGGCCCCCGGCCAGACCCTCGTGATCCGCTGGAACGACACCAACGACCCCGGCAACGACCACGGTCTCGCTATCGACGACCTCGCCTTCTCCACCCCCGTCGGCACCGCCCCGGTCACCCCGGTCATCACCGGCACCACCCCCGCCCACTCCGCTACCGGCGTCGCCGGCAACGCCCCCATCACCGTCACCTTCAACCAGGCCGTCACCGTCGCCTCCGGCTGGTTCACCCTCTCCAGCACGGTCAACGGCGCGCTCGCGGCCACCGTCACCGGCGGCCCGACCACTTACACCCTCACGCCGCCGGTCAACTTCACGGACAATGACACCGTCACCGTGACGTTCTTCGCCAGCCAGATCACCGAGACGGCCACCGGCACCCTCCGTCCCGCCGCCAACACCACGCTCACCTTCGGGACCGCCGCCCCGGTCGCCGTCACCGTCGCCACCGACCCGCAGCCCACCACCGTCAACGCCGGCACCGGCGCCACCTTCACCGTCGTCGCGGCCGGTACCGCCCCCTTCTCGTATCAGTGGCGCAAGAACGGCACCGCCATCAGCGGCAACCCCTCCGCCACCACCGCCACCCTCGTCCTCGCCAACGTCCAGGCCGCCGATGCCACCACCTACGATGTCGTCGTGACCAATTCCGTGACCTCCGTCACCAGCGCGACCGCCGCCCTCACCGTCACCCCCGTCGCGCCCACCGTCACCACCGCGCCGGTCGCCGCCACCGTCCTCTTCGGCAACAACGCCACCTTCACCGTCGCCGCCACCGGCACCACGCCCTTCACCTACCAGTGGCGCAAAGGCGGCATCCCCCTGGGCAACGGCGCCGTCCCCAACGCCGCCACCGTCTCCGGCGCCACCGGCGCCACCCTCACCCTCACAGCCGTCACCACCGCCGATGCCGCCAACTACGACGTCATCGTGACCAACTCCGTCGCCTCCGCCGCGGCCACCGCCGCCGTCGCGCTCACCGTCACCCTCCCGCCTCCCGGCCCGCAGACGAACTACGCCGGCGGCACCTATGCCCAGAATTTCGATACGCTGCCCTCCGCCGGCACGTTCACCTTCACCGGCACCGGCCCCTACGCCCTCGACGCCGCGGCCCCCAACGGCGTCGGCGCCACCGGCCTGCCCGGCTGGAGCTTCGCCAAGGCCTCCGGCTCCGGCTCCGTCGCCCTCTTCAAATTCGACAACGGCGGCAGCAACTCCGGCGGCACGAATTCCTACGGCACCGCCGCTTCCTCCGACCGCTCCCTCGGCTCCCTCGGCAGCGGCACCTTCGCCCCGCGCTTCGGTATCGCTTTCGTCAACACCACCGGCCAGACGCTCACCACCTTCACCCTCGGCTACACCGGCGAGCAATGGCGCCGCGGCAGCGCCACCGCGAACAAGCTCACGTTCGCCTACGCCACCGGCGCCGTCGATCTCAGCACCGTGGCCACCGGCGGCTTCACCGCGGCACCGACGCTCGACTTCACCGCCCCCACCACCACCGGCTCCGGCGTCTCCCTCGACGGCAACCTCGCCGCCAACCGCACCGTCATCGCCCCCGTCACCGTCACCGGTCTCACCTGGACCCCCGGCCAGACCCTCGTCCTCCGCTGGAGCGACGGCGACGACTCCGGCAGCGACGACGGCCTCGCCATCGACGACCTCACCTTCACCGCCGCGCCGGCCCTCACCACGCAGCCCGTGGCCCAGACCGCCGTCTCCGGCGGCACCGCCACCTTCGCCGTCGCCACCGCCGCCACCCCCGTCACCTACCAGTGGCGCAAGAACGGCACCCCCCTCGCCGGCAACGCCTCCGCCACCGCCGCCACGTTGACCCTCGCCGGCGTCACGACCGCCTCCGCGGGCAACTACGACTGTCTCGTCACCAACGCCGCCGGGACCACAACCAGCACCGCCGCCGCCCTCATCGTCAACCGCCTCACCGCGACCATCACGCTCGGCAATCTCGCGGCCACCTACGACGGCACGGCGAAACCGGTCATCGTCGCCACCGCGCCCGCCGGCGTCCCCGTTTCCGTCGCCTACGCCGGCAGCCCCACCGCCCCGACCGACGCCGGCACCTACGTTGTCAGCGCCACGGTCAACACCACCGAGGTCGACGGCTCCGCCAGCACCCTCCTGACCATCGCGCAAGCCGCGCAGACCGTCACCTTCGGCGCACTCCCCGCGACCGTCGCGACCGGCACCGCGTTCACCCTCGGCGCCACCGCCACCAGCGCGCTGCCGGTCACCCTCTCCGTCGTCAGCGGCAACGCCACCGTCGCCGGCAACTCTGTGACCCTCGCCGACACCGCGCCCGTCACGCTCCGCGCCACCCAGTCCGGGAATAACAACTACACCGCCGCCAGCGCCGACACCACCGTCGCCGCCGGCAAGCTCGCCCAGACCATCGCGCTCACGCCCGTCCCCGCCCAATCGTCCGCCGCCGCCCCGATCACGCTCAACGCGACCGCCACCTCCGGCCTGCCCGTGTCCTTCACGCTCGGCTCCGGACCCGCCACCCTGAGCGGCGACGTCCTCACCCTCACCGGCGCCGCCGGCACCGTCAGCGTCGTCGCGGCCCAGGCCGGCAACGCCGCCTACAACGCCGCGCCCGCCGCCACCCTCACCTTCGCGGTAACCGTCGCCAACGCCGCGCCGCGCATCACCACCCAGCCCGCCTCGCAGGTCGCGCAGACCGGCACCACCGCCGCCTTCGCCGTCGTCGCCACCGCTTCGCCCGCGCCCTCCTACCAGTGGCGCAAGGACGGCGTCACGCTCGCGGGCGCCACCGGCTCCGCGCTCGCCCTCGCCAACCTCGTCCCCGCCGATGCCGGCGGCTACGACGTCGTCGTCACCAACCCCTTCGGCGCGGTCACCAGTTCGCTCGCGCGCCTCACCGTCAACGCCACCGCCACCGCACCCGTGATCACGCGCCAGCCCGGCCACGTTGTCGCCCTCGCCGGCCGCTCCGCCTCCTTCACCGTCGTCGCCACCGGCTCGCCCGCCCCCACGTATCAGTGGACCAATAACGGCGCCGCTCTCGCCGGCGCGACCGCCGCCACCTTGACGCTCCCCCACGTCACCGCCGCCGACGCCGGCACCTACGCCGTCACCGTCACCAACTCCGCCGGCACCGCCACCGCGTCCGCCAGCCTCCGCGTCCTCGCCCGCAGCTACGCCGGCACCTACTTCGGCTCGCTCGGCAACGGCGGCTCCTTCGCCCTCCGCATCAACGACGACCACACCGGCGTCTTCCTCGGCTTCCTCCCCGGCGCCGCCACCGCCTTCGTCAGCCGCGCCGTCTCGGTCGACGACAACGGTAACTTCTCCTTCGTTACCCCCGCCACCGCCAGCCCGGTCGCCGCCTCGTCGATCGACGGCTCACCGCTTCGTGCCGCGGCCGCCGGCGACATCGTCTTCAGCGGCACCATCTCCGCCACCGGCGCCGTCTCCGGCTCCGCGTCCGGCACCACCACCCTTGCCCTGGCCGCGACCAAGTCCGCCGACACCGGCGCGACCGCTGCCGCCGCCGGCTTCTACCAGGCCGGCGCGGCCGCCGGCTCGGCGCAAACCCTCGTCATCGTGAGCCCCGCCGGCCAGGCCTTCGTCGTCACCCAATCCGGCCCGACCGCCGACGGCGGCACCGGCACCGTCGACGCCACCGGCAAACTCACCGTCACGACCGCCGCCCGGGGCACGGTCTCCGCCTCGGTCTCCGCCGACACCGCGGCCCTCACCGCCACGGTCACCACCGCCGCCGGTGTCAGCACGACGTTCACCGGCTTCGCCGACAACTCCGCCGCGCTCGCGCAACAGCGTATCATTAATATTTCGACGCGCACCACCGCCGGCATCGGTGACCAGGTGGCCATCGTCGGCTTCGTGATCACCGGCCTCGAATCGAAGCCCGTCCTCATCCGCGCCGTCGGCCCCGCCCTGCGCGGCCTCGGCGTGACCACGGCCCTCGCCGCCCCGCGCCTCGATCTGCGCAGCGCCACCGCGCTCCTCGCCACCAACACCGGCTGGGACGCCTCCGGCCGCTCCACCGAAATCGCCCACGCCGCCGCCCGCTCCGGCGCCTTCCCGCTCGCCGCCGGCAGCGCCGACTCCGTCATCCTCGCGACCCTCGCGCCCGGCTCCTACACCGCCGTCATCAGCGCCGCCGACGCCAAATCCGGCGTCGGCCTCGTCGAGATCTACGATCTCTCCGGCGATTCGCTCGCGCAGAAACTCGCCAACCTCTCCACCCGCGCCGCCGTCGGCACCGGTGAAGCCACCCTGATCTCCGGCCTCGTCATTGGCGGCACCGCCCCGAAACGCGTCCTGATCCGCGCCGCCGGCCCGGCCCTCGCCCCATTCGGCGTCACCGGGGCCCTCGCCCGCCCGGCACTCACACTCTTCGCCGGCGCCACCGTCCTCGCGCAGAATTCCGGCTGGTCCGCCTCCGCCGATTCCGCCGCGATCGCGGACGCCGCGGCCCGCGTCGGCGCCTTCGCCTTCGCCGCCGGCAGCGCCGACGCCGCCCTCATCGTGAATCTCGCCCCCGGCGCCTACACCGCGCAGGTCACCGGCGTCGCCGGCGCCACCGGCACGACGCTCCTCGAAGTCTACGAACTGCCGTAGGCCCGGGCGCCCGAACTCACACCTCCCTTCTGCTCCCCCCACCCCAGCGACGGGCGCAGGGAGTTTTTTTCCCCCGCCGGCACTTTTTTGCGGCCATTCTCTCCGGGAGGGCCAGTGTGAACCGCTCCTCGTGATGACCCACCTCCCCAAAAAGCTCTGGCCCTTCCTCGCGGTTGTCGCGATAGCGCTCGCCCTTTTTCTCGCGTGGCGTTCATCGGGGCCGCGGTCGGACCCGACCTCCGCGTCCGCCCCCACCACCCGCCCACCGAATCCGCCACCCGGCGCCGCGGGCCCGGACACATCCTCGGCCGCACCGGCCGATCTCGTCCGCGCCCTCGCCCTCTCCGATCCGCGCGAACGCGCCCGCGCCTTCGGCACCGCGTTTCTCGCCCTGTTGGCCCGCGATCCGGCCGCCGCGCTCGCCTCCGTCCGCACCCTGTCGCCCGGCCCCGAACGCTCCGCCGCCCTCCTCGCCACTCTCGACGCCTTCGGTCGCACGGATCCCGACCGCGCGCTCACCCTCGCCCGCGAACTCGCCGCCACGCACGACGAACGCGCCATCTACAGCATCCTCTTCGACCGCTTCGCCCGCGAATCTTTGCCGGTGGCCGTCCAACGCCTCGCCGCTGTTCCCGCCGGCGAGGCCCGCGATAACGCCCTCCGCGCCCTCGCCGATGTCTGGGCCCGCACCGACACCCCCGCCGCCCTGGCCTGGGCCCGCACGCTCACCGATCCCGCCGACCGCGCCCCCGCCCTCGAGACCGCGTTGTTCAACCTCGCCGCCACGGATCCGCTCCACGCCATCGAGCTCGCCCAACAGGACCTCACCGGCCCCGCCCTCCCGCGCATCGTGCTCACCGCTCTGCAAAAACTCACCGCCACCGACCCGCAGGCGGCGTCCTCCCTCGTCACCCTCCTGCCGCCCGGAGAAATGCAAACCCTCGCCGCCGTCAACGTCGCCCGCGCCCTCGCCGTCCGCGACCCCGCCGCCGCCGTCGTCTGGTTCCGCACCCTGCCTCCCGGCCCCACCCAGCGCCTCGCCCTCGACAATATCCTGACCGAGTGGGGCCGCCGCGACGCCCCGGCCGCCGCCGCATTTGTCCTCTCCCTGCCGCCGGACCGCACCCAACACGCCGCCGCCGTCCACCTCGCCGGCGTCCTCGCCGCCGCCGCCCCCCCCGACGCGCTCGCGTTCGCGCAGACCCTGCCGGCCGCCGTCCGCGCCGACGCCCTGACCCACGTCGCCAACGAGTGGGCCCGCCGCGAACCCGCCGCCGCCACCCAATGGGCCGCGGCCCAACCCGCGGGCTCCGTCCTCCCCGCCGCTGTCACCGGCGCATTTTCTTACTGGATACTCGCCGATGCCGCCGCCGCCCGCGCCTGGCTCGCCACCGCCCCGCTCCCGCCCGAGATCAAAGCCAAACTCACCGGCCAATAACCCGCACTCCGTCCTCCGCCCCACCGTCGCGCCTGCTCGCCTCCTCCCCGCTCCCGTGTCCGCCCCGCAAAAAATTCTCGTCGCCATGTCCGGCGGCGTCGACAGCTCGGTCGCCGCCCTCCTCCTCCAGCGCCAGGGCGTGCCCCTCGTCGGCGCCTATATGAAGAACTGGATCAACGAGGACGAAATCGTCGGCCATTGCCCCTGGCAGCAGGACATCGACGACGCTCGCGCCGTCTGCGACCGGCTCGGCATCGAGTTCCGCGTCGTGAACCTCATGCAGGAGTACCGCGAACGCGTCGTCGCCTACCTCCTCGACGGCTACGCCCGCGGCCTCACGCCCAACCCCGACATCATGTGCAACCGCGAAATCAAATTCGGCGTGTTCCGCACCTGGGCCCGCGACCACGGCTTCGCCGCCGTCGCCACCGGCCACTACGCCCAGCGGATCGCGTGGCACGGGTCCCCCGACCCGTGTTCCACCGCGACGCCTCCCGCCACCTTCAGTCTCCGCGAAGGCGCCGATAAAAACAAAGACCAGTCCTACTTCCTCGCCTTGCTCTCGCAGGCCCAGCTCGCCGACGCCCGTTTCCCCATCGGCCACCTCCCCAAACCCGAACTCCGCGCCCTCGCCCGCGACGCCGGTCTCCCTACCGCCGACAAAAAAGACAGCCAGGGCATCTGCTTCATCGGCGAAGTGAAGATGGCGGATTTTCTCCGCGCCTACGTGCCCGACGCCCCCGGCCCCATCGTCCGGGCCCACGACGGGCGCGAACTCGGCCAACACCGCGGCCTGCACTTCTACACCCTCGGCCAGCGCAAGGGCATCGGCGTCCCCTCGAACGCCGACCACCAAGCCTACGTCGTCGTCGGCAAACGCGCCGCCGACCGCGCCCTGCTCGTCGCGTTCGACCGCCCCGACGCCCCCGGCCTGTTTCAAAGCGAGGTCCGCGTCCACTCGCTCCAGTGGAATGCCCCGCCCGTCACGGCCCCGCGCTCGCTCGAAGCCCGCGTCCGCTACCGCGACCCGCGCGTCCCCATCGCGTTCATCCCGGAGGGTGGCGACACCGCCCTCGTCCGGTTCACCACGCCCCAACGCGGCCTCGCCAGCGGCCAGATTCTCGCGCTCTACGAGGGCGAACGTCTGCTCGGAGGCGGCGTCTACGTCTGACCGCCGCACGGCACGTCATGGCCGCCTTCGCCGCCCTCGGCCGCAAATTCCGCCGCTTCGCCGATCAGGAGTCGCTGCAGCCCGACCTCGGCCGCGGCCTCCGCGCCTCCGTCGCCTACACGGCGCCGCTCCTCCTTGCCGCCGCCGGCTGGCTGCCCATCGAGGTCACCTTCGTCGCCCTCGCCGCGCAAAACATCGCCATGGTCGATGTCCGCGGCGACTACCGCCTGCGCCTCGGCCTCCTCGTCGCAATGACCGCGGTCTTCGTCGGCGCCGCCGCTCTCGGCACGGTCGCATCGGGTCATCTCGCCGCCGCTCTCGCCGCCACCGCCCTCGTCGCCCTGTGCGGCGGTCTCTGGCGCCACCTCAGCAGCGACTACGGGATGGCCCTGGCCATTTCCTCGACGCTGGTCTTCCTCATTGCCCTCGCGTCGCCCCGCCATACCGCGGTCTCCGACCACGCCCTCGCCGCCCTGCTCGGCGGGCTCTGGGGCGTCCTCCTCCAGGTCGCCAACTGGCCGTTCCGGCCACAGCATCCCCTGCGCCGCACCGTGTCCGACAGCTGGCTCGCCGTCGCCGATTTGTTCGAGGCGCTGAACCCGGCGGACAGTGACATCTCCTCCGCGGACCGGGAGCGCCGGATCCACGAAGGGGAGGCCACGCTCCGCGCGACCCTCGACAAGGCCTATGGCGCCTTCGCCGCCACGCGCCCCGGCCTCCTGCGCCAACGCCTCGAAGCCGTCAACTTCGCCGCCGCGCGCCTCGCCACCCGCGTCGGTTCGCTCCACACCGCGCTCGGGCCGCTGCTCGCCGCGCCGGCCTTTGCGCCGCTCGTGCCCGCCCTCGTCCCCGCGCTCACCGCCCTCACCAACACCTCGCGCACCGTCGCCCTCGCCGTCGTCTCCCGCCAGCCCGCGCACCTCGCCACCGCCGACCTGCGCCTCCGCCGTCTCGCGAATTTGCTCCGCGTGCTCGAAGCGCGCCTCACCGCCCCAACCGACGCCGCTGCGGATGGCGCGCAACTCGTCGCCCTCCTCCGCCTCATCCGCGAACACCTCCCCGCGGTGCACGACGCCCTCCGCGCCACCATCGACCGCGCCGGCGAACGCGCGGCGTTTTCCCTCGAACTCTTCGACCTCCACACGCTCACCCTCCGCCCGCTCGCCGCCGCGCTCAACCTCACCTGGCGGGTCGACCCCGCGCTCGTGCGCTTCACCTTCCGCCTCGGCGTGCTCATGCTCGCGGGGGTCGCGATCTTCCAAACCTTCGCCCTCCCGCACGGCTATTGGCTGCCGTTCACCTTCGTCGTCGTACTTCAGCCCGACTACGGCTCGACCCGCCTGCGCGCCGGCCAGCGCGTCCTCGGCACCCTCGGCGGCAGTCTCGTCGCCAGTGCCCTCCTCTGGCTCGAACTGCCCTTCGCCGCCCTCGCGACGGCCAGCGCCGCCACCCTTTTCGCCTTCGGCTACTTCATCAAACGCAACTACGCCGTCGCCGTCTTTTTCATCACGCTCTTCATCGTGCTGCTGACCGAAACGAACGGACCGGTCACGCTGGCGTTCACCGTGGAGCGCCTCGCCCTCACCTCCGCTGGCGGCGCCCTCGCCCTCCTCGCCGCGCTGTTTTTCTGGCCCGTCTGGGAGCGCGATCGCTTTCCCCCGCTCCTCGCCACCGCCCTCCGCGCCAACCGCGACTATCTCGGTGTCCTCGTCGCGCGGCTCGCGGCCGGCGGCCCCTACGACGCCGCCGCCACCCTCGCCAAACGCCACGCCGAATCGGCCAACAGCCGGGTGTTCTCCTCGCTGCAGCGCATGAGCGGCGACCCGAAGAACCAGCAGCTCGGCCTCGAACAGGCCGCGACCCTCGCCAACGGCAACCAGCGCCTCACGCGCGCGTTCAACGTGATCGCCGTGCATCTCACGCCCGGCGCGCCGCTCGCGCACCCCGAACTCACCCGCTTCGCCCACCTCGGCGCATCCACCTTCGACGCCCTCGCACTGGCCGTCGAACGCGACGACCCGCTTCTCCCGCAGCTCGGCGAACTGTCCGCCGCCTTCGCGCAACTCCGCCTGCCCGTCCCGGTCCCGGAGGCGACCGACCCGGCCGCCCGACGCGACCGGTGGGTCTTCGGCCAACTCGGACGCGCCGCCACCGAATTGGGCGCGATGCTGCTCGCCACGATGGAGAGCGCCCCGGCCCGCCCGGCGGATCTCGGCCCCGCCCCCTGAGCATCTACGACCCGTCGCGCCCGCTCACGGCCATTCAAGAGGATCTTCTCCAGGCGACGGATTTTCCGCGGATTCCTCACCCGTCACCGGGTCCCAGCTTCGGGTCATGGGCGGCAACCTTCGGGTGCCCAACCGTGCAGGTGCCCGGCCCGAATGGCCGTTCGGCGAAAATCAGGGGATCAGTTCCCCCCTCTCGCAGGCGGGCGGTTCGCCCGCCCCCGAGTTGCAAGCGCCGGACGCGGCCTTCAGCGCTCGCCCAAGCCGATCTCCAGACCGAATTGGACCAGCATCGTCTTGGACAGGTCGAGGCGGGCGTAACGGTCCGCGTGCGCGATGGTCATGCGCGAGCCCCACAGCGCCTCCACCCCACCAAAGGCCGCGACCCGCGGACTGAAGGAGCGACGCAGCGTGAGGCCCGCAAACGCACCCCAGTCCGAACGACGGCGCTCGCCGCTGGCGCTCACCGGGGCGGCCCCGGTCAGCCCGGGCGCCTGTACCTGCTCGGCCGTGCGGAACGACGCGCGGGTGGCCAGCAGGGCCACTCCGCCGCGCAGGCGCAGGAACCAACGCTCGCGCTCCGCCGCGGCCGGCTGCGTCCGGGCCTGACCGAACTCCAGCCAGGGCCCAAGTTGCAGCGCCGTCGAGCGGGCGACAAAATCCCGCGAGCCCGCGAGCGTGCCCGCGACGGTGCTCACGCTGCGCGTCGGGGTGTCCCCGATCCGCTGGTCGCCGGGAATACTGGTGAAGCGGCCGCTGTAAGGCGCGCGCTGCGGCACCACGCCGCCCAACGCATACGTGTCGGTGAGGAGGCGCAGCGCGGCAGGCAGCGCTTCCGAACTGGCCGCGTGCAGTTTCACCGTATCGACCCCGAGCTCGACGCCCCAGTCGCGCCCGACGCGCGCCCCACGCTGGAGCGAGACCCGCAGCGCCGCATGCCAGGCGGGTTGCGCGGTCACCGGCGTCGCCGACAGATAGTCGCCACCGGCCAGCCGCACCCGACGCAGGGCGAGGGTCCCGGCTCTCATGTCGACCTGACTGTCGTTGTTAAACCCAAAGTAGCCCGTGCGGCTCGCGAGCGGACCGAACGATCCGTCGCCGAGGTTGCCCGACGCGTCGACGCGGTTGAATCCGTCGTCGTAGAAGCGGTCGGACCTGGGGCCCGCCGCAGGATCGGCGCTGGCATTGGCCCCGAAGGTGACGCGCGTGTTCAACCAAAGGCTGGGACCGGCTTCCAGGTGCCAGCGAAAGGCGGCGGGGTCGGCGGCCGCGACCGCAGCGGGGAAGCCCGGCAGTGCGAGCGCAACCAGCGGGAGGAACGAGGAAGGGAATTTCATAGGCAAGGGAAGTTAGGCAACGGGCGGTTTAGTCAATCAGGTAGATTTCGATCAGCGCTTGGCCGGCGTCCGCACCTTTGCCTTGCGCCACCAACGTGTAGGAGCCGGGCGGCAGGCGGGTGACAATGACGGCATCCCGGGAACCGGGCTTCAGGTCGAAGGCTCCGACCCGGCGAAACAACGACTCGCCGACGACGGTGGCTTGGACGGAGCCCCAATCGTCGTTGGTCGCGAGCGGAACGGAAGCACCGGCGGCGTAGAGCGCGAGCGTGGGATCGGCCAGAGCGTCGGTCACCCCGAAGCTCGTCAGACCGGGTCCCACGACCCGCGCCAGCAGACGCAGCGTGGTGTTGCCTTCGATGGTGAGGCCGGCGATCAGCGCGCCGTCTTCCGCCACAATCTTGGCGCGGGTGGAGACATTCGCGATCCGACTGTCACCGCTGTCGCGCCCGGCGGCGGCGTAGAGTTCGACCAGGACCTCACCCCCAGCGCTGGTCAGATTCTGCGTCTGAATCGAATAATTTCCGGCGACCAGCCGCCGCACCATGGCCGCATCTTTGGCGGCGGAGGCCAGGGGAAATGCGCCGACCAAGCCGCTCACCGCGAGCGTTTCGCTGGCCGTGACATCGGTGGCCCAATCGTCGTTTTCGCCGATCAGCGCGCTCCCGCGGTACAGTTGGAGCGCGGGATTCGCGACGGCGGCGGACAACCCGAAGCCGCGCAGCGTCTCGCCGACACTCCGCATGAGGACCGGCCGCGTGCCGTTCCCTTCGATCACAAACCCGGTGATGAGCGGTTGCCCGGACGCTTCCAGTTGGGCGCGGACCGCCAGGTTGGCGATGCGCCCCGGATTGGGGCTGGTCAGCGCCAGCCGGGACGTCTGCGACTGCACGACCGATTTCCCATCGTTCACGACGACGTGGTAGTCGCCTTCATCGGCCAGAGTGGCTTTGGCGACGGAGAAGGCGGCGCGCGTGGCACCGGCGACAGGCTCACCGTCGCGATACCACTGGTAGGCAAACGGGCCGGTGCCGTTGGCGGCCACTTGCAGCGTGGCGGGTCCGTCGAGGGCGGTCTGAACCGCTTGGGGCTGGGCCGCCAAGGTCAGGGAGCCGGCGCCCTGCGCCGCCACCAGCAGACGGTATTCGCGCGCCGCAGTGGGCACCGAATTGGTCTTGGGCCAGCCATCATCCAGCCAGTTGATCGAGGTGCCGGTGCCGGCGACGGGCACGGCGGAGGTCTCCCAGGAGGCGGTCGCGCTGTCGCGGTATTGGATCCAGTAACTTTGGTTGAGGGCCGTGGCGAATTCGATGTAGCGACGACCGTTAGGCGCCAAGACCGTACGGTCGATGGCCGCCGTAGTGCCGAGCGGGCTCGCGAGGGCGCCCACCGAGTTGATTTCCAGCGCGACGGCCGGTTCGGGAAACTGCGCCACGTTGGGGGCAAAGTATTCGATGATAAACACCCGGACCTCGCCCGGTTGGAGGGCGCGGGTGTCTTCCACGGCCGGCTGCCCGCTCGCCGTAGTGGTGCTCCGCGAATAGAGCATCACCCCGCCGGGCAAGGTCGGAATCAACACGCGGAAAGAGTCGATCACATAGGGCGTGGTGTTCGTCACCTCCACGCGTTGCTCATAAAGGCTCGTCTGGGGATTCAGGATAAGCCGGGTGACCAGCTGTAGCTTCGGATTGTAGATGGTGACCTTGACCGGCACGACTTCCTTGGAGCCGTCGGCATAGGTGAGTTCCACCGAAACCGTGGTCTGCTGCACCGAGCCGTCTTGGCGCGTGGGCGAGCCGACCACCAGCTCGCCGGCGGCGCCGGTCCCGGATACGCTCACGCCATTGACCACGCTGGCATCAAACTGCGTGACGCGGCCGCTGACCAATTGCTTGTCCCCCGAACCGATCGATGCAATCGCGGCGGAGACATTTGTGCCGCCCAGGGTCGCCAAGGCGACGGTGAAGGGAGGATCGATCCGATCGACATCCGTGCTTCCCCGTTCGTCCGTGGACGTAATCGTGATGGTGTCCTGACCGAAAAAGCCGGCGGGGGCTTGATAGATGAGCTGGGCCAGGGCCGCGTTGAGATCGCGCACCAAGCCACGGAAGGTGAGGCTGGTTTCGTTTAGTCCCGAGCCGGCCCCGAGCGTGAGGCCCGTGCGGTTCGGCAGGGTGAGCAGGCCGACCCCGGCGCTTAACGTGACGGTCAGCTCGGCGCTGTCCGCGTCGGCGACCGCAAACACGGTGCCGTCCGGTCCGACCACCCGCGCCGGATCGCCGGTAAACGCGATGGGGCCGGAGGGCACGGTGTTGACCGGCGGTGCCGTCACCTGGAGGGTGAACGTGGTGGAGACGCTAAATTCTCCGTCGCTCGCGGTGAGCGTCAGGCTGAAATTGCCCACGCTGCCGGGCGTGCCCGAGAACGTGCGCGTCACCGGATCGAAGACGACCCCCGCTGGGAGTCCGGTGACCGTGTAGGTGAGGAGGGCGTTGTCGACATCAGTGAACGGCGCAACGGTGATGGGCCCGAAGGCCCGGCCGGCGGTGGCGGGCGGCAACGTGATCGCCACGGCCACCGGGGCATCGTTGGCCCCGGCAATCGTGATGGAGAGGCGCGCTCCGGCCGTCCGGTTGAAGCGGTCGCTCAGGGTGTAAGCAAACGTGTCGGTCAGGGCCTGCCCAACATTGAGGGCTTCGACCGCGGGCAGCGCGTTGTTGACCACGTAGGCGAAGGTGCCGTCCGCGGCGGCGGTCAGCGTGCCGTATTGGCCGAGGATCGCGGCGGGGCCGCTGGTCAGGGCGACGCCGCCCATGATTCTGACGGTGATCGCGGTCCCTGTGTCGTTCGTGAGGACGTTCCCCAGAGGATCGAGCCCCGGGGCCTGCTCAACATCGGGAGCTTCGACCGCGGGCAGCGCGTCGTTGGCCACGTCGGCGAAGGTGCCCTCCGCGGCGGCGGTCAGCGTGCCGTATTGGCCGGTGAGGGAGGCCGGACGGCTGCTCCGGGCGACGCCCCCCATGAGTCTGTCGGTGATCGCGGTCCCCGTCTCGTTCGTGAGGACGTTCTCCTGGGGATTGAGCCCCGGGGTCGCGTTGGCGACGCCCGAGCTTTCGAGGGCCCGCACCGTATCGTCGATCGCCGCGGGTGCCGAGGGCAGTTCCACCACGAGGGTCACCGTCGCCGTGATCGGCCCGTTATAGTTGGTGCCATCGGCGGGCATGAAGCTCACCGAGAGCGTATAGGTGCCCGGTTCGAGCACCGTGCCGCCCACGGGTGAATAGGTGCGCGTGCC
>JBIKOK010000365.1:0-4629 GCA_044358025.1 Opitutaceae bacterium
TGGCGTGGCCGTCGGGTCGGGAGTGGCGGCAGGCGCGGGGGCGGAGAGGAGGAGGACGAGGCAGAGAGACGGAGAGAGGGGGAGGCGGGGGCGCATGGGGGCGGAGGTGATGTGATGGCCGCAAAGAGGCGCAGGCGGCGCAAAAAAGGGAGGGAGGGAAGAAGGGTGGGTGACTGCTGGCTGGCGTTCGCAGCTTCGGAACGGAGGAGGCAAACGGGCGGAGGGGGTGGGCGTACCGCGCTCAAGAGGCGGGCTACGGGAATCGGGGCGTAAAGCCCCTCCCGCTTTTGGTCAGATGTGCCAGGGTTCGCGGAGGGCGCGGGTGCGCATACGGTTGGCTTGGTCGTCGCCGGTGAAGGCTTCGGTGGCGGGATCGAAGGCCAGCTTGCGGCCGAGTTGCCAGGCGATGGCGGCGGCGTGGCAGGCGACGTGGGTGCGGCGCATGACCTGGTAATTGGCGGCGGGGAGCGCGCGGGATTTCACGCAGTCGAGGAATTCACGCGTGTGGTTGGTGGGATCGGTGCCGGCCATTTTAAAGGCGCGGAGTTCGCCGCGGAGGGAGGCGGGGAAAACTTCGATCGCGCCGTTGTCGCCGGTTTCGATCCAGCCTTCGTCCCCTTCAAAGCGCACCGGACACGTGCCGGTGGAGCCGACGGCGTAGTTACCGGCTTTGTTCATGCCGGCGGGTTGGCCGATCCAGCCGGTGGGGCGCAGGACGAGTTTGACGCCGTTGGCGTAGCGGGCGTGGACGGTCTCGCCGTCGGGTTCGTAGGCGACGGGCGTCGTGTCGTCGGCCCGGTTGGCCCATTGGCAGAGGTCGACGGTGTGGGCGCCCCAGTCGAGGAGTTTGGCGCCGGAATCGAAGTCGTAGTAGCCGCGCCAGCGGCGGTCGACGACGTAGGATTTGTTGTAGGGCCGCCACGGTGACGGGCCGAGCCAGAGGTCCCAGTCGATTACGTCGCGGGGCGGTTCGGGTTCGGCGGGGAGCCAGTCGTAGTTCTGGCCCAGTTTGTAGATCGAGGCGTGGAGGGTGTGGAGGCGGCCGAGTTTGCCGGAGCGGGCGAGGTGGGCGGCGAACTGGAAGTTGGGGACGTTGCGGCGCTGCGTGCCGGCCTGGAAAACGCGGCCGGTGCGGTGCATGGTGTCGGCGAGCGACTGGCACTGGCCGATGGTGAGGCCGCAGGGTTTTTCGGAGTAGACGTCTTTGCCGGCCTTGGCGGCGAGGATGGAGGCGAGGGCGTGCCAACGGTCGCCGGTGGCGATGAGGACGGCGTCGAGGTCGGGGCGGGCGAGGAGGTCACGGAGATCGCGATACGGGGTGCAGGCCTTGTCGCCGTAGCGTTCGTCGATGGAGGCTTTGACGGACTCGCGCATGCGGGACTGGATGTCGCAGGTGGCGATGAACCGCAGATCCGGGGCGGGCAGCATGGTGGCGAGGACCCGATTGCCGCGCGGGCCGATGCCGATGCCGCCGAGGGTGATGCGGTTGCTCGGGGCCACGCCGCCGCCGCGGCCGAGGACGTGCGCGGGGACGATGAGGGGGAAGAGCGCGGCGCCGGTGGCGGCGAAGGACTTTTTCAGGAAGGCGCGGCGGGTGGGCGTGGGGGCCGGGGCGAGGAGGCGAGCAGGGGGTGGGGGCATGGGGAAAGCAGAACGGGACGAGGGAAAGTGGCGAGCGAGACGCGAGCGGAATCTCGAGAATGGATCACCCCATGATCGTGTCGACGAGTTCGTGGAGTTTGTGGAGGGGAAGGGCATCGACGGGCTCGTTCACCGGGTAGGTTTTGGTGCCGGCGTGGACGATCCAAGCGCGCTCCAGTTTCAGATCACTGAGGGCGATCTGCACCGACTTGGTCATGGTGGGGCCGTCGCCGACCTTGAACTCAACGCCCCAGGCCTGACCGCGACGGAAGAGAACGAGGTCAAGTTCGGCCCCGTTGTGAGAGGCCCAATAATAGGTGTCCTCGGCGCCGCAGGCCGCGAGGATCTGCTCCAAGGCAAAGCCTCCCACGAGGCGCCGAGTTTGGGGTGGGAAAGCAGGCCGGCGCGATCCGTGATGCCTGGAAGGCTGTGGAGCAGCCCGGAATCGCGCACGTAGATTTTCGGCGCCTTCAACTCCCGTTTGCCGCGGTTGGTGTGCCAGGGTTGCAGACGGCGAACCCTGTAGGTGCCGCAGAGAAGAGCGAGATAATGGCGCGCGGTGGGCTCCGAAGCACTGAGGGCGCGAGCGAACTCGGCGCCGTTCCAGACTTGGCCATGAAAATGGGCGATCATCGTCCAGAAGCGCGGAGCGTCTCGGCGGCAGTGCGGACTCCGAGCTGTGGCAGATCCTGCTCGAGAAAGGTGCGCAGGCAGTCGCTTCGCCAGCGGGCGCTGGCGGTGTCGGTAGTCGCCAAAAATGAGCGCGGAAATCCTCCGCGCAGCCAGAGCGCATCGCGGGCTTTCGGAGCCACTTCGGCGAGGTTGAGTCCGCCCAGGTCGACGAAGCCGACTCGACCGGCAAGACTTGCCGCGACGCCGCGCACGATCGTCGGGGAGGCGCTGCCGAGAACAAGAAAACGCGCGGGTGCGCCGCGTCGGTCGGCGAGTGGACGCAAGGCGGCGAAGAGCCCGGGCTCGCGTTGGACTTCGTCGATGACAACCAGCCCGCGCAACGGGGACAGGGCGAGTTCGGGTTGGCGGAGCGCGGCGCGGTCGCCGAGTCCTCAAGGTCGAACCAGCGCACGGCGCGTCCGTCCGAAAATTCCTGGGCGAGCGTGCTCTTGCCGCACTGGCGCGGCCCCAGCAACGCGCACACGGGATTCTTCTCAAGCGCGGTCTTGAGCCGGGCGGCGGCGGCGGCGCGGGCGATCATGGCGGAATTTCATCCATGAAAATCGAAATAAAAAGTTTCGATTTTCATGGTGTGAAATACGTGGACGGAGAGGCGGTGGGGCCCGGAGTCGGCGTGGCGGGGGGGAGCGGACCGCACCGTAACCGGTGCGGCTACGGGTTGAAGGGGAGGCTCAGGCGAGTGTGAGCGGGCCGCCGCTGCAGAGGTCGCGTTTGCCGAAGGTCTCGAGGCGATGGCCGGCGCCGTGGGCGAGGGCGAGGTGCAGGCGATTGTGCGGGACTTTGTCGAACTTCAGCGCGCGGCCCATCTCGAAGCCGAAGCCGCCGCCGAGGAGGACGAAGGGGATGTTGTCGAGGGTGTGGCTGTTGCCTTTGCCGAGTTCGTTGGTCCAGACGATCAGCGTGTGATCGAGCATCGACGAGCCCTCGCCGCCGGGTTCCGGCGTGGCCGCGAGGCGGTCGGCGAGGTAGCGGACTTCGCCGGCGAACCAGGTGTTGATCTTGATGAGTTTTTTCTGCGCGGCTTCGTCGGTGTCGGGCTCGTGGGAGAGGCCGTGGTGGCCGTCGGTGATGTCGAGCCAGTTCATCCGCGCGCCGCCGACGGACTTGGTGTATTGGAGCGTGGCGACGCGGGCCATGTCGTTGACGAACGAGTTTACGAGCAGATCGATCTGCATGCGGGAGAGGCGCGGGACGTTGTCGTTTTGGTCGGCGATGCCGCGCTCGAGGTCGGGTGGGGTGACGCGGAGGGTCTGACCGGGGCCCTGGGTGATTTCGCGTTCGAGCTGACGGACGAGCGCCTCGTGCTGCTCGAGCGTGCGGCGATCCTCGGCACTGATGATCGAGCGGACTTTGGCGAGATCGGCCTTCAGGGGATCGAGCACGCTGCGCAGGTTTTCGCGGTCCTTCATCTGGCCGTAGAGTTTCTCGTGCATCTGGTACGGATCAGAGATCGGCGCGACGGGCTGGCCGGAGCCGGCGTAGGACATGCGCGTCCACGGATCGGCGCGGTCCTGCACGCCGACGCCAAATTCGAGCGAACCGAACCGCGTGCGGGTCGAAGCCTGGCTCTGGAAAAAGTTTTTGATCTCCTGGTCGATCGAGATGCCGCTGGCCCAGCCGGCGGGCACGCCGGAACCACCCATAATATTGCCCGGGAGGAGTTCGATGCCGGTGAGCAGGCAACTCATGCCGCGCATGTGGCCGTCGCCATCGCCGCGCACTTTGTTGGAGAGACCCTGCAAAGTGAGCATCCGGTCGCGGTAGGGCGCGAGCGGGGAGAGGATTTCCTTCAACTGAAAATCGCGGCCGACTTGGTCGGGCCAGAACGCGGGCGGGATGGTGCCGTTGGGCGAGAAGACGACGATGAGCCGCTGGCGTGGGCGCGCGGGCGCGGCGAGGGCGAGACTCGGCAGGCCGGAGATGAAGGGCAGCACGGCGGCGGACAGGCCGGCCTGGCGGAGGAATTCGCGGCGGAGGAGCGGGGTCATGGCGAGTGGGGTGGGGATGTAACGGCGAGTGTCGTGGGGGCGGCGCCGGGCAGCGCGGCGAGAGTGGCGATCTCGGCCATCAGCGTCCGTAAATTGTAGCCGGAGGCGATGAAAGAATCGCGCAGGCGGGCGAGCGTGTCGGGGCCGTAGGCGCGGGGGGATTGCTTGATGAGGTGGTGGAAGAGCTGCTCGATGAAAGCGCGGTTGGCGTGCTCGCTCGCGATGGCGAATTCCGCGACGTCGCGCGCGCCGGCGAGGCGGACGGACGCGTGGTGGTCGTCGGCGTAGTCGCTCGCGGCGTCGATGG
>JBIKOK010000366.1:0-4597 GCA_044358025.1 Opitutaceae bacterium
CTCCCCCGCCCTGCTGGGCGGCTTTGACGATGGCGGCGGCGACCGGCCCGCGGTAGAAACCGTCCCGGCCCAGCTGCGCGAGGAGTTCCATGGTGCGGGCGAGGTCCTCGTTGGGGAGCAGCGTGCCGACGGCGGGGAGTTTTCCGTCGGGAAGATAGAGGCGGGCGATCTCGGCGTCGCCGCGGTGGAGCTTCTTTTCCGATTCCTCGAAGAATTCGCGGGATTTCGGGAGGATCCGGAAGCCGGCCCGCGCGAGGGCGATGGCGGGCCGGACGGTTTCGGCCCAGGGTTTCGCGCCCCATTTTTGGTGGGCCGCCCAGAGTCCGGCGGCGAGTCCCGGAACGCAGACGGAGCCGTAGCCGTAGCTACGATCTTCCGAGGGACGTTGCGTGTAGGACTCGACCACGAGAGAGCCGGCGGCGTCCATGCCGTCGACGACGGTGGTTTTGCCTGACTTGGCCTCATAGTAGAGCAGCATGAGTTTGCCGCCGAGGCCGGAGCCGTAGGGTTCGGCGACACCGACGGCGAGCGAGGTGGCCACGGCGGCGTCGATGGCGTTGCCGCCGGCCTGGAGGACCGCGAGACCGGCGGCCGCGGCCTGGGGATGAGCGGCAACCACCATGCCGTGCTTGGCGGTGACGGGGGTGATCGTGACCGGGGTGGCGGCGGGGGCCGTGCCGAGGGAAAGGACGAGCGAGAGGAAGACGAAAAGGTGTTTGGACATAAAAAAGGGCCGGTCAGAGACCGGCCCGATGGGTGACAGGATTAGAATTTCTTGGTGAGCTGCAGCGACCAACTGAGGCCGCGAGCCATGAGGTTGTATTGCGACGGATCGTAGCCGCGGGAATCGCTGGAGAGCGGCGGCTTCGAGTTGAGGAGGTTCACGATGCCGAAGCGGATGTTCGTGTTGTTGAGGTAGCGGTTCTGCGCCGAGACACGGTAGGTCACGAACGTGTTGTAGGTGATCGAATCGTGCACGACGTAGCGGTAGGAGTAAGCGCCGTTGTTGAAGACCGGCTGGATGTAGGTCGGGTTGCCGAGGCCGTCCCAGACGGCCTGCGTGGTCGTGGCGCCGCTATCGGTGTAGCTGCCGATGTAATACGCGCCGAGACCGGCGCCCCAGGCGTTGCGCCGCCAGCTCACGTTGACCGACCCGCGCCATTTGGCGTTGCCGTTGGTCCAGCGCTGCTCGGTGCGGGCCGAGCCGGCGGCGGTGTAGGAGTGGAAATCGTTCAGGTAAGTCCAGTTGGTGTTGAGGGTGATGTTGCCGAGCGCGAGGCGCGGCAGACGGTAGCTCACGTCGAAATCGAAGCCGTTCACGAACTCTTCGGCCTTGTTGAAATACGAGGTGAGGATGCGGTCGATGGCACCGACGGTGGCGCGCTGGTTACCGGGGGTGCGGGTGGCGTTGTAGGCGGCGAAGGCGGCGGTGTCGGCGGCGGTCACGGGGAGACGCACGATGGACGGGTCGCCCAGGTAAGCGGCGGTGCCGGAGCCGAGGTTGATTGCGCCGATGGCGGTGCCGGCGGCGAGCGCGGCTTGGGTGGCGGCCTGAAGCGCCGCGGTGTCATCCGGGATGCCCCCGCCGGACGAGATGATGTTCTTGTGGCGGATTTCCCAGTAATCGACGCCGATGGAGAGGCCCTTGATGCGCGGGACTTCGACGACGATGCCGGCGGATTTGCCGGTGGAGAGCTCGGGGGCCAGGTCGGGATTGCCCGAAGCCACGCTGCGGCGGTTCGACGGGCCGTCCGTCGTGAGACCGGTGACCGCGCTGCGATAGGTATCGGTGCTGCCGGTGACGGTGCGAATGAGCGTGCCGGTGAAGAGCTGGGCGAGGTTGGGAGCGTGGAAGCCCTGGTTGTAGGAGGCGCGAACCATCGCCCAAGGAGCGGGGCGCCAGTTGACGCCATACTTGGGCTTGGTGGTGTTGCCGAAGTCGGTGTAGCTCTCGTAGCGGGCCGAGGCCGTGAGCTCGAGGGAGTGCACGAGGGGGAGCGTGAATTTGCCGCCGACGAGCGGGACGGCGGTCTCGAGGTAGGCTCCGGCGACGTGGCGGTTGCCGTGCGTGTCGGAGTTGGGCGAGAAGCCGAGAAAGTCGTTGGAGACGGGATCGAGGCCGGAGTCGGCGGGATTCAGGCCGGCGAAGGGAGGACGGAAGTCGTCGTAGGATTCGTAGCGGAACTCGCCGCCGAAGGCCGCGCCGATGCTGTTGCCCCCCCAGATGGGGAAGACGTCGCCGCTGGCGCGGAAGTCGCCGCTGCCGAGTTTGGTGATGCCGCTGCGGATAAACGAGGAGCGGAACGTGGAGGTGACGCTGTCGGGATTCTTGAAATCGCCGGTGACGGCGAGCGTGCCGTTTTGCACGGCGAAGGTGCGGGTGAAGGGGTTGAACGCTTTCGCGGAATCGGTCTGGTTGATGGCGGCGATGAGGAGGCTCTTTCGGCTGGGCCCTTCTTCGTTTTCGATGACGCGTCCGGTCGACCAGAGCAGGGCGGATTCCCACGTCCAGGTGTTGAAGAGTTTGCCGCGCAGGCCGGCGACGCCGCGGTAGACCGAGGTGTCGACCCAATCGGTGCGCGTGGCGAGATCGGTGAGTCGCTTGTTGGTGATGGAGACGGCGGAAGGCGTGCCGGTGAGGCGCGGGGTGCCGTCGGTATTGGGCGCGCCGGTGGTGGACCAGAAGCGGTTGCCGAAGGGATTGTAGGGGTTGGTGACCGGGACGATGACGAAGCCATCGGTGCTCTGCGTGATGCCGTCGGGCTCGCGGTAGGTGACGGAGTGCGCGCGATAGAGGCTGGCTTCGACGAACGCGGTCACGCGGTTGGTGAGATCGTATTCGGCGCTGGCGAAGACGTTGGTGCGGTTGGAGGCGGGCTGGATGACGCGATAGGCGTTGTTGTTCCAATAGTAGTCATGGGTCACGCCGGCGCGGCTGGGCGTCGCCGTGCCGAAGCTCACGCCGCCGGAGCCGTTGGGCTGGAGGAAGAAGATGCCGGAGGTCGCCGCGAGGGTGGCGGGGACGCCGGCGGGGCGGGCCCCGGCAAAGGAGCTCACGCCGCCAAAGGGATTCGTGCCCGTGACGGTGCCGAGAAGGTAGTTGCCGAATTCGGTGGTGGCGGAGCGGAGGTTGAACGTGGTGTTCGTCGGGACGTTCCAGGGGGCCGGAGCGCGGTAGCTGTTGTCGGCTTCAGCGGAGAACGCGCGATCGCGGGCATACATCGCCTCGCGGGTGTAGTAGTCGGCGGTGAACATCGCTCGGCCCTTGCCGCCGGCGAACTCGAGGCCGTGCGTGAGGGTGGTGCGGGACTCTTCGCCATCGTGGTATTTCGTCTGGCCGTAGCGGAATGCGAGTTCGGTGCCGCGGAAATTCTTGTTCGTGGTGAAGTTCACCACGCCGGCGACGGCATCGGTGCCGTAGACGGACGAGGCGCCGTCGCGGAGAATCTCGACCCGGGAGAGGCCGCGGTTAGGGAGTTGGTTGACGTTGGTTGAGAGCGTGGGGACGCCGGCCTCGCTCTGGCTGATCGGATGCGGCACGAGGCGGCGGCCGTTGAGGAGCATAAGCGTGTTGCTCGATGGAATGCCGCGGAGCGAGATCGTGGCGTTGTCACCGCGGGCAGTCGCGCCGAGGGTCGCGGATTCGTTGCCGGGGAGGCCGGTGACCTGCGGCAGGGACGTCAAAAGATCGGCGGGCTGGGAAGCATCGCGGACCTCCATCTCGGCGGTGCCGAGGATGGTGACGGGGAGGGATTTTTCGATATCCAGGCGTCGGATGTTCGAGCCGGTGACGGAGAACGCTTCGAGCTTGATGGTTTCGTCGTCCGGCGGTGGGACGGGCTTGGGCGCAGTCTGCGCGAAAGCGGTAGCGGTCAGCGCGAGGGCCAAGGCCGCTCGGAGTCGGGTGCGGTGGTTAGTCATAAAAGTGAGCATCATTGGGGGAAGAGTCTGGGGGAGCCTCGGCGAGACGCAACAGCGCACGTCTGGCAAGGATGGCCGCGGGTGGGCCTCGCTGCTCCGGGTTAGAAGTTTTTCGTGATCTGGGCGTAAAACGTGCGGCCTTTGGCGGTGGTGCCGGCACCGCGGCGGTAGCCAAAATCTTCATCGGCGAGCGGGGGCTCGATGTCGGTCACGTTGTTCACGCCGAGCCGGAAGGCCGTGCCGGCGAAGAGGCCGCCGCGGCGCTGGCGCGGGATCGCGTAGTTGAGGTAGGCGCTGTGCGTGGCGAAGGGACTCACGAGGTAGCGGTAGCGGGTGACGTTGCCGGAATCGACGTAGACGGAGATGTAGTCGGGTTGGCCGAGCGCGTCGTAAATTTCCCTGGTCGTGGCCGTGCCGGTGTCGACATAGGCGCCGTAATAGGTGGTGAACCAGCCGGCGGTCCAGCGATCCTTGCGCCACGTGGCGCCGAGATTGCCGCGGAAACGGGTGCGGCCGTCGCGGTTGATATTATTTACTTTGGCTGCGCCGGGTTCGTCTTCGGTGTCGGACTGGAGGAGGTAAGCGGCATCGCCGCGCAGGGAGGCCTGGCCGAGGCGGGTTTTGGGGAGGCGGAACTCGAAGCCGACGTCGAGGCCCTGGACTTCGCGGCCAGCGA
>JBIKOK010000154.1:0-15497 GCA_044358025.1 Opitutaceae bacterium
TGACCCAACGCGCTTCGGCTACGCCGTGAATCCTGCAGCGCGTTGAGGTCAACGCGCTCCACCTCGCTCCACGCCTACTCCGGCATCGGCCGACCCTTGGTTTCCGGGAGGAAGGGCAGCACGATCAGACCGACGAAGTAAATGCAGGCGAGCCAGCAGGCCGCGTCCCGAAAGGCCGTGAGCTGCGCATCGGCCTTCGCCACGGCGTCGGCGGTCGCGGGCAGAGCGGCGATGGCTTTATCGCCGAGCATTTTTTGCAGGCTGCCCAGCGTGATCGGGCCCGTGGCCGCGATGAATCGCCCGACATTGTAGCAGAAGCTCACCCCGGTGCTGCGCAGCCGGGTCGGAAACAGCTCAGGCAGATAAATCGCAAAGCCGGCGAAGATGCCCAGTTGGCAAAAACCCATCAGCCCGGTCATCCAGATATCCGCCTTGGTCTGGAAATTCTTGTAGAAGAAAATCGTCACCGCGAAGGCCGCGAGGAAGCCGCCGGCAAAGATGATCTTGCGTCCGTAAATCGCGGCGAGCTTCGAGAACACGATCATGCCGAAGAACGCGCCGATGTTCTGCACAATCAGGTTGGCCGCCGTCCACCACTGCTTGCCGGCGGTGATCTCCGCCGGCGAGAGGTTCTGGGCCCGGAGCGCCTTCTCGATCGCCGGACCGATGAGCGCGCCGCTGAAAAAGCCCACTCCCCAGAGACCCACGACGCCCGACACGCACAAGATCATGCCCAAAATGGCCGGCCGGCGCCACTGCGCCTCGCCGAAGAGGCTGCCGTAGCTGCCCATCGCCTTGCCCCCGGCCTCGCGGCTCGCCGCCCGCGCCGCCACCCATTTCGCGGGCTCCTTCAGACGGATCATGATGAAAATGCACAGAAACGCGGGCGCGGCGCCGATCAGGAAAAGGTATTTCCAGGAGACCATCGGGTCCATGCCCGAGAGCGCCATCGCGCACGCCCCGGCAGTCACATTGCCCACCGCGGAGAGCGCCTGCAGGAGTCCGAGCGCCTTGGGCCGCGCGTGGTCGGGCAGCGAATCCGCGACCAGCGCGACCGCCAGACCGAAGACCCCGCCGACGCCGAGGCCGGTGATCGCCCGGTAAATCATGAACTGCGTGATGTCCTGCGCGAACGCCGAAAGCCCCGTGCACAGCGAGTAAATGAGCACGGTGAGCGAAAGCGTCTTGGCGCGGCCGATCCGATCTCCGACCGAGCCGAAGATCAGCCCGCCCAGCGCCCAGCCCGCGACGAAGATACTCTGCGCCCAGCCGCTGAGTTGCTTCAACACGAGCGCATCGGTGCCGGGCGCCGCGAGCGCCTTGATGGCGTTGTCACGCGCCAGGATGAAGAGCTGTTGGTCCAGGCAGTCGAACAGCCACGCGAGCGAGGCGACCGTGAAAACGAACCAGTGGTTGCTCGACAGCGTGCGATACCACGGGAGGGCGGAGGAGGCGGGGGATGACATGGGGAAAAAGTCTTTCTCGTTCTGGGGGCGTGGAGCCGTTCTCGGACTGGACGGGCGGCAACGACAGCGGAGACCGGGCCGGAGAATGAGGCCCCTCTCACCCGCGGTCCGGACCCCGCCCACGGCCGGGTCCGCCGCTCGCCCGCGGGTTCACGCGGGGCCCGCTCACTCTTCCGGTAACGGCTGATCCTTCGTTTCGGGCAGCATCGGCAACACCAACAGCCCCAGCAGGAGCACCAGGCTCACCCACAGGCCCGCCGTGCGGAAACCCTCGAGATTGCCGCCGAGGCTCTTCGTGATCTGCCCGACCGTAAACGGCGACGTCGCCGCGGCCACCCGCCCGAAGTTGTAGCAGAAGCTCGTGCCCGTGGCCCGCAGGCTCGTCGGAAACAGCTCGGGCAGGTAGATCGCATAGACCGCAAACACCGAAAGCTGCCCGAAGCCCATCAGCGGGATCATCCAGAAAATATCGCTGAACTGCCTCATGCCCTTGAACACGAGCACGGTCGACAGGAACGAGAGGATCAACGCGAGGGCGAACGCAATCTTGCGGCCCTTCACCTGCGCCACCCACGCCAGCGTCGTCATCCCGAAGAACGCGCCGATGTTCTGCAACAGCAGCCCCATCGAGCTCCAAAACGCCTTTTCGCTGGCCAGCTTCTCCGGCGACACCCCGGAGGCCTTCAAATGCTCCGTCACGATCGAGGAGACAATCGTCGGGTGGAAGTTCCCGATGCCCCACAGCCCGATGATGCCCGCGCTGCACAGGATCAGCCCGCCCCAGGCGTGCTTCCGCCAGCGCGGATGCGAGAGCAGCGTCGCGTAGGAACCGAACTTCACGCCGCTGATCTTGCCGGCAGCCCTCGCGTCCACCCATTTCTGCGGCTCCTTGAGTTTCGCGAGAATAAACACGCACAGGAACGCGGGCGTCGCGCCGACGAGGAACATCGCCTGCCAGGTTTGCAGCCCGCCCGGCAGCAGCTTTTGCGCGGCCAGGGCCGCAATGCCCATGCCGATCAGCGCGGCGGAAATGTTGCCGATGCTCGAAAGCGACTGGAGCAGCCCCAGCGCCGGGGCCCGCGCCTTGTCCGGCACCGTGTCCGCCACCAGCGCCACCGCCAGCCCGAACACCCCGCCCACCCCGAGGCCGGTCAGAAACCGATAGACGCAAAAATCAAAAAACCCCGTCGACAGCGCGCTCAGACCGGTGAACACCGAATAAAGCAACACCGACACCGTGAGAATCCGCGCGCGCCCATACCGGTCGCCCAGCGCCCCGAAGACCAGGCCGCCCACCGCCCAGCCCAGCAGAAAGATCGACGTCGTGTAGGAGCCGTATTCGATCACCTTGGTCTTGTCCGGGAGCAGCTGCTCCATCGCCGCGCCGCGCCCCAGATTAAAGAACTGCTGGTCCATGCAGTCGAACAGCCAGGCGAGCGATGCGACACTAAAGACAAACCAGTGGTCGCGCGTCAGCAGGTGGCGCCACGAGGTGGCGGCGGCGGCAGAGGGGGAGGACATAAGGGAAGGGAAGGGAGGAACGTTAGAGTTTCACCGGCGCGCCACACGCGGCGGAGGCATAAAGCGCCCGGATGAGCGCCACGGCTTTGCGCGCCTCATGACCGTCAATCGCCACCGGACGGTTGTCACGCAGCGAATCGACCAAATCCTGAATTTGCCGCAAATGCCCCTGGTAACTGATCGCGTTCGGGGCCCCCGCCCCCGAGGCCATCGCCGGATCCGGCCTGGCCGCGCGGATCGCGTCATCGTGCGGCTGCGCCTCGCGGAATTTCCATTCGTCGAGATGGTCGTCCTTGAGACACGCCGACCCGTTCTCCCCGCAAATCTCAATGCGCCGCGACCACCCCGGCCACGCCGCCGTCGTCGCCTCGATGCTGCCCAGCGCGCCGTCCGGATAATGGAGCGTGGCGCTGAGCGTGTCCTCGGCCTCGATGTGTGCGTAGACGCGCCGGGTCGTGCGCGCGTAAACCTCGTCCGGCATCCCCGCGAACCACTGGAGCAAATCGATGCCGTGGATCCCCTGGTTCATCGCCGCCCCGCCGCCGTCGAGGGCCAGCGTACCCTTCCAGCCCGTGTAATACTCGCGCGAGCGGTGCCACTTCACGTAGGCGCTCGCGAGCACGATCCGGCCGAAGCGCCCGGCCGCGATCGCCGCCTTCAGCGCCCGCGCGCCTTCGCCAAACCGCGCCTGAAAAATCGGCGAGATCTTCACGCCCGCCGCATCGGCCGCGCGCAGCAGCTCGTCGGCCCGCTCCGTCGTGATCTCGATCGGTTTCTCCACCACGAGATGTTTGCCCGCCCGGACCGCCGCGAGCGCCGGCTCCAGGTGCGCGCCGCTCGGCGTCGTGATGCACACGACGGCGATGTCGGGCCGCGCCACCAGTTCCGCGACACTCGTCGTGGCGAAGGGCACCCCGTGCTTCGCCGCAAACACCCGGGCATTTTCCGCGCTGCGCGTCGCAATGCCGACGAGCTTCGCCCCCGTCGCCGCCGCGATGGCCTGCGCGTGGTAGTCGGCAATCATGCCGACACCGATAATCCCGAAGCCGAGGGCAGGTGTTGTGGGGGAGTCGTTCATACGTGGCGCTCAACGAGTCCAACAGCCGCCCCGCCGCGGGCAAGCGCGGCGAGCGTCATGCCGGCCAACGGCTCGGCGCCGCCGCGGGGTCACCTTCGCCCCTCCCGCCGGCCGCCGCCCGCCGGCCGCCGCTCGCCGCCGCCGCTCGCCGCTCGCCGCCGCCGCCCGCCGCTGCGCGGGCTCGGGCCCCGACCGCCTGCCCCACGGTCGCGGTGGAGGCGCGGGAATTCTTTTCGTTGCGTCTCCGCTCGAACGGCCGATTGATCGCCTGCGCCGAAGAAGCCGCAACTGATTTGCTCCGCCACCCTCCTCTTGAAACTCGAATCGGCCCACGCCTGCTGCCCCTCCCCCCCTGCCGCTCCGGCTGAAATCGCCGCGGCGCACCCGCAGAAACCCGGCCGCCAGCAGCCCGGCACCATGCGGGACAGGCGGGCGCAGCCAGCGTCAAGGAGGGGCCGATGATCGCCGCGCCGGTTCCCGCCCCCCCCACCGCGTTTCCCATCGTCGGTCTCGGCGCCTCGGCCGGCGGGCTGGCCGCGTTCCAGGCTTTTTTTTCCGGGCTGGCGACGGTCGCGGATCCCGGCATGGCCTTCGTGCTCGTGCAGCACTTGGCCCCGGACCACAAGAGCGTCCTCACCGAACTCATCCGCCGCACGACCCGCATGCCGGTCACCGAAATCGCGGATGGCATGGTCATCCAGGCCAATTGCGTCTACGTGATCCCGCCCAATCAAGATCTGGCCTGCCTAAACGGCACGCTGCAATTGCTGCCCCGGCCCGAACCCCATGGGTGGCCTCTGCAGATTGACTTCTTTTTTGGCTCCCTCGCCCAGGACCAGCGTGACCGCGCCATCGGCATCGTGCTCTCGGGCACCGGCAGCGACGGGGCCGGGGGCGTGCGCGCGATCAAGAGCGCCGGCGGCCTGGTCTTGGCCCAGAGCCCGGCCTCGGCCGAGTTCGACGGAATGCCCCGGAGCGCGCTCGCCACCGGCTTGGTCGATTTTGAGCTGCCCCCGGACGAGATGGGCGCACGGCTCCTCGCCTTCTGCCGCCATGTCCATCACCGCCCCCCCGAGGCGCTCGCCACGCCCTTGGCCCACAATGAGAGCGCCCTCCAGAAAATCATGGTCCTCGTGCGGGCCCGGACGGGCCATGATTTCTCGCTCTACAAACCGAGCACGATCCATCGGCGCATCGCGCGCCGCATGGCCCTCCACCAGATCGAATCGGTCGACGACTACGTCAAATTTTTGCAACAACCGACAGCCGAAGCCGGCGCGCTCTTTTATGATTTTCTGATCGGCGTGACCAAATTCTTCCGTGACGCGGACGCCTTCCAGGTCCTGGAAGATCGGGTCATCCCCGCGATCGTGGGCGCCGACCCGGGCGGCGCCCCCCTGCGGATTTGGGTGCCGGCCTGCTCCACCGGCGAGGAGGCCTATTCCATCGCCATCCTGCTGACCGAGCGCATGGAGGCGCTGCGGCTCGTCTGCCCGGTGAAAATCTTCGCCACCGACATCGACGGTCGGGCGATTGCCACCGCCCGCCAGGGTTGTTATCCGGCGAGCATTGCCGCGGATCTGACGCCGGACCGGTTGGCGCGATTCTTCACCGCCGAGGCGGGCGGTTATCAAATCTCCAAGGCAGTCCGCGACCTGCTGATCTTTTCCGAGCAGGATGTCGTGCGGGATCCCCCTTTCTCGAGACTCGACCTGATCAGTTGCCGCAACCTCCTGATTTACATGGGGGCCGAGTTGCAGCGCAAACTCGTGCCCGTGTTCCATTATGCCTTGAAGCCCGGCGGCCTGCTTTTCCTCGGCACCTCGGAAACGGCCAGCGAGTTCGGCGAGTTTTTCGCCGCGTTGGACCGCACGGCCAAAGTCTATCGGCGCAAGACCGATCATCCCCTTCTGCACCCGACTACCGCCAACACCTCAGCCGCCCCGACCACCTCCTCGCCTGCGCCGCTGCGGCCCGCGGACGCCAAACCACCCGGCCCCACCTCCCTGCGCGAGCGCACCGAGCAGGCGCTCTTGCGATTGGCCTTTCCCGCCGCGGCCCTCGTCACCGCTGCCGGGGACATCCTCTACCTCCACGGTCGCGCCGGCATGTATCTCGAGCCCGCCCCAGGGGAAGCGGGCACCCAAAACATCCTGAAAATGGCGCGCACCGGCCTGCGCGCCGAGCTGACGCGGACCCTGCGCCAAGCGGCCAGTGCCGGCGAAACCGTGCGCCGCGCGGGCCTCCGCGTCGAAACCCACGGGCACGTCACGACCGTCACCCTCACGATCCAGCCGGTGGTCCGCGAACCGGCTTTCGCCGCGGCGGCACCGGAGTTTCTCGTGATGCTGGAAGAGGCGCCGCTCCCGGATCCCGCCGCCGTCGCCTTGCCCCCCGGCCCCCACCCGGGGATCGATCCCGACGCCCAGGCGCTCATGACGGAGTTGCGCGCCAAGGAGGAGCACCTCCAGAGCGCCAATGAGGAACTGCGCCGGACCGCCTACGAATTCAAATGCGCCAATGAAGAAATGCAGTCCGTGAACGAGGAGTTGCAGTCCTCGAACGAGGAATTGGAAACCGCCAAGGAGGAAATGCAGTCGGTCAACGAGGAGTTGACGACGGTCAACACCGAGCTGCAGACCAGCATCGAGGAACTGTCGAAAACGAAAAACGACCTGCTCAATCTGCTGGCCGGTACCGGCATCGCCACCCTCTTCGTCGATCTGCACATGCGCATCCTGCGCTTCACGCCCTCGGCCGCCGCGATCATCAATCTGATCCCGGGCGACGCGGGCCGGCCCATCCAGGACCTCGGTTCCCAGCTGCTCGGTTACGACCGCCTCGTGCCGGATGCGCAGGAAGTGCTCGACACGCTGATCCCCAAAAAGATCGAGGTGCAGACCCGGGAAGGCGCCTGGTATTCGATGCGCTTCCGGCCCTACCGCACCCTGGAAAACTCCATCGAAGGCGTGGTGATCGCCTTCGTCGAAATCACGGAGTCGGTGCGCACCCGGGAGGCCTTGCGGAAGGCCCATAAACAATCCCGGCTCGCCGTGGTCGTGCGCGATTCGCACGATGCCATCACCGTGCGGGATTTGGACGGTCGCATCCTCGCGTGGAACCCGGCGGCCGTGCGGATTTTCGGGTGGAGCGAGGCCGAAGCCCTCCAGATGAACGCGAGCGCCTTGGTCCCGCCGGAACGCGTGAAGCAGGAGCGGCAGCAGCTCGCGAGTCTCGTCGAGGCCCCCTCCCTCGAGCCCTATCGCACCCAGCGACTCACGCGCAGCGGGGCGCTCGTCGATGTTTCCATGATTGCCCAAACCCTCCGCAACCCCGCCGGCCAACCCTACGCCATCGCGACGACCGAACGCGCGGTGCCGGGAGGCGCCCTGTGAACGGGGAGCCACCGCCGCCCGTCCCGGTCCCGGCCGCGAGCGGCCCGCCGGACCCCCGCGCCGGCTGGACGGACCTGCGCCAAAAAGCCGAGGTCGCCGCCCGCCTGGAGACCCTGCAGACCTTGGCACACTGCGAGGTCGTCTCGCCCGAAGCCCTGCGGGGAGTTCTCCACGAGGTCCGCGTCCATCAAATCGAGCTGCAAATGCAGAACGAAGAGCTGCGCCGCACCCAGGCGGAACTCGCCCAGGCGAAGGAGCGTTACTTCGACCTCTACGATCTCGCGCCGGTCGGCTATTGCACCGTCAGCGCCCAGGGTCTGATCCTGGAAACCAATCTCACCTTCGCGACGCTGCTCGGCCGCAGTCGGGGTGAATTGGTCCAACAGCCCTTCACCCGCTTCGTTTGCCCGGAACCAGCGGACCGCTCCTCCGCCCTCCTCCTTCTCCGGCATGCCCTCGCCACCACGGCCTCCTGCGCGCTGCGCCTGACGAAAAAACAACCCGCGCCGGGCTGGTTCTGGGCCGAGCTGCACGCCACCGCCGGGCTCGATCCCGCGCAAGCGACCAACCTGCGGATCATCGTCACCGATATCACGCGCCGCAAACAGGCCGAACACTTGCTCCATGAGCAAGACGCCTTCAACGCCGGCGTGCTCGACTCGGTCGACGACCACATCGTCGTGCTCGATCCGCAGGCCCTCATCCTGTTCGGCAACCGCGCCTGGCGTCGGTCCCTCGCGCCGGCTGACGCCCCGGCTCCCGCCGCCTATCCCGTCGGACGGAACTACCTGCACGTCTGCGCCGCCACCGCCTCGTTTCCCCGCGGCGCCGAGGCCGCGGCCGCTCGCGCGGGCCTCTTGGCGGTCTTGTCCGGCACCCAGCCGTCGTTTCAGTTGGAATACGCCTGCCCCGCCCCCACGGAACGGCGGTGGTTTCTGATGACCGTCACCCCCCTGGTCGGCCCCCGGCCCGGGGTGGTGGTCTCCCACAAGGATATTACGGCCCGCATGCTGGCCACCGCGGCCCGGCGCGAGACCGAAGAGCGCTTTCAGACCTTGGTCAAAAACCTGCGCGTCGGCGTTTTGCTCCACGGGCCCGGCACCGAAATTCTGCTGGCCAACCCCCGGGCGCTGGAACTGCTCGGGCTCACGGCCGATCAGGCGCCCGGCCGGACCGCCTTCGATCCCGCCTGGAACGTCATCCATGAAGACGGCTCCCCGTTCCCCGGCCCGGACCAGCCCGTGGCCCAAGCCATCGCCACCGCCCGACCGGTGCGGGCCGTGGTCATGGGCGTCTCTCGCCCGACCACGCAGGACCGGGTCTGGTTGCGGGTCGCGGCGGAGCCCCAGCTCGCGGGCGACGGGTCCGTCGTACACGTCCTCTGCACCTTGGAGGATATCTCGGCCCAGCGCGGGGCGGAAACCGCCCTGCAGCTGAGTGATTTTTCCGTGCGGCAGGCCTCGTTGGCGACGCTCTGGGTCGCGCCGGATGCCCGCCTTCGCCGCGTCAACCGCGCCGCGTGCGAACTGCTGGGTTATACCGAAACCGAACTGCTCGCGCTGACCTTCACCGACCTCGATGCCGACGCTTCCGCCGATCGCTGGTCGGACCACTGGCGGGAATTGCGCGACCTGCGCCGAATGTCCTTCGAGGCCCGGCACCGCCACAAGTCGGGCCGGCTGATCGCCGTCGACGTCGAGCTCAACTGGTTCGAATTCGAAGGCCAGCAATACAACGTCGCCTTCCTCCGCGACCTGTCCGCGACCCGCACCCTCGAGGCGCAGTTGCGCCATTCGCAGAAGCTGGAAGCCATCGGCACGTTGGCCGGCGGCATCGCCCACGATTTCAACAATATTCTCGCCGCGATCTACGGCTTCACGACCCTCGCGCAACACGCCGCCGCCGACAATCCGGAGGTCGTGGACTATCTCGCGGAGATCCGCCGCAGCGGCCAACGCGCGGCCGAATTGGTCCAGCAAATCCTGGCGTTCAGCTCGCCGCGCAGCGAAACCACGACGATGGGCCCCCTGCGCCTGGAAGCCGTCGTGGCCGATGCGCTGAAGCTGCTGCGGGCCTCCGCGCCCACCACCATCGAAATCGTGGCGCCGCCGGACCGGCCCGCCTTCCCGCTCGTGCAGGGGAACGCCTCCCAGCTGCACCAGGTCGTGTTGAATCTGGCCACCAACGCCGTGCACGCCCTCGGCCCGGCCCCCGGCCGACTGACGATTAGCCTCGACGTCTACTCGGCCGCCGCCGTCCTGGCCGCCACCGTCCCCGGACTGCAGGCCGGGCCGTGCGTCCGCCTGACCGTGACCGACACCGGCGCCGGCATGGACGCCGCGACGCAAGCGCGGGTGTTCGAACCGTTCTTCACCACCAAGGCGCCAGGCGAGGGCACCGGGCTCGGCTTGTCCGTGGTGGAGGGCATTGTGCGCCGCCACCGGGGCGGAATTCGCCTGACCAGCGCGCCGGGTCGCGGCACCACCTGCGAAGTCTTCCTGCCGCTCGCCCACGCCGAGGCCCCCCCGCCCCCCCTCGCGGCCGTCGACGTGCCCCGCGGCCAGGGCGAGCGCATTCTCTTGGTCGACGACGAGGCGCTCATCGCCTACGCCGGCCGGATCATTTTGACCCAGTTCGGCTACGTGGCCGAAAGCGACACGAGTTCCTTGGCTGCGCTCGCCCGCCTGGAGCGCGACCCGCAGGCGTTTGATCTGGTGGTTTCGGACCAGACGATGCCCCACCTCACCGGTCTGGGTTTGGCCCAGCGCCTGCGTGCCCTCCGGCCCGACCTGCCGGTGCTGCTGACGAGCGGCCATTGCCAAAGTCTCACCCCGGCCGCGCTCCAGGCGGCGGGGGTGCCGGAAATTCTGGCGAAACCCTACACCATGGAAACCCTCGCCCTCGCCATCCACCGTCATCTCCCCCGCAAATCCGCCCGCGGCACCTGACCCGGCGCCTCCTGCGGGAGGACGACCAACGCCTCGGCCGCGCCGGGCGACTGCGCCGCGGCCCCGCCGGCGATCCGGTCTTTTTCGCGGTGGGCTGGCCGGGCCGGCCCCCGCGTTGCGTTGCGGCCCATCGCACCGGCGGCCCGCCACCGGCCCGCATCCGCGCACGGCGCGGCCCGCATCAAACGCCCCCGGTCGCCCCGCCGCCCACGCGGCGATCTCGCGCGGGACCCACCCTCCCTCACCGCTTTTCTTCCGGAGTATAAAACACGCCGAGGTGCTTCAACACTTCGTTCTTCAGCTCCTCGGGATCCACCGGGCCGTTGTGGCGCCAGAGAATTCTTCCACCGGGGGCGATCAAGACGGTGTGCGGCAGCGGCCCCGGCCACGCGGGGTCGAGCGCCTGCACCAGCGCGTCGCTGCCGGCCTCGGTGTAAATGAAGTTTCCGGTCGCGCGCCCCTCGGCGGCCAGCGCCCGCTTGAGCCGGGCGGACGGCACGGCGTGCTGCTTCTCCAAAAACGCCTTCGCCTGCACCTTCGTCTTCGGGTCGTCCAGGCTGATCGTCACCAGCTCGAAATCCCGGTTGCTCAGCCGCCGCGACAGCGCCACCAGCGCGGGAAACTCCGCCACACACGGCGCGCACCACGTCGCCCACACGTTGACCAGGCGCAGCCGGTTCGAGGCATTCTGCGCGAGCGCCGCCACCCCCGCGGCATCGACCGGCAGCAGTTCGACCGGCTCAGCCTTCCATTTCTCGTCGGCCTTCGCGACGTCGCCGCGCTTCGTGTTCCATTTCGTCGAACAGCCCATGACCGTCGTCTGCGCCACGGTGACCGGCCGCCCGGCGAGCAGCTCGACGACGGCGTTGCGGGTGTCGTGGGATTTGACGGACGCGAGCTCCTCGAAACGCGAATCGTCGACGCGGCCGACGTAGCGGAGCTTGCGCTCGCGGTCGAAGAGGAAGACGTGCGGCGTCGCGAGGCAGCCGTAGGCCTTCGCCGTCACCTGCGTGTCGCCGTCGTAAAGGTAGGGAAACGGAAAGCCGGCCTCCTGCGCGTAGAGCTTCATCTCCGCGTAGCTGTCGTTGTATTTGCTGTAGCCGAGCTCGTCGAGGCGCACGCCGTCGGGGCTGTTGGGATTGATGGCGACGACCGCGAGCCCCCGGCCCGCAAACTCGCGTACCAACGGGATCAGGCGCGTCTCGGCGGCATGCGAATACGGGCAATGGTTCGAAAGAAACACCACCATGAGCACCGGCGCCGTCTGGGCCGGAAAATCGGCGAGCGTGTAGGTCTTTCCGTCGATGCCGAGGAGGCTGAAATCCGGCGCCGCGTCGCCGAGGTTCAGTTTTTTCGCGTCGGCGGGCAGCCCGCCGGTGATTTCGCCTGTCGTTCCGGCGCCGGCCTTTTTCGCGGGCGGCTGGGCGGAGGCGGAGAGGAAAAGCCCGCCGACCAGAGCGGCGGCGAGCAGGAAGCGACCGGGATGTTGCACGGGGCGGAAAGCACGGGGGCGCAGGATCGCGGCGCCCCGGCCCGACGATCAGCTCATCCCGGCCAACATCCCGCGCACGTAGCCGACGGATTCGGCGAGACCGGTCACCGGATTGCCGGCGGTCTTTTCATATTCGAACGCGACGACTCCCTGGTAGTTCACCTCGATCAGCGCGCGGAGCATCCCGCGGATATCGAGCCGGCCGGCGCCGACTTCGATCGGCACGTCTTTCATCGCACCGGGGATCGCCAGGCTGTCCTTCATGTGCACGTCGTGCAGCCGCGCGGCGTATTTCTTGATCGACGTCACGACGTCGTCCCCGAACCGGGCCGTGTGGCCGACGTCGATACAGAGACCGATGCGGGCATCGAGGGACTTGATCGCATTCCAGGCGACCTCGGGCGTCGGGTAAATCTTGTCCTCGGGACCGTGGTTGTGGATCGCGAGTTTCTGGTCGAACTCCCGGACCAGTTTTTCGACGAGCGGCAGCGCCGCCAGCTCGGGCTTGCACACCATCGTCGTCATGCCGGCGGCCTGCACATTTTCAAACGCCTTGCGGCACTTCGCCTCATCGTTGGGCAAATTGACGACGCCGGAGCCGGTGAGCGCGAGGCCCGCGGCCTTGAGCTTCGCGCCGACCGCCCGGCACTCCTCGACCGACGCAGTTTCCCACGCGCAGTGGTTCTTGAACAACGCGATGTTGGTCACGCGCACGGCCTTCACGCTGGCGATGGCGTCGTCGAGCGACAGGTTGCGCAACGAGTAGGAGGCGACGCCGAGGCGCAGGCGCTCGGGGCGGGGCGCCGCGGCCGCGGTTCCGGCGGTGGCCGCGACGGCGGCGTGGCCGAGGGAGCCGAGGAACGGCAGGGAAAACGCACCGAGCGCGGCGGTGCGGAGAATTTCGCGACGGGTGAGGCGGGCAGGCTGGGGCATGGGCGGAGCGTTGGGCGCTGAGCGGCCGACGGCAAGGCTCGCGATTTCGATCGTTCCAACGGCGCACCTCGGCGGTTGCGCTCAACCCGGACCGCGGCACCAATCCACCGCGCACGGGACCCAGGGGGAGGTCCGCCGCGACCGATCCATGAAAAATCTTCTTTTTTGCTCCAGCCGTCTCGCGGTCGCCGGCCTTCTCTTGGCCAGCACCAGTGCCTTGCGGGCAGCCGCTGACCGCGTCGCCTCACCTTCCGGCGCGCTCGGCATCACGTTTACCCTCGATTCCAACGGCTCGCCGCTGTTTTCCGTCGACTACCTCGGACGGCCGCTCGTGCTTCCTTCGCGCCTCGGGTTACCGGCAAATCTTGCAGCCAACCTCGCAGCATCCGCCACCCGGACCGAAAACCACGACGCCGTTTGGGAAAATCCGCGCGGCGAGCGCCGCCGGGTACCCGACCGCTACAACGCACTCTCCGTCGACCTCCGCAGCCGCGAGGGTGAAAGGGGGTCGCTCACGTTTCGCGCCTATGATGAAGGGGCCGCGTTCATCTTTGTGGCCCCCGAAGGAGGGGCGCAGAACGCCGCCACCGACACGGACCGCACCGAATTTCATTTTCCCCCAAATACGCGCACTTCGCCGGCCTCCGCCGCAACCGGCGACGCCCCACTCATCCTCGCCTCGGTGCACGCTTCGGAAATACGCAACCCGCTGACCATAACGTTGGCTGACGGTCGTTTCGCTTCCCTTGCCACGCTCCGCGAGGCTCCGTGGAAAATCATCCTCGTCGGCCGTGACCCCGCGCAGCTTCTCGAGAGAAATTACCTGGCCCTCAATTTCACCGCTCCTTCCGCCCTCGCTGATACCTCATGGATAAGACCCGGTCGCGTGCTGCGGGATTTCGCTCCCACCTTGGCTGGGGCTAAGGCGGCCGCCGACTACGGCGTGACGGCCGGGTTCCGGTACATTTGTGCCGGCCGAGCCTGGACCGAGCCCGGCTTCGATGTGCCCGCCTTGGTCGGCTATGCGCGGGAAAGGGATCTCGGCGTGATTTTGCGCGTCGCCGACCAACCCCAGCCGGGCGAACTCGAAACCACCTTGCGCCAATTTGCGCGCTGGGGGGTGCGGGGAGCGGAGATCGCGCTGCCCCCAGGGGCAGCGCACACCGATACCCTGTGGCTCGCTCCCGCCGCCGCCCTTGCCGCGCAACTCCATCTCATTCTGGCCGTGCCGCGAACCCTCGCCACGGCGGAACGCATTCGTGCGTGGCCGCACGTTTTCGCCGTCGCCACCGAACGCGCCTCCCGCCCCACCGATGCCGCGACTGAAAACTGCACACTGCCGTTTTCGCGCGGTCCGCTGGGATTTGCGCCCTTCAGCGAGCTCCGCACCGACGGGGTCTCCCCCGCGCACCGCCTCGCCTTGGGTGTAATTTCGTCCGATCCGCTCGCCTCCGTAAGTTGGGCGGAACGACCGGAAGCCGACAGTCGCGCCCACGACCAGGAATTTCTCCGCCGTGTGCCGACGGTATGGGACGACACCAAAGCCCTCGCCGGTGCCAGCGGCCGCTACCTCGCCCTCGCCCGCCGCAGCCGTGACGACTGGTTCGTCGGTGCCATCAACGGCTCCGACGCACGCGCACTTGGCTTGTCGCTGGCATTTCTCGACCCCGGCCGAGCCTACATCGCGCATCTCTACACCGACAGCCCGCCCGGCGCCTCTCCGCAAAAAACGGTCTACGCGTATCGAAAAGTCGTTTCGACGGAGCGGATCGATCTGGCGTTGGCCACCGGCGGCGGAACCGCGATTTGGCTCACACCGGACTCCAAACGCCGATAGGTGGCGGCAGCGCCCCCCCCCCACGAAAGTTCCCCAATGGGCTGGACTTCGGGGCGTTTCAAAATTCTCGTCCCCCGCCTCCTTTTTCCCTATGACGCTCCCCCGCTTCTCCTTCCGGGCTATTGCCCTCGGCGCATGGCTCCTCGCCGGCAACCTGCAGGCGCAGATTACGTTTAACTTCAGCTTTACAGGTGACGCGGGTGTTGGGTTCACCGACCCGACTTCGGGCGCCGCCCGCCAAGCCGCGCTCAACGATGCCGCCACGACGCTCGCGAGTTACTTCACTACGTCGGCACCGCGCACGCTCACCTTTGCAGTCGAATCATCCTCGGTGAACAACAACACCTTGGCGAGCGCCGGCAGCAACCTGGCGACCAGCAACGCCGGCTTCAATCGCACCGTCGTCCAAGAAAAAATCCTCACCGGCTCTGATGCAAACGGCGGGGATGTTGACGGAAATATCACGTGGAACTGGTTTCATAATTGGGACATCACCAACGCCGTCGCCGGCGGTGCCTATGATTTCAAGAGCACGGTCATGCACGAGATCCTCCATGCCTTCGGCTACACCAGCAGCACCGGTGCGGCCGGCACCAATACGGGCAACGTATGGAACACCTTCGACAATTTTCTCACCACCAGCACCGGCACGCGCCTGATCAGTGTCGGCGGCGTGTTTGACACCGGTCTAAACAGCGCCCTCACCGGCGGGCCGGGCGTGTTTTTCAGCGGATCCAATGCCATGGCGGCAAACGGCGGCAACCGCGTGGCGATTTATTCGCCCTCCCCATGGTCCGATGGCAGCAGCGGGGCCCACACCGATGACG
>JBIKOK010000025.1:0-50510 GCA_044358025.1 Opitutaceae bacterium
AAGGCGAGGTCCTCGGCGTGCGTCGCCCCGCGTTTGCGTGTGCCGGCGATGGGTCGGATCTCGACGAGACCGTCCGTGAGGCGCACGTGCACCTCGGGCGAGGCCCCGACGATGGAGAAATCGCCCGCCTCCAAAATGAACATGTAGGGCGAGGGATTGACCGTCCGCAGCGCCCGATAGAGGTCGAGCGGGGACTTCTTGAACTCACGCGTGAAGCGCTGCGAAGGCACGAACTGAATGATGTCGCCCGAACGGATATACTCTTTGCCGTTCTCGACGACCTGTTCGAACCTCGCCTGGGTGAAATTGCCGGGCGGCACGGTGAGGTTGGGCGTGTCGACGAGCGGAGCCGGGATCAGTTCGCGCGGTTGGCGCAGCAGCGCGTAAAGTTCGCGCAATTCCGTCGCGGCGGCGTCGTAGGCGGCGCCGGCGTCGCGGCCGCGGAGGTGGGCATTGACGCAGAGGCGGAGGGTCTGCTTGGCGCGGTCGAAAATCAGCAGCGAATCCGACAGCATGAAGTAGAGCAGGGGCGTGCCCAGCTCATCCCGGGCCGCCGCCGGCACGCTCGGCTCGATGCGCGTGACATACTCGTAGCCGACGAAGCCCACGGCACCGCCGGTGAACCGTGGCAGTCCGGGCAGAGCCACGGGGTGGTAGCCGCTCATCTCCGCCTCGATGAGCGTGAGCGGGTCGCGCGGCGTCGGGACGGTTTGGGCGGGCTGGCCCGGCACGCGGATCTCGGTCGTGTCCGGGCCACAGATGAAAATTTTCCGCGGCCGGCAGCCGATGAAACTGTAGCGGGCGAGGTTTTCGCCGCCTTCCACGGATTCGAACAGATAGGATGGTCCCGCGGTTTTCAGCTTCGCATAGGCCGATACCGGGGTTTCGAAATCGGCCATCAGATCCGTGTAAACAGGAATGACGTTGCCTTGGGCGGCGAGGGTCAAAAACGCGTCTTTGGCCGGGTGGATATTCATCGTCAGAGGTTGGGCTTATGCGTGGGTGCCTGCAGCGCGGCAAGGCGAATGACGGAGACGTCGACCCCTGGGCTCTTTTCCCGGTGCTTTCCCGGTGCTTGGTCGTTCAGCACCGGGAGGTTTGCTCGCCACGCGGTCGCGCTTTGCGATGTCCGTCGTGCCGCTTTCCCCGGTGGAAATCCTCCGGTCTCGTCGCGAGTTCTCCACGGTGGCCGGTGTTGGGGCGACCCTCTACCCGGGCTCGGGCAATCCGAGCATGGGCCTCGGCCTCGAACTTGACGCGATCGCGGTGGTGGTGATCGGGGGCACGCTGCTCGCGGACGGCCGCGGACATGTGCTCGGCACGCTGCTGGACGTATTGATTTTTGGCACGATCCAGGCCGCATCCTGTTCGAGGGGCGGCTCCGTTCGTGGTGGATGCGGATTGTGCTGGGCGGCCTACTGCTGGGCTTCATTTAGCTCCAGCGCTTTTTCATCGGCGGCGCGGTGCGGCGGGGGTGAGACCCGCTCGGGTGGGCCGCGGTGCGGGGCGGGGGGCTCAGCCGCCAAATTGCTGCAGCGCCCAGTTGACGACGGGGCTCTGCGGGTGGTTGACGATGATCTGCAGGCCCGTGCTCAAACCCGAGGGCAGCGCGACCGGCACGGTGAGCACCGGCAAACCACCGAGACTGGCGGGCGCGGTGAGCGTGATCACCCGCGTGCGGTTCTCGAGCGTGCACTCGGTTTTCGTGAGGGCGGCGCACGGCGTGGCGGGCAGCACGAGGAAATCGTAGGTGAGGAAAAACTGGGTCCACAGCAGGCGCACCGTGGTGAGTCCAAATTGCGCCGCGTCGATTTGCGCGGGAGTGAGGGTGTGCACGCGCGACAGCCGCTGCCACACGACGGGATCGTAGCGCTCGCGAAAGCGCTCGGCCCAGGACCGGTGAGCCTCCCAGGCTTCGAGTGCGACGGTGGTGTGGTAGCTGTCGAGCGCGGGGGCGAACCCGTGGAGCAGGTCGTCGCGCACGGAGGGCTCGGCGGGAGGGGCGAGACGTTCGGCGGCGCGCCGGCACGCGGCGGCGACGTCGGCGTCGACGCCGGGCAGGTCGAGATAGCACCCGCGCAGGTCACGTTGCACGGAACGCAGTCCGGCGAGCGCGCTGATCGCCAGGCGCATGTCGAGGGCGGTGGCGGTAAACCAGCCGGCGGTATCGAAACTCGGAGCGAGCGGAAACGCGTCCCCGATCCACGCGTCGCGGGGCGTCAGGCGAAACCCGAACAGGCCGCACCACGCGGCGGGCACGCGCACCGAGCCGCCCGTATCACTGCCGAGCGCCAGCGGCACGATGCCGGCCGCGACCGCGGCGGCGGATCCGCTGCTGGACCCGCCGGTGGTGCGGCCGGGGAAGCGGGGGTGCTCGCAGTCGCCGTAGTGGGGGTTCTCGCCGGTGATGCCGTAGGCGAATTCGTGGAGATGGGTCTTGCCGGCGAGCACGGCGCCGGCGCTGCCCAGCGCGCGGATGAAGGCGCCGTCGTGCGGCGTGGTCGGACGCACTTCGGGCAGGAAGGTTGAGCCGGCGAACGTGGGCAGGCCGGCGGCGTCGAAGAGATCCTTGGCGAGATAAGGCACGCCGGCGAGCGGGCGGCCGCTGTCGCGGGCGGCGGCGAACTGCCCGATCAGGGTTTCTTCGGGCAAAACCAGCGCAAGGGCGGCGCGTTGTTGGGCCGGGGAGAAGCGGGTGGCGCTGCGCCGGCGCAGTTCGCGCGCGGCCTCGCCGGGGGAGAGTTGCTGCCAGTCGGCAAAATTCACGCAGGACGCATTGCAGGCGGTCGACTATGACGCAACCCTGCGTTGTTGAGGCTCGCGGCCTAGGCCGCGAGGTTCGCATCCTGCGCCATGATTCCTGTCCGCGTGAGTGGTCTGCTGCTGTTGGCCGTGGTGTTCGCGGCAGGCTGCGCGCGGGAAAAACGCGCGGAGGGTGCGCGGCCGGGGGCGCCGGCGTTGCACAAGGTGGTGTTTCAGAGCGATTGGTTTCCCCAGGCGGAACACGGCGGATTTTACCAGGCATGGGCGAAAGGATTCTACCGACAGGCCGGGCTCGAGGTGGAAATCCGTTCCGGCGGGCCGGGCGTCGGGATCAAAGTGCCGGTGTCGACCGGCGAGGTGGATTTCGGCATGAACCGCAGCGACGATGTCATGGTGGTCGCGAGCCGGGGGTTGCCGCTCGTGATGGTGGCGGCGGTGCTGCAGCACGACCCGCAGGCGCTGATGGTGCACGAGGACAGTCCCGTGAAATCCTTCAAGGACCTGAAGGGCCGGGCGGTAACCGCCTCGGTCGGGATGACGTGGATTCCCTACATGCAGAAAAAATACCGGCTCAGCTTCGATCTGAAGCCGAACACTTACAGCGTCGCGGGCTTTCTCGCGGACAAGGATTCGATCCAGCAGTGCTTCGTCACCAACGAGCCGTTTTACGCGCAACAACAGGGCGTGCGGGTGCGCACACTGCCGCTGGCGGAATCGGGCTACGATGTTTACCACACGATCATCTGCCGACGTGATCTGGTGCGCCATTCCCCCGAACTGGTGCGCGTGTTTGTCGCCGCCTCGATCCGGGGCTGGCGCGACTACCTGGACGGCGATCCGGGCCCGGCGCATGCGGTGATTTTGGAACGCAACCGCCACATGACGCGGGAGCAGCTCGATTTTTCCCGCGGGGAACTGATCCTGCGCTCCCTCGTGACCGGCGACCGCACCAAGGGCGAGGACATCGGCCAGCTCTCGCTCGCGCGCTTGGCGGAGCAACTGGACGTGTTGCTGGAATTGAAAGTGATGGAGGTCCCGGTGGCGATCGGCGCGGTGGCGACGCGGGAGTTTTTGCCGCCGGCGCCGCTGTGAAAACCTTTGCCTCCGCGGACGCTTGGCGGAGGCTGGATCATTCCCTCTATGAACCCTGAAGCCAAACTCGCCGAACTCGGTCTCACGCTCCCGAATCCTCCCGCCGCGGCCGGAGCCTATGTGCCCACGGTGCGCACCGGAAACCTGCTCTTCTGTGCGGGCACCATCGCGGTCTTCAACGGCCAGCAGACGCACGTCGGCCAGGTGGGCAAAGAGCAGACGGTCGCGACGGCGAAGCAGGCCGCCGAGATCTGTGCGCTCAACACGCTCGCGAACATCAAGGCGGCGGTCGGGTCGCTCGATAACGTGACGCGCATCGTGATGGTGAACGGATTCGTCAACGCGGTGGATAATTTTTCGGACAGCCCGGCGGTGATCAATGGGGCGAGCGAGTTGTTTTTGGCGGTGTTCGGCGAAGCCGGCAAACACGCGCGGGCGGCCGTGGCGGTGAACGGTCTGCCCCGCGGCACGACCGTCGAGGTGCAGGTCGTGGCCGAGGTGAAGTGATCGCGGCGGGCGCGCGCGCGGACCGGAGGGCCGGGGCGCGCGGGCTCAACCCAGCGGCTTGACCAAGACCTTCGCGTTGCGGCCGCTTTCCTCGTAAAGCTTGAGCCGCGTCTCGGGGAGGATGTCCTTCGTCGCCTCCGCGAAACCCAGGACATTGGTGAAGAAACCGAAACTCTGCGTGGAGAGCGCGATCACGGATTTGGCGCCGCGTTCCTTGGCCTGCATGCACGCATACTCGACCATTTTCTTGCCGATGCCGCGGTTGTGGTAGAACGGCATCACGTAGAGCGAGCCGACTTCGGCCAGCTGCGGCTTGTCGGGGTAAAAATAGAGGGTGACGACCGCGATGATGTTTTCGTCGACTTCGAACACGAAGAACTGGTCGATGTTTTTTTCGATCGCCTGCTGCGTGCGGTAGATGAGCTCCTCGCGGCGGACGGCGGCGCGCGTGAGGTTGTAAATCAGGCGGACGTCGCCCTTCCGCGCCTTGCGGATCTGCTGATAGTCGTTGCCGTAGACGAGCGAGCCGACGCCGTCGCTCGAGAAAATTTCGTTTAGCAGGCCGTCGAAGACGCGGCCGTCGAGGATGTGCACGCGGGGCGTGCCGGTCTCGATGGCTTTGACGGCGTGCTGGGCTTTGCTGAGGCTGGATTCCGCCACGCGCTCCGGTTCGGTCTCGAGGAGCTTGCGCAGCGCCTCGATGGAAATGTCGCGGCGGATCGTCCCGTCGATCTCCAGGCCGGCCTGCGGCGTGAGATAAATGATCTTGGTCGCGTGCAACGCCTCGGCGAGTTCGGCGGCGAGGAGGTCGGAGTTGACGCGCAGTGATTTTCCGTCGGGGCCGAAGCCGATGGGCGAGACGATCGGCACGATGAGTTTCTCGATCAGCTCGGTGAGGAAATCGCGGTCGATGCGTTCGACTTTCCCGGTGAACTGCTGGTCCACGCCGCGGATGATGCCGACCGGAAGCGCGCGCACGGCGTTCGTCGACGCGCATTTTAGGGCGTTCTGCGTGAGACCTTCGACCAGGGCGTGCGACACCCGCGAGGAGGCGCGGATGGCCAGATCGAGCGTGGCGGCGTCCGTGAGGCCGGTGCCGTCCGCGTTGGTGATCGGGATCTTCCGGGTGGTGGACAGCTCGACAATCTGGAGGCCGATGCCGTGGACGAGCACGACCTTGATGCCGAGCGAACGGAGCACGGCGATGTCGACGAGCAGATTGCCCACGTTTTCGTCGGCGACGATGGCGCCGTCGATCGCGATGATGAAAATTTGCCCGTGAAAACGCGGGACGTATTGCAGGATGCCGCGGAGGTCCGTGGGCTTGATCGTCGTCGCGTTGGCGGACGAAGCGGAGGTGGTCGTGGTATTCCCGTTGCCGGTGCTCATCAGTGGTGGGGCGGGGAGTTGTCGACGATGCGGCGCGGCGCGTCAATGCACTTGCACGGACCAGGCGCGGGACGAGTGCTGCCCGGCGAGGGTGACCCGGTAAGTGCCGGGCTTGAGGGCGCCGGCGGGCACGGTGAGCAAGATGACGCTTTCGCGGGAACGCGCGAGCAGGCCGCCGGTGAGCAATTCGAAGTCGGGCGTGATGACGATTTCCGCGTCCCTGACGTAAAGTTCGGCGCCGGCGAGCTGCTGTTTGTTGTCGGGCAGCGTGCAGGTGAACTGGATCGCGTAGGGCTGGAGCGCGCTGACGGAGGGCGCGGCGGTGACCGCGTGGATTTCCGGCGGCAGGAGCGGTTTTTGCACGAGCGTCGCGACCAACTCGGAGGGCAGGCCGCCGAGGACGGCGGTAGTGGGCGCGGTGGCGCCGGCCCGCGGGGAATCGGCGGGGCGTTGCGCGGCGACGGTGATGCGCTGGTAGCCGGCGGAGAGGAGGCGCACGACGTTGGCGCGCTCCTGCGCGTCCTGATAGGGGCGGTAGGCGGGTCCCGGTTTCCGGTAGTAGAGCGTCAGGAAGGTGTAGGGGACGAGGACGACGATGATCGTGAGGACGATCCACTTCATCGGCCAGGGACGGCGGTCTTTGCGGAGGGCGGACATGGTGAGCGGGGGATTAACCGGGCGGGCGGGCGCACTCGCAAATAAATTTGCGCCGGCCCGCGCGGGCTGTTTCGTTGCGCGACTCCATGAAACTCTGGTCCCAGTATTTTATTCCCACGTTGAAAGAGAGCCCGGCCGACGCCGAGATCGCCTCGCACAAGCTCCTCGTTCGCGCGGGCCTCGTGCGCAAGCTCGGCGGGGGACTTTACACCTACCTGCCGCTCGGGCTGCGGGTCATGCAGAAAATCACGCAGATCTGCCGCGAGGAAATCGAGCGCGGCGGCGGGATTGAGCTGGAGATGCCGCACCTCCACCCCGTGGAAAACTGGCAGCAGGGCCCGCGCTGGGCCGCGGCGCGCGAGATCATGTTCCGGGCCGACAGCGCGGGCGACGGCAAACGCGGCCCGCGCGAGCCGGAATACGTGCTCGGGCCGACGCACGAGGAAGTCATCACGCCGCTCGTGAAGCAGGAAATCTCCAGCTACCGCGATCTGCCGAAGAATTTTTTCCAGATCGCGACGAAGTTCCGCAACGAGATCCGGCCGCGTTTCGGCCTGATGCGCGCGCGCGAGTTCGTGATGATGGACGCGTATTCGTTCGACGCGACCGACGACGGGGCGATCAAGAGTTACCTGGCGATGAAGGCGGCGTATGAGGCGTTTTTCCGCCGGATCGGCGCCCACGCCATCGCCGTCGAGGCGGACACCGGCGTGATGGGCGGCAGTTTCTCCCACGAGTTCATGGTGCCGGCGGAAATCGGCGACGACGACGTGATCTACAACGAGGAGAGCGGCTACGCGGCGAACCGCGAAAAGGCGACGAGCGCACTGGTGCCGGCGGACCTCGCGGACGCGGCGCCCACCGGGGCGGTTGAGGAGTTTGCCACGCCGGGTGCCGTGACGATCGCGGCGCTCGAGGCGGCGCCCTACGGCGTGGCGGCGAACCAGCAGTTCAAGACCCTCGTCTACATGGGTGACGGCAAGCCGTTCCTCGTGGTGCTGCGCGGCTGCGACGAACTCGAAGAGGCGAAGCTCGGCTCGCTGGGCTTCACGCTGTTCCGGCCTGCGACCGCGGAGGAGATCGAACCGGTCATGGGCGCAAAGCCGGGCAGTCTCGGCACCGTCAAAGGCTCGATCAAGGATGCGGCGGCACTCGTCGGCATCTTCGCCGACCAAGCGATCCGCCTGATCGGCAACGGCACGACCGGGGCCAACAAGGATGGTTTCCACCTGCGCAACGTGAATGTCGCGCGCGATCTGGCGGTCACGAAGTTCGGCGATTTCCGGCGCGTGCGTCCGGGCGAGCCCGATCCGAAGTCGGGTCAGCCGCTCAAGGTGCGGCGCGGCATCGAGGTCGGCCACATTTTCAAACTCGGCACGAAGTATTCGGAGAAATTCGGCGCCGTCTACACCGACGACCAGAAGCAGTCGCACCTGATGGTGATGGGCTGTTACGGGATCGGCATCAGCCGCACCATGCAGGCTGTCATCGAGCAAAGCCACGATGCCGACGGCATCGTCTGGCCGTGGAATGTCGCGCCGTTTCACGTGTTGATCTGCGTGCTCGATCCGCAGCTGCCCGAGATGATGGAGCTCGCGAAGAAACTCGCCCTCGCGGCGGAGGATGCGGGCGCGGACGTCATCATCGACGATCGCGCGGAGCGCCCCGGCGTGAAGTTCAAGGATGCCGATCTGATCGGCTTTCCGCTGCGCCTGACGATCGGCAGCAAGGGACTGAAGGACGGCATCGTGGAGCTAAAATGGCGCGCCCAGAAGGACGTCGCCAAGGTGCCGCTGGCCGAGATCGAAGCCAAGGTGGCCGCGGCTGTCGCGGAGGCAAAAGCGAAGGCGGCCTCGGCCGCATAACCGTGCCGCAGTCGACGACACGCACCGCGCCGTTGGAGCGCCCCGCCGCCGAGCTCCAGCTGGAGGGGGCGTGGCGGGTCGTGGTGTTGAACGATCCGGTCAACCTCATGTCCTACGTCGTGCTCGTGTTCAAAAAAGTGTTCGGCTTCGACGAGCGGACGGCGCGCAAACACATGCTGGAGGTCCACGAGCAGGGGCGCTCGGTGGTCTGGGTCGGCCTGCGCGAAAAGGCCGAAGCCTACATGTTCACCCTGCAGCAGTGGCATCTCACCGCCGTGCTCGAATCCGATGAAACGCATTGAGGTCAAACTCAGTCTGCCCGTCGTCGCGCCGCTCCTCGACGTCATCCGGGAACTCGCGGAGGACCTGCGGCAAAACCTGGCGGCCCCGCCCGGGTTGGCGGACCTAGACGAGGAGTTTCGGGCCGCGTGGGCCGGCGAGTTGCTCAGCGCGCAGACGGACGACGTGCAGACGCTGCTGGCGCTGTTTGACGGCGAGTTCTTCACGGAAGGCGTCGTGGCGTTCGACGAGGACAATGCGGAGGTGATCCTGCGGGCTTGTGCGGCGGTGCGCCTGCGGTTGCGCGAGCGCTACCTGAAGCCGATGGGCGACGAGGCGCTGGAGTCGGGGGATGTGGACCTGCTGACGCTCGCGGAGCCGCTGCGGAAGGCCTTCATGTGCTATCTGTTTTTGGCGACCGTGCAGGAGCTTATTATCCAGCATCTCGACTCAAGTATCCTCGAATCGTGATTCGCATTTGACGGCGGCGGGGTGTGACCTACGGTAGGCGGCGACACCCTGCAGTGTTCGAGGTGCTTTCAATAACTGCTCTTTGCCTTAGAATTATTACGGGAGCCAAAACCGTCGCGGAAGATGCTAGGCCGTCCATCGGAAAGCAGACGCTGCGGAGGAGGCGCCCACCTTAACCTAAAAAGGTCCTGAGCCTTTGGGCGCACGGCACAGGTGGGGTGTCACTCTTTCCTTCCAATCCATGAGTCCTTCCTTCTACCACATCCTCCATCTCAGCTCTCTGATCGTGCTGCTCGGTTATACGTTCTATGCGTTCGCCGCGCCGGCCGAGACGCGCAAGCGGGTGCTGATGATCACGGGGGTGATGAGCCTGCTGATGGTCGTGAGCGGCGTTGGCCTCCTGCACAAGCTGCGCCTCGGTTTTCCCGTTTGGGCCATCGTCAAACTCGTGTGCTGGCTTGGCCTGTCCGCCCTCGCGGGCATCGCCTACAAGCGTCGGGCTCAGGGCGATCTGTTCATGCTGGTTGGGTTTGCGCTGGCGATTACGGCCGTGGTGATGGTTTACCTGAAACCGTTCTGACGGCCGACTCGGCGTCATGACCGGTTCGTTGTGCGGGGTCTGGGTGGATGAAACGGGCCGGGTGCACACGTCTGTCGTTACGCCGGACGGCGGGCGCGAGGTGCGGGTCGAGAGTTTCCGGCCGTTTGCGTGGCTTAACGACACGCCGCCGGAGGCAAATCTGCACGGGTTGACCCTGGAGAAACTGGCGGGGCCGGGGCCCTTCGACCGGCTGGTGCACGCGGAAAGTCTCGGGATTTTTGAGACGTTCACGAAAGAGGCGAAGCAAACGTCCATCGCGGTCGACGCGATCCGGCCGCTCGAAAGCCAGTTTCTGTTGCAGCAGCGGCAACGGTTGTATCGGGATCTGGGTTTCGGTCATCTTCGCCGTTGCCAGCTCGACATTGAAACGGCGTCGCCGGACGGCGGGTTTCCCGATGCGGCACGGCCGGGCGACCGGGTGCTCGCGATCGGACTGCGGAGCGGCGGGAAGAACCGTCTTCTCGTGCTGGAGGAAATGACGGACCCGGCGGAGAAGAAACTGCTCGGCGAGTTGAATGCCGCGCTGGCCGAGATCGATCCGGACGTCCTCGAAGGGCACAATATTTTCAAGTTCGACCTCGATTACCTGCGGCAGCGCTGCCGCCTCCACCGGGTGCCGTGCGCCTGGGGACGGTTTGGCCAGCGGGCCTCGTTTCGCAATTCGCGGCTGAAAGTGGCCGAGCGCTGGATCGATTTTCCGCGCTGCGATCTGCCAGGCCGCGCCGTCGTCGACACCTACCTGCTCGTGCAGCTTTACGACATCACGACGCGGGAGCTGACCTCGTATGGGTTGAAGGAGGTGGCGGTGTATTTCGGGATCACCGACGAAGACAGCGCCGAGCGGACTTACATTGCCGGCAACCGGATTCAGGAGGTGTTCGCGAGCGACCGCGCCCGGTTTTGCGCCTACCTCGGGGACGACCTGCGCGAGACGGAGGGGCTCGCCGACCAGCTGTTGCCGACGTATTTCGAGCAGGTGCGGACGTTTCCGACGCTGTTGCAGGAGGCGACGCTGCGGGGGGCGACGTCGAAGATCGACCTGCTGTTTCTCGAGGAATACTACCACGCGCGGCAGGCGTGCCCCGTTCCGCCGGACGTGCAGCCCTTCGAGGGCGGCTACACGCGGAGCTTTCAGGAAGGCGTGTTCAAGCACGTGCTGCACTTCGACGTGGCGTCGCTCTATCCGAGTCTCCTGCTCACCATCGCGCGGAATCCGAAGAACGACACGCTCGGGGTGTTCGTGCCGCTGCTGCGTCAGCTGCGCGAGTATCGGCTGAAATACAAGCAGCTCGCCAAGAGCGCGCCGACCGAGGAGGAGCGGGCGGAGGCGCAGGCGCGGCAGGCCAACTTCAAGATCCTGATCAACTCGTTTTACGGGTATCTGGGTTTTTCGGGCGCGCGTTTCGGCGACGGTGAACTGGCGGCCGAAGTCACGCGGCGGGGCCGGGAACTGTTGCAGCAGCTGATCGACGAGTTCGCGAAGCACGGCTGCACGATCCTCGAAGCCGATACGGACGGGATCTACCTGTCGTCGGAGAGCTACTTCGCGTCGCCCGAAGTGTTGCTCGGGCTCGTCGCGCCGATCTTGCCCGCGGGCATCGAGCTCGAACATGACGGACGCTATGCGGCGATGTGGTGCTACAAGGCGAAGAACTATGCGCTCTACGACGAAAAAAAAGTCACGCTGCGGGGGAGCGCGCTGCGGTCGCGCGGGATGGAGCCCTTTCTCAAGAAACTGAGCGACCGTTTGATCAACTACCTGGTCGGCGCCTCGCCGGAGTCGCCCGTGCCACTCGTGGAGGACTATCGCAGGCGGCTGCTCACGCGGGACGTGCCGGTCGCAGAGTTGGCGAAGAGCGAGACGCTCAACCAGAATCCCGACGCCTACGAACAGCTCATCGCCGCCGGCGGCAAGCCGCGGCGGGCCTCGGCAGAGGTGGCGTTGCAGGTAACGCCGCGGCCGCGCATGGGGGAGCGGGTGAGTTACTACATCACGGCGAAAGCGAAGGGGAAAACGAGCGACTGGCAGCGGGCGCGGGCGCTGGCGCTCTACGATCCGGTCGCGGCGCCCTACGATCCGACGTTCTATGCCGAAAAACTGGACGACTGGCTGGAGCGGTACGGGAATTTCATCGGGGTGAAACCGCTGGGAGACGGGCAGGGGGAGTTGCTGTAGAGCGGATTGCGACTTGCGGGCGAAAGTGCCGTGGTTACAGTACCCACATAATGGTTTCTCCGCTTCCGCTTACCCTGAAAATCGTCCGGGTGGGAAATTCAAAAGGCGTCCGCCTGCCGAAGGGGCTGTTGGCCCGGCACCGCATCGGCGCAACCGTGACCGTGCATAGCACGGAGCGGGGTATTTTGTTGGCTCCGGGCAAAGATAAGCGTCTGGGCTGGGACGACACGTTCAGGGCAATGGCGGCGGCGGCGGACGACGATTTCTCCGCGTTCGACACAACGGTGGCAGACGGCTTGGAGGACGCGCGGTGACGCCGGTGCGGTACGGCGTCTATCTGGCGAATCTAGATCCGACGCTGGGTGGGGAGATGAAGAAGACCCGTCCGGTGGTCGTGGTGAGCCAAAATGCGATGAACGAACATCTCGACACCTTGGTCGTCTGCCCGCTCACGACCGCGTTGCATCCGACGTGGCGGTCTCGAATTCAAATTCGCTGCGCGGGCAAGGCCGCGGAAGTGGCGATCGATCAAATCCGCACGATTTCCAAGGCCCGCCTGATCAAGAAACTGGACTCACTCCCGGCGACTGCGGCGGACGGCGTGCGGCACCTGATCGTCGAGATGTATGGGGTCCCCTAGAAAAAAGGCCGCGCCGGGTGGCGCGGCCTTGGGAAGCCAGGGCAGGGCGGGTCGGAGACCTCGCCCTCCTTCGATCAGCTCCAGCGCAGGTCGGTGCGCGAGAGCGGGAACTGGCGGACGCGTTTGCCGGTGGCGGCGAAGATCGCGTTGCAGATCGCGGGCGCGACCGGGGGCAACGCGGGCTCGCCGAGACCGGTGGTCGGGTAGGCGGTTTTCAGGAAGTGCGTCTCGATCTTCGCCGGCGCGTCCGTGATGCGGATCAGCGGATAGTCGTTGAAGTTCGACTGCACCGTGCGGCCGCGCTCGATGTTGAGTTCCTGATACATCATGACGCCGAGGGCGTCGATGACCGAGCCCTCCACCTGGTTCTCCGCGCCGCTGAGATTCACGACCTGGGCGCCGATATCCGCGCCGGTGACGAAGCGGTCCACTTTGAGCTGGCCGTCCTGCGAGACGGTGACCTCGGCCACCTGGGCGAAATAGCCGCGATGACTGAAGTGAAACGCGAGGCCCGCGCCCGAGCCCTTGGGGAATTTCTTCGTGCCCCAGCCGGCCTTGGCGGCGGCGAATTTCAGGACGTTGCGCATGCGGGCGACGTTGTAGGGAGCGGCGGCTTGTTTGCCGCCCTTGGCCGCGCCGCCGCCGGCACCGCCGGCGGGCATTTCGTCCTTGTCGCCGAGGAGTTCGAGGCGGAGTTCGAGCGGGTCGCGGCCGCCGGCGTGGGCGAGTTCGTCGATGAAGCTGTGCATGACCCAGGCGAAGACGCAGCTGCCGGGCGCGCGCCAGGGGCCCATGGGCCAGCCGGTGTCGAACATCGTCTGCTCGGCCTGGTAGTTCGCGATCCAGCGGCCGGGAAACTCGTCACCGCTGAGCGAACCGCCGCTGCCGGGGCTGCCGCCTTCGCCGAAGGTGAAGCAGTGGTTTTTCCACGCGACGACCTTGCCCTTGGCGTCGACGCCACCCTTGAGGAAGTGGAGGCCGCCGGGGCGATACTGGTCGTGGCGCATATCGTCTTCGCGCGACCAAGTGAGCTTCACCGGGGCGTTGACCTTCTGGGCGATGGCGGCGGCCTCGATGAGGTAGTCGGCGCCGATGCGGCGGCCAAAGCCGCCGCCGGCCCGGTTGAGGTGGAGTTTGATCTTGTCGGGCGCGATGCCGAGGACGCGGTTGACCATGCCGGTGCCGATGGTCGGGATCTGGGTCGGAGACCAGATTTCCATAATGCCGTCGTGCCAATGGGCCGTGGTGTTTTGCGGCTCGAGGTTGGCGTGCGAGATGAACGGGTAGATGTAGTGGGCCTCGACGGTTTTCGCCGCGCCGGCGAGGGCGGCATCGGGATCGCCGTCTTTGCGGAGGACGCGGCCGCCGGGCTGGGCGGCCTTTTCCTTGGCCTGGGTGACAAAGGTCTCCCAGCTCTCGTTCACGACTTGGCCCTCGTCCCACACGATTTTGAGCTGTTTGCGGGCGCTGAAGGCGGCCCACGTGGAGTCGGCGATGATGGCGACGCCGGGCACGAGTTCCTTCACCTTGCCGTTGCCCTCGAGAATGAAGGCGTCCTTCACGCCGGGGAGGGTCTTGATCTGGTCGAGGTTGGCGCTGACGACTTTGCCGCCGAAGGCCGGGCATTTTTCGTAAACGGCGTAAACCATGCCGGGGAGCTTCACGTCGATGCCGAAGAGCGATTTCCCGGTCACGATCTTGGGTGTGTCGAACTGGGCGATACGGGTGCCGAGGAGTTTGAAATCCTTGGGCTGCTTGAGCGTGACGGCGTCCTTCGCGGGGACGGGGAGCGTGGCGGCTTTGGCGACGAGCTGGCCGTATTTGAGCGACTTGCCGGAGGAATGGACGACCGTGGCTTTTTCCGCGCGGCACTCCGCGGCCGGGACACCCCAGGTCTGAGCGGCGGCCTCGACGAGCATCGTGCGGACGGTGGCGCCGACGAGGTGGAAGTTGTCGTAGTTATTGGGGGTGGAGTTGCTGCCGCCGGCGCCTTGGCCGCCGTATTTCTTTTCGTCGAAGTCGCCCTGTTCGATGGAGATCTCGTTCCACGGCACCTCGAGTTGCTCGGCGATGATCATGGGCAGGGAGGTTTTCACGCCCTGGCCCATCTCGGGCTGTTTGGAAACGATCGTCACGGCGCCCGTGGGCGAGATGCGGACGAAGGCGTTCGGGGCGAAGTCGCTCTGGGCGGCGGCATCGGCCGCGGCGGCTTCGCCACCGGAGCGGATGTAGAAAGCGAGGGCGAACCCGCCGCCGGCGAGACCGGTGAGTTTCAGGAAGTCGCGGCGGTTGACGCAGCGCGGGAGAGTGGGCGTGCTCATTGGGCACCTCCTTTGCCGGCGGTGGTAAGACCGGCGGCGAGTTTGATCCCGGCGCGGATGCGCATGTAGGTGGCGCAGCGGCAGAGGTTGCCGGCCATGGCGCCGTCGATGTCCTCGTCGTTGGGCTTCGGGTTGTCTTTGAGGAGTGCGGCGGCGGTCATGATTTGGCCGGATTGGCAGTAGCCGCATTGGGCGACGTCGAGGTCGGACCAGGCCTGTTGCACGGGGTGGAGTTTGCCGGACTCGGCGGCGAGGCCCTCGATGGTGGTGACCTTCATGCGGCCGACGGTGGAAACGGGGGTCATGCAGGCGCGGGTGGGCACGCCGTTGAGGTGGATGGTGCAGGCGCCGCACAGGCCGACGCCGCAGCCGTATTTGGTGCCGACCAGATCGAGGGAGTCACGCAGCACCCACAACAGCGGGGTGTCGGAAGCCACGTCCACCGTGCGGGACTGGCCGTTAACGTTGAGGGTGTATTTGCTCATGGGAGGGAAAATGACCGCCGGATTGACGGGGGCGGGGGGGGACGGGGCGGACGGTATGAAAAACAAATCCGCGGTCAATGACCGCGGTGCGATTGTTTGGGCCGGTTCGCGGTCGGTCCGATCCGCGACGGGGCGAGGGGGCTATTGGGCGGAACTGCGCCGGACGACCCAGTCGACGATGGCCGCATCGTCGTCGCCGTGCCGCCAGACGAGGGAGAGGAACTCGGCAGGGAAAATGTCGTGCTGTTGAAAAAAAGAACGGTCGCCACCGCAGCAAAACATGAGGGCGGCGGGCAGTTCGCCGCGGAGTTTCGCGCGGGCCTTGGGGATCAGACGCGGGAGCCAGGCGAGGCCGCGGACGGCGGCGGTTTTGGGCGGTAGCGTGCCGGCGTCGAGGACGATGGCGAGGGCGAGGCCGCCCTGGACGTTGAGGAAGTAGTCGCGGCGCACGGCTTCGATGGCGAGGGCGGTCTCGCCGTCGGGTTCGCCGTAGTTGTTGCGGTCCTCGGCGTAGTCGTAGAGGTGTTGGGCGGTGAGGCCGTTCGCCGAGAGAAAGGCGAGTTCGTCCGGGGCGAAAAACTTCTCGGTGCCGCGTTGGCCGGAGGAGTAGCGGGCGACGGACTGTTCGAAGAGCGCGTGAAACTGGCGGGCGAAGTCGTAGTGTTTCATAGGTTACAGCGAGTGACGGGACGCACTCCGGGACCGTTAGCTCGCGGCCGGGCGGAAATCGATCAGGCGCTTGAAGCGGTCGACCTTGTCGACGACGACGTCGAGGCGGCCGTTGAGCGCGAATTTTTTCTTCGTCTTGCGGCCGACCAGCACGGTGCCGTCGTCCGTCGGGACGTAGCGGTCGTCGGTGAGGGCGTTGGTGCTGATGAAGCCGAAGGTCATCGACTCGACGAGTTCGATGAAGAAGCCGTTGGGGCGGACGTCGGTGATGACGGCGGCGAATTTCGTGCGCGGGGACTTGTCGAGCTCGCGCTCGAAGAATTCGAGGAGCTTGATTTTGACGCTCTCGCGCTCGGCCTCGGCGCTCGTGATTTCGGTCTGGCTGATATGTTCGCCGAGGGCCTGGATGCGCGAGAGGTCGTAGCGGGCGTTGCGCGCAGGGGGAATGGCGTGGCCCTTGTGCTTTTCGAGATAGGTGTCGAAGACGCGGTGGACGACGAGATCGGCGTAACGACGGATCGGAGACGTGAAGTGGGTGTAGTCGTTTTTCGCGAGGCCGTAGTGGCCGTCGGGGGCGGCGCGGTAGGCGGCTTTTTTGAGGCTGCGCAGGAGCTGCGTGCGCAAGGTGTAGCCCTGCGGGTGGGCGGCGAGTGTGACGAGGAGTTTGACGATTTCCTCGCGGTGCGTGAGGTCGCCGACGGGGATGTCGAAGGAGCCGAGGAGGTCGCGGAACTCCTCGAGTTTCTCGACATCGGGTTCGTCGTGGACGCGGTAAAGCGAGGGCAGCTGGTGTGTGCGGGTGAGGCGGGCGACGGCTTCGTTGGCGGCAAGCATGAACTCCTCGATGAGCTGGTGGCTCTCGTCGTGCGTGATTTTCTCGAGGCGGTCGGCGTAGCCCTGCTCGTCGACGAAAATCTTTGTCTCGGGCATGTCGAGGTCGAGGCTGCCGTGGGCCATGCGGTCCTTGCGGAGGCGGGCGGCGATTTTCCAGAGGGCCCGGCACCAGGTCTGGAGGTCGTGGAGTTCGGCGTCGGTGAGATCGCGGAGGGCGCGGCCGGTGGAGCCGGTCTGGTGCTTGGCGGGGAGCGGGAGGGCGCGGATCTTCGCGAGGTCGTCCTCAAACATGAAGGCGTAGGCCTGTTTGTAGGTGAGGCGCTTGCGGCTACGGATGACGGTGTTGGCGTAGGTGGTGTCTTTGAGGCGGCCGTTTTTGGCGAAGGTGAGGAAGACGGCTTTGCAGAGGCGGTCCTGCGCCTCGACGAGGGAGCAGAGGCCGTTGGAGAGTTTTTCCGGGAGCATCGGAATCACCACGCCGACGAGGTAGGTGGAGTTGCCGCGGTGCTGGGCTTCGCGATCGAGCGCGGTGCCCGGGTGAACGTAGGTCGACACGTCGGCGATGTGGATGCCGACGCGGACCTCGCCGTCGGCGAGCGGCTCGTAGGACAGGGCGTCGTCGAAGTCCTTCGCGTCGTCGGGGTCGATGGTGAAGACGATTTTCTCGCGGTAATCGAGGCGGCCTTTCAGCTCGGAGGGGAGCACCTGGTTGGGGAGGGCGGCGGCTTCGCGCTCGACGTCGGCGGGGAATTCCGTGGCCAGACCGTGTTTGAGGAAAATGCCGAGGAGTTCGGCGCGGGGCTCGTGGGTGCGGCCGAGGCGCGAGGTGAGCGTGCCGGTGAGGGCGTCGGAGCGGCGGTTCCACTCGCCGAGTTTGACGACGACCTTGTCGCCTTCTTTTGGGACGGGGGACAGGCCGCTCTTGGCGGGATCGCCGACGGCGATTTCGTAGCTGAAGCGGGGGTCGTCGGGTTGCACGACGTAGTCGCGGCGGCCCTTGCGAAGATTGCCGACGATGGTGTCGCGGTCGCGCTCGAGGACGCGGATGATGGCGCCGATCTTTTCGCCGGGGCGGCGGCCCTTGCGGCCGGGATATTCGCGGGCGAGCACGCGGTCGCCGGGGAGGGCGACGCCGGTGTCCTCGGGGAAGACCTGGAGCGCAGGCTGGGCGTCTTCGTCGAGCACGGCGTCGCGGACGACGAAGGCCGAGCCGCCGGCGCGAAACTGGATGCGCCCGATGAGTTCGCCTTTGGCGAGTTTGGGCAGGCGGTTTTTCTCGGTGGGGGCGGCGACCGCGGGAGGCGGGGAGGCCGGGGCGCGGGACGGGGTCGCGGACCGGGGGGCGGGAGATACCCGGGTGGGCTTGGGGGCGGGGGCGCGGCCGGGTTTGCCGGAGGCAGCGCGGGGCGGTTTGCCGGCGGATTGGGGGGCCGGAGCCGAGGCGAGGGGGGGGAGAAACGGGCCGTCGGCGGGGAAGGCGGGGCCGCGGCGGGTGGGCGTGAAGACCGGGCGTTTTTCCGGGGCGCGCTGGGTCTCGGCCTTGGCGCCGGTGGGCGCAATGCGCCCGTTGCCGGCGCGGACGTAATGGCCGCTCTTGAGGGCGAGACGTACCTCGTGGGCGAGCAGGGCGCGCTGCTTTTTGTTCAGACCGAGGCGACCGGCGAGCTCAAATTCGTTGGCGGGCTTGTACTGGGGCTCGCGCAGGTGGGCGAGGAGGCGTTCACGGAGATTCATGGATATTTTCGAGTCAAGGCGCGCGGGCCGTGCTTTGGGATTGGCCTGAGGAAAGAGTCCGGCCTAACTGCGGGCGATGAAAATCGTCCACGTGGCGAGTGAGCTCTATCCCTACATGAAAACGGGCGGCCTGGCCGACGCGGTGGCGGCGATGGCCGGAGCGTTGGCGGACCACGCCCACGAGGTGTCGGTGTTCCTGCCGGGCTACCGCGCGGTGATCGAGCACCCGGATGCGGCGGGCGCGGAGCGGAAGCTCCGGTTGAAAATCGAGATGGGCGACCAGTTTCTTTCGGGGGATGTGCGGGTGTTTTCGCCGCGGAAGAATCTCCAGGTCTACCTGATCTGCCGCGAGGAGTTCTACGACCGGCGCGCGCCCTACGGCAACGGCGAGCGCGACTACGAGGACAACTCGGACCGGTTTGTTTTCTTCTGCAAGGGCGTGATCGAGACGCTGCGGCTCGCGGACGTGCAGGCGGACGTCGTGCACTGCCATGACTGGCAGGCGGCGCTGCTGCCGTTGCTGCTGCGGGAGGCGGAGCGGCGCCACCGCGTGACGCTGGCGCTCAAGACGGTTTTCACCATCCACAACATCGCCTATCAGGGGCTGTTTCCGGCGACGACGTTTGCGCGGACGAATCTGCCGGACGAGCTCTATCACATCGACGGGCTCGAGTATTATTCGCAGGTGAACTACATGAAGGGCGGGATTTTGTTTGCCGACCGCGTGACGACGGTGAGCCCGCGGTATGCGCGGGAAATCCAGACGCCGGAATTTGGGTGCGGCCTCGACGGCGTGGCGCAGACGCGGGCGGAGGACATCGTCGGGCTGTTGAACGGCGTGGACACCTCGATTTGGAATCCCACGGTCGACGCGCTGCTGCCGGCGCGGTATTCGCGGGCGGACCTGTCGGGCAAAGCGGCGTGTCGCGCCGAGCTGATGAAGCGCTGCGGTTTTTCCGCGGATTTCAAGGGGCCGGTGTTCGGCATGATCTGCCGTTTCGCCGAGCAAAAGGGCGTCGACCTCGTGTTGGCGAACCGGGATTTTTTCCTCACGCGGGAGTGCCGGTTCGTCGTGCTGGGCACGGGCGACAAACGCATGGAGGCGGAGATGCGCGCCCTGGCGGCCGAGGCGCCGGGCAAGGTGTCGCTCGCGGCGAAACTCGACGAGGGCATGAGTCATCTGATCGAGGCGGGGTGCGATTTCTTTGTGATGCCGTCGCTCTTCGAGCCCTGCGGGCTGAACCAGATGTATTCGCAGGTCTATGGCACGGTGCCGATCGTCAGCCGGGTCGGCGGGCTGGTGGACACGGTGACGGACGCCGATGAATTTCCAGCGAGCGGGACCGGGCTGATGTGCGAACCGAATGCGGCGAGCCTGCGCGACGCGCTGGAGCGGGCGCTGGTGCTTTATCGGGATCCGGCGCGTTATGCGGCGGTGCAGCAGCGCGGCATGTCCCGCGACTTCAGCTGGGAAGTGGCGGCGGCGGGTTACGAGACGCTCTACCGCGAGGCGTTGTAAGGGCGAAGGCGGGGCGAGGCGGCGGCTTTTCGGATCCCTCACTTGCAAAGCGCGGGGCGTGCGCTTGCCTCTGCGCGTGCCCGCTTCGCCCACATTGGTTTGGTTTCGTCAGGATTTGCGCCTTCAGGACAATTTGGCCCTCCAGGCTGCGATCGTCCGCGGCGGTCCGGTGGTCCCGCTGTACATTCTCGACGAGGCGGGGGAGGGGCGCTGGCCGATGGGCGGGGCGGGGCGGTGGTGGCTGCACCATGCGCTGGGGGCCCTCGCTGCGGCGTTGCGTGAGTGCGGGTCGCAGCTGGTGATCGCGCGCGGGAACTCGGCCGAGGTCTTGCGGGAGATGGTGCGGAAAACGGGGGCCGGTGCGGTTTATTGGAACCGACGCTATGAGCCGGCGACGATCGCGCGCGATTCCGTCCTGAAGACGGAGTTCACGGCGGCCGGTCTGGATGCCCGGAGTTTCAACAGCGCGCTGCTCAACGAACCGCACACGATCGCCAACAAGGCGGGCGGGCCGTTTCAGGTGTTCACTCCTTATTGGCGGCATTGCCTGACGTTGCCGGTGACCGCGCCGGTGAAATTTACCGAGAAGACCCTTTTGGGGCCGGCCCAGTGGCCGCGGTCGCTGGCCGTCGCGGAACTGGAGCTGTTGCCACGGGTGAAGTGGGACGCGGGCTTCGGGGCGGCGTGGCAGCCGGGGGAAGCGGGCGCGGCGCAGCGGTTGAAGCAGTTCGCGGCACGGGCGATGGACGCGTATGACGAGACGCGGAATTTGCCGGACCGGGACGGGACCTCGCAGCTCTCGCCCTGGTTGCATTTCGGCGAACTTTCGCCGCGGCAGGTGTGGGCGGCGGTCGCGGCGCGGTCGAAGGAAACGGGCGTGTTTCCGCCGAGCAACGGGGCGCGCGTGTTTCTGAGCGAGATCGGCTGGCGGGAATTTGCGCACCACCTGCTGTTTCACTTTCCGCACACGCCGGAGCAGCCGTTGCGCGAGGATTTCAAAAAGTTTCCTTGGGCGGAGGATGCGGACGGGGCGAAGTTGCGGGCCTGGCAGCGCGGGCAGACGGGTTATCCGATCGTCGATGCGGGCATGCGCCAGCTGTGGCAGACGGGCTGGATGCACAACCGGGTGCGCATGGTGGTCGCGTCCTTTTTGGTGAAGCATCTCCGGCTGCCGTGGACGCACGGCGCGGCGTGGTTCTGGGACACGCTGGTGGACGCGGATCTGGCGAGCAACACGCTCGGCTGGCAGTGGAGCGCGGGCTGCGGGGCGGATGCGGCGCCGTATTTCCGCGTGTTTGCGCCGGTGCTGCAGGGCGTGAAGTTCGACGGTCAGGGCGATTACGTGCGGCGGTGGGTGCCGGAGCTGGCCCGGATGCCGGCGGCGCAGATCCACGCGCCCTGGGAAGCGCCGCTGCCGGTCTTGGCGGCGGCGGGCGTGCGCCTCGGACCGACCGGAAATTATCCGCGACCCATCGTCGACCATGCGACGGCGAGAGCGGCCGCGCTCGCGGCGTTCAAGCAATTGCGCGGCGGCGACGTCGTCGTGCAAGACTAGCCGCCCGCGATGCCGCCCCGATCCACCCTTCCGCGGGCCCCCGCCACGCGCCACGTTGTGCTGGTGCTGGGCGACCAGCTGGACGCGTCGTCGTCGGCCTTGGACGGCTTTGACCCGCAGTGCGACGTGATCTGGATGGCCGAGGTGGCGGAGGAATCGGAGCACGTGTGGACCAGCAAGCCGCGGATCGCGGTGTTTTTGGCGGCCATGCGGCATTTTCGCGACGCGCAGCGCAGCCTGGGGCGAACGGTGCGGTATGTGGAATTGGAGGACGCGGGGAACACGCACACGCTCGCCGGGGAGGTCGCGCGGGTCGTGGCGGAGCTGCGCCCGGCGGGACTGGTGATGACGGAGGCGGGCGAGTGGCGGGTGCAGGAGGCGGTGGGTGCGGCGGCCCGGGCGGCGGGCGTGGCGCTGGCGGTGCGGGACGACCGGCATTTCTTTTGCACGCGGGCGGAGTTTGCGGCGCACGCCGAGGGGCGGAAGATGCTGCGGATGGAGTTTTTTTACCGCGAAGTCCGACGGAAGCACGGCGTGCTCCTCGATCCGGCGGGCGAACCGGAGGGCGGCCAGTGGAATTTCGACCACGACAACCGGGGGAGTTTCGGCAAGGGCGGCCCGGCGGCGGCCGGGCTGCGCCCGCCGCGCCTGATGGCGCCGGATGCGACGACGCGCGAGGTGCTGGCGCTGGTGGAGCGGCGGTTTGCGCGGCACCCGGGTTCGCTGGAGGCGTTTGCGTGGCCGGTAACGCCGGAAGCGGCGCGGGCGACGCTCGACGATTTCATCAGGCACCGCCTGGCGGATTTCGGGCAGTTTCAGGATGCGATGTGGACGGAGGAGCCGTGGCTGTATCATGCGCGCATTTCGGCGGCGATGAATCTGAAGCTGCTGAGTCCCCGGGCGGTGGTGGCGGCGGCGGAAGCGGCCTACCGGGAAGGGCGGGCGCCGCTCGCGAGTGTGGAAGGATTCATCCGGCAGATCCTCGGCTGGCGCGAATACGTGCGCGGGATCTACTGGCATTTCATGCCGCGCTACGCGGAGCTGAATGCGCTCGGGGCGCAGGAGAAACTGCCGGAGTTTTACTGGACGGGGCAGTGCGAGATGAACTGCCTGCGCCAGGCGATCGGTCAGACGTTGGCGCACGGATACGCGCACCACATCCAGCGCCTGATGGTGACGGGGCTGTATGCGCTGCTGCTGGGGGTCGAGCCCAAGCAGGTGCATGGATGGTATCTGGGGGTCTACGTCGACGCGGTCGAATGGGTGGAGCTGCCGAATACGCTGGGCATGTCGCAATATGCGGACGGCGGGATCATGGCCTCGAAACCGTATGCGGCCACGGGCAAGTACATCGAGCGGATGAGCAACTATTGTGCGGGTTGCCGGTTCGATCCGGCGAAGAGCACGGGGGACGACGCGTGCCCGTTTACGACGCTGTATTGGGATTTTCTGCTGCGGCACGAGCCGATGCTCGCGAAGAACCAACGCATGGCGCTGCAGGTGAAAAATCTCGCGCGGTTGGCGGGGCCGGCGCGGGCGGCGATCCGGGAGCGGGCGGCGGAAATCAGGTCGCAGGGCGGCGCGCCGGCGCCCGCCGGTGGACTTTTGCCGTTTTCCGGCTGATCCTTCCGGCCATGCCCAAAATGCGAAAAAAATCCGATCTCCCGACCAAGCTGTGCGTGGCGTGCGGGCGGCCGTTTGCCTGGCGGAAAAAATGGGAGCGCGTGTGGAGCGAAGTGAAATTCTGCTCGGATGCCTGCCGGATGACGAAGGGGCGGGTGGCCCGTGGCTGACGCGACGTTCCGGCGGAGCGTGCGGATCGCGCGGCCGGCGGCCGAGGTGTTTGCGTGGCATGAACGGCCGGGCGCGTTGGCGCGGCTGTGCCCGCCGTGGGAGCGGGTCGAGCTCGTGTCGGCCACGGGCGGCGTGCGGGACGGCGCGCGGGTGACGCTGCGCAACAAGGTGGGACCCTTTTGGACGGAGTGGCGCGTCGAGCACCGCGATTACGTCGCGGGGCGGCAGTTTCGGGACGTGCAGGTGGCGGGGCCGTTTGCGCGATGGGAACACTTGCACCGGATCGATGCCGACGGGCCGGACGCGTGTGTGTTGACGGACGACATTGTTTACCGCCTGCCGGGCGGCGCGCCGGGCCGGGCGGTCGCGGGAAAATTTACGCAGCGCAAACTCGCGGCGATGTTTGCGTGGCGACAGGAACGCACGAAGGCGGATGTCGAGCTGGCCTCGCGCTACGGGACCGTGCGACCGCTCCGGATTTTGATCGCGGGCGCGTCGGGCATGGTCGGGCGGGCGCTGGTGCCGCTGTTGGAAACCCAGGGGCACGAAGTCGTGCGGCTGGTGCGGCGGTGCACGGAAGAACCGGATACCGTTTATTGGAATCCGGCGACGGGCGAACTCGACGCCGCGAAGCTCGGCGCGGTGGATGCGGTGGTGAACCTGGCGGGCGAAAATGTCGGAGCGGGGCGCTGGACCGCGGCGCGGCGGGCGGCGATTTTGCGGAGCCGGATCGACACGACGAAGACGTTGGTGTCGACGCTGGCGAAAATGACGCGGAAGCCGGCGGTGTTCGTGAACGCCTCGGCCGTGGGGTTCTACGGCGGTCGCGGCGACGAGGAATTGACGGAGGACAGCGCGATCGGGCTCGGTTTCCTGCCGGAGGTTTGCCTCGTGTGGGAGACGCATGCGGAGGGGGCGGCGCGGGCGGGCATCCGCACGGCGCTGCTGCGGTTCGGCGTCGTGTTGAGTCCGACGGGTGGGGCGCTCGCGAAGCTGTTGCCGCTGTTCCGCGCCGGGCTCGGCGGTCGCGTCGGCGACGGCCGGCAGTGGATGAGTTGGGTCGGGCTCGACGATGCCGTGGGGGCGATTTACCACGCGTTGGTCGAACCGCGGTGCGCCGGGCCGATGAATGTGGTCGCGCCGGAGATGATCACGAACGCGGGATTTTCTGCGACGTTGGGCGCCGTGTTGCACCGGCCGGCGGTGTTGCCGGTGCCGGCGGCGGTTTTGCGGCTGGTGTTTGGCGAGATGGCGGACGCGACGCTGCTGGCGAGCACGCGCGCAATGCCGGTGCGTTTGTTGGATACGGGATATGCCTTCCGCCACCCGACGTTGGCCGCGGCGTTGCGGTCGGGCTTGGGGCGGGCGGACTAGCCCCGTCGGGCCGGGGGTTGATCAACCGTTTGTCGCTGGGGCGGGGTGGCCCGTCGGCGAGGCATGAGACGCACCCCGGTCGGGCATCGGGTGGCGCGACGTGCGGGAGGGATTTGAGGCGTTGCCCAAACGGTCGCCGGACTCGCCGGGGGTGCTCAACCCTGATGCCCGGATGGCGGTCGGAGCGGGCGACCGCGCGACGGCGCTGCGGCTGATGCGCGAGATTGGGGACAACGGCGACGAAGCGGCCTGAACGACGCGGGCGAACGACGACCGGGCGTTGGCTTGGACGAAGGGCGGGGCGACGGTCAACGGGTAGCCGGAGGTGCCGCGCTCAATGTTGCCGCCGAAGAAAAGGAGCGGCGGGAGAGGCGTGGCTCGCGGGGGTGGAAAACTCTAGGCTTTTCAAACGCCGGGAGAGTTCTAGGTTGGTCCCTCCTATGGAGAAAACCTTTGTTATTTTTAAGCCTGATTGCATGGAAAAACGCCTCGCGGGCACCGTGCTCGCGCGCTTTGAGGCCGCGGGCTTCGACGTGATCGGTTGCAAGATGGCCCACCTGTCCGCCGCGGTGCTGCGCGAACACTACGCCCACGTGGCGTCCAAGCCGTTTTACCCGGAGATCGAGGACTTCATGCGGTTGCGTCCGGTGATCATGGTCGCGTTGCAGGGCGAAAACATCGTCCAGCGCGTGCGCGATCTCCTCGGCCCGACCGATTCGCGCAAAGCCGCGAAAGGCACGATCCGCGGCGACTTCGGCACGGACATGATGAAAAACGTCGTCCACGCGTCGGACAGCGTCGACAACGCCAACGCGGAACTCGCGCGTTTCTTCAAGGCTGAGGAGCTTTTCGCGGTCTGACGCCGAGGTAAAATCCCGTCTCCCGAATCCGAATGGGCGCCCCGCGTTATGCGGTGCGCCTTTTTCGTGGCCACCGGTGGCGGTGCGGGCCCCCCGGCAGGGGCGGTGCCGCGGTGGCCAAGAACTGGGCAAAGAAGGACAAAGGATGACCAGCGCACGCCCCGATCGGGTGTATTGTGTCTCAAGGCTCAAGCCGGCTTCTCCGGCCTGCCGGCAACCGTCAAAAGGAGGAATTCGCCATGTTAAAAAAATATACCGTCGAATACAGTCTCCACTTCCGAAAGCACTCGCCGCCCGAGCACCATCAATATTTTACCGACGATCCGGTGGCGCTGGAAGATTTCCTGCAGAGCCTGCTGGAGCATGGGATGGGCCTGCATGCGATCAAGCATGAGGGCGCGGACCTGCCGAAGGGGGATTTTGACCGCATGGTGAAAATCGCCGCCGCCGAAGTCGCGTCCCGCCTAATTTGCCGGACCCTCAACATCAAACCTGACGAAGAGCGCTACCGGTTTGGCTTTGCCGCCTGAGTTTCGCGCGGCCGGCGCGTTCCAAACTATGCGTAAATTTTTCCCGAAAGTGCAAAGCGCGCCCCCGCGGGCCGAGGCCTATTTGAACGACCGAGCCGCCCAATCCGCGCTCCCCTGATTTGCCACCCGCCGAAGACGACCAAGTCCAACTGCGGTCGCCCTCGGCCCACAACGAAAACCAAGGAGGTCATATGAAAACCGAGACTGACAGGACAACCCAGACGCCCGAGGACGTCTTGAACGAGCTTCGCTCGCTCGTGATTGAAGCAGAGCAGATCGTCCACCAATCGGAGGACGGGAATTGCGAAAGTGCCGTCGCCGCCATGCGCGAACGGTTCGAGGCGGCGCAGGCCAAACTCACCGAGTTCTACGATGGTGCGAAAAAGAAAGTGGTTTCCGGCGCCCGCTACACCGATCACGCGATCCGCGAGAATCCCTACCAAGCGCTCGCGATCACGCTCGGCGTCGGCGTGCTCGTCGGCGTGCTCATCGGGCGTCGCAGCAGGTAAGCCGCGTCCGCCATGCGCTCCCCCGAATCCCCGCCGGGCTTTTTGGCCTCCTTCCGCGTGCTGGGCGAGAGTCTGCTCGCCGGCGTGCAGGACCGGGTCGAACTGGTCTCGGTCGAGTTGCAGGAGGAGAAATTCCGCCTGATCCAGACGTTTTGCTGGATCAGTGCGGCCATGTTCGCGAGCGCGATGGCGCTCACCTTTGCGAGTCTCACGCTCGTTTACCTTTTCTGGGACACCGCGCGGCTCGCCGTCCTCGTCGGTTTGACGGTGGTCTACGCGGGCGCCGCGGTGGCGATCGTTCTCGCGTTTCGCCGCTACCTGGCGCGCCAGCCGCGCCCGTTTGCCGCGACGATCGAAGAACTCAGGGAGGACCGGGCATGTATCCCCAAGCCGAATTGACGGAGCTGGCGCGGGCCAAGGCCGCTTTGCGGCAAAGCATCGCGGGCCGCCGCCGCGAGAGCGCCGAGGCGCTCGCGGTCGCGACGCAGCCGCTGGTCTGGCTCGATGCGGGGCTCGGCCTCTGGCGCCGGTTCGCACCGTTGGCCAAAGGCGCGGTCTGGCCGCTGGGCGCGGTGGCGCTGCCCGCGTTGTTTCGCCCGCCGAAAATGATCCGCGGATGGTTACGCTGGGCGCCTCCGGTGGTCCGCGCACTCTTGGCGCTCCGCCGCCTGCGCCGCCACCGCGGCACGCAGACGGCGGCCGGCTTCTGAATTTTGCCGGTGGGGCGAAGGCGCCACTGTTGTTGGGGAAAATGTCCGCCGGGCGGACGACGCCACCCGCAGGCGGGTGAAAAGGTTCGCCGGGATCCGAGTCATCAAAATCAACGCACGCTGCTCATGAAACCGTCCATCAAATGGTTTTCCGAAATCGGCATCGACGACCTTCCGCTGGTCGGCGGGAAAAACGCCTCCCTCGGGGAAATGTATCGGGAACTGACGGCCAAGGGCGTGCGCGTGCCGGATGGTTTTGCGACCACGGCCGAAGCCTACCGGTTGTTCCTGTCGTCGACGGGACTCGATGAAAAAATTCGCGGGCTCCTGCGCGATCTGGACACCCGCGACATCGAGAACCTGCGGTGGCGCGGCAGCCAGATCCGCCAGGCGATTTTGGCGACGGAGCTGCCGCCGGAGCTGGCCGCGGAGATTGTCGCGGCCTACGACGTGCTCAGCGCCGGCAACCTGCTCCATCCGGCGCACGTGGCGGTGCGCAGCAGTGCGACGGCCGAGGATCTCCCCGACGCGAGCTTTGCGGGCCAACAGGAGTCGTATCTCAACGTACACGGGCACTACGCGCTGCTCGACGCCTGCAAGCGCTGCTTCGCGTCGCTGTTCAAGGACCGCGCGATTTCCTACCGGGTGGACAAGGGGTTCGATCATTTCAAAATCGCGCTGTCGGTCGGCGTGCAGCACATGGTGCGCTCCGACCTCGCGTCGTCGGGGGTGATCTTCACCATCGATACCGAAACCGGTTTTCGCGATGCCGTGCTGATCAATGCCGCCTACGGTCTGGGCGAGAACGTCGTCCAGGGCACGGTGAATCCCGATGAGTATTGCGTCTTCAAACCCACGCTGAAAACGGGGTTCAGGCCGATTCTCCAGAAGCGCGTTGGCACGAAGGAATTCAAACTCGTTTACGACATCGGGGGAGGAAAGATGGTGAAGAACGTCCCGGTGCCGCCGGGGGACCGCGTGAAGTTCGCCGTGTCCGACGAGGAAATTTTGCAGCTCGCCCGCTGGGCCTGCCTCATTGAGGACCACTATTCGGCCCGGCGCGGGCAACCGACGCCGATGGATATCGAGTGGGCCAAGGACGGCGAGACCGGCGAGCTGTTCATTCTTCAGGCCCGGCCCGAAACGGTGCAGTCGCGCAAAGACGTCGACGTGATCGAGACGTTCCGGCTCCAGCACCGCGGCCGGGTGCTCGTGACGGGCCGCAGCATCGGCGACCGGATCGCGAGCGGGACGGTGCGCGTGATCAAGAGCGCGCAGCACCTCGGGCAGTTCCAGGAGGGCGAAATCCTGGTCACCGACAAGACCGATCCGGACTGGGAGCCGATCATGAAAAAGGCCGCGGCGATCATCACCAACCGGGGCGGGCGCACCTGCCATGCGGCGATCGTCAGCCGCGAACTGGGCGTGCCCGCCATCGTCGGGACCGAAGGGGGGACGGACACGTTGCGCGACGGACAGGCGGTCACCGTGTCGTGTGCGGAAGGGGACACGGGGTTTGTTTACGAGGGGCAACTGGCGTTCGAGGTGCGGCGGACGAATCTCAAGACGCTCCGGCGGCCCAGGACGAAGGTGATGATGAATGTCGGCAACCCCGAGGAAGCCTTCGCGCTGTCGTTCATTCCGAACGACGGAGTGGGCCTTGCCCGGGAAGAGTTCATCATCACGACCTTCATCAAGATTCATCCGCTGGCCTTGCTCAACTACGCCACGTTGACGGATCCGGAGGTGAAGCGGCAGATCGAGGCCCTCACGGTCGGGTATGCCGACAAGCCGCAGTTTTTCGTCGAGAAACTCGCGCAGGGGGCGGCGACGCTGGCCGCCGCGTTTTATCCGAAGGACGTCATACTCCGGCTGAGCGACTTCAAGACCAACGAGTACGCGAACCTGATCGGCGGTGCGGCCTATGAACCGCACGAGGAGAACCCGATGATCGGTTTCCGCGGGGCGTCGCGCTACTACCATCCGCGTTACCGGGACGGCTTCGCGCTCGAGTGCCGGGCGGTGAAGCGGGTGCGCGAGGAGATGGGGCTGACCAATCTCAAGGTCATGATCCCGTTTTGCCGCACGGTGGAGGAAGGCCGGCGCGTGCTGCTCGAAATGGCCCAACACGGGCTGACGCGCGGGGTGAACGGGCTGGAGGTCTACATGATGTGCGAGATTCCGAGCAATGTGATCCTCGCCGACGCGTTTGCGGAGATCTTTGACGGCTTCAGCATCGGATCGAACGACCTCACGCAGCTGATTCTCGGGGTCGACCGCGACTCCGAGATCGTCGCGCCGATCTTCGACGAGCGGAACGCGGCGGTGAAGACGATGATCGCGCAGGCGATCGCGGCCTGCCGGGCGCGCGGCCGCAAGATCGGCATCTGCGGCCAGGCGCCGAGCGACTATCCGGAGTTCGCCCAGTTTCTCGTCGAAGAGGGCATCGACAGTATCTCGCTGAATCCGGATACGGTCCTGAAGACGACCGGCGCGATTCTGCACACCGAACAAACCCTGGAAGCGAAAGGAACCAGCCATGAACCCGAACGGACCCTTCATTTTGTGCGCAACTGATTTTTCGGAGCACGCGGTCGCCGCCGCGACGGTGGCGGGCAAGTTGGCCCTCCGGCGCGGGGAGAACCTGCGCCTCGTGCACGTGATCGATGCGACCAGCATCGGCGCGCTGAATACGACGCGGAAGCGGCTGGAGGCCGAGGCCCGCCGCCTGCGCCAGGCGGGTACGGCTGTGGAGGCGGTGTTGCTGGAGGGACTGCGGCCCGTGAAAATCATGGTGGAGTACATCCGGCTGCACCGTCCGGTGCTGCTGGTCATGTCCTCCTCCGTGCTCCCGACGCACGACCGTTGGGCGGTCGGCAGCATGGCGGAGCAGCTGGCGGAGGCTTCGCCGGTGCCGACGTTGATCGTGCGCGATCCGGCGGCGTTTGAGACGTGGGACTGGACGAAGGAGCGGCTCAAGGTGCTGCTCGCCCTGGACCGCTACGCGACCTCCGATGTGGTTCTGCGGTGGGCCAAGGCATTCAGTGTGGCCGGGCCGTGCGATTTGGTGTCGTGCTACATCAATTGGCGGATGCCGCGGGGCGGGGACGCGGAGCTTGTGCCGGGCCGGCCGGTCAATCCCGCGCCGTTGCAGGAGCGGCTGGAGCTCGAATTGCGCCGGAAGATCCGCGACCAGATTGGAGACGACGCGAGCGACATCGTGGTCCGGCCCTATTTTGGCGAACCGGCGCCGTGCATCGTCGAGATCGCCGGGGAGGTGAAGGCGCAGCTCGTGGCCGTGGGGACGCACCAGCGCAGCGTGCTCGGCCGGCTGGCGCATGCCTCGGTGTCGCGCGAGCTGCTGCACCAGGCGGCGATGAACGTGGTCTGTGTGCCGGTGACCGCGCAATTCGATCCGCGCGAGGCGCACATTCCGGTGATCAAACGGGTGCTGGTGGCGACCGATTTTTCCGCGGTGGGCAATGCGGCCGTCCCGTTCGCCTGCACTGTCTGCGGCAGCGGGGGGCTGGTGAAGATCATCCACGTGACCGCGCCCAAGAAGGCGAAATTGCGCCGGGGCGGAGACGGCGGAGCCGACGATCTGGCGGCGCAATTGCAGGCGTTGGTGCCCAACGAGGCGCGCGAGCGGTGGCTGCCGCCCGAGGTGGAGGTGATCGCGGACGCCGATGTCGCACTCGCGATCTGTCGGGAAGCGGAGCGTTTCGCCGCCGATGTGGTGTGTGTGGCCTCGCACGGCGTCGGGTTGTCCCGCGCGTTCCATGGCTCGGTCACGAAAGCGGTCCTCAAACAGATCCGCCGTCCGCTGCTCGTCTTCCGGCGGGCGGAGGAATGAGCGCGCAGGCACGGGGTGCCCATGAAGCCGGCCACCGCCACCGAACCTTCGGTCCCCCCCCGCGATGGGCGGGCACGATGGCGCGCGGCGCGTTGGCCCCGGGCGGGACCGCTGGAGCGCACGTCCGCCCAGGAGGCGGCGCGGCCGGACTGGCATCACTTGCCCGGTGACGAGGTGTTGCGGTTGCTGGAGGTCGAGATGCGGACGGGGCTCCCCGAGGCGGAGGCGCGACGCCGGCTGGCCAAGCTCGGGCCCAACCGTATCACGGCCCGGCCGGGCACGCCGCCGTGGGTGCGTTTTGTCCGGCAGTTTCGGCAGCCGCTGGTCGTGTTGTTGCTCGGGGCGGCCGCGGTCATGGCGTTCCTCGGCGAGCGGATGGACGCGGCGGTGATTCTGGGCGTGGTGTTCGCCAACGCGGTCGTGGGATTTCTCCAGGAGACGAAGGCCGTGAACGCGATCGAGGCGTTGTCACGGATGATCACGACCTGGGTGACGGTCCGGCGGGACGGCGAGGTGCGGCGGGTGGAGGCGGAGGTGCTGGTGCCCGGCGATGTCGTGTTGCTCGAGCCGGGTGACCGGATCGGGGCCGACCTGCGTCTGTTTCGCGTGTGGGGATTGGGTGTGGATGAGTCCGCGCTCACGGGGGAATCGGTGCCGGTGGCGAAACACGCCGAACCGCTCGGGCGCGACACGCTGTTGGCCGACCGGAAGAATCTGGCCTTTGCCGGCAGTCTGGTCACGAGCGGCCAGGGCGAGGGGGTGGTTTGGGCGACGGGGGACCGGACGGAAACGGGCCGCATTGCGTCGCGGATCGCGGAAGCGACCGAGATCGCGACCCCGCTGACCCGAAGACTCGCGCACTTCGGTCGGTGGCTGCTGTGGGGCATTCTTGCGCTGGGGGCCGCGACGTTTGTGCTCGGGGTGACGCGCGGCGAGCCGGCGGGGCAGATGTTCATGGCCGCGGTCGCCCTGTGCGTCGGCGCCATCCCGGAAGGACTGCCCGCGGCGGTGACCATTGTGTTGGCGATCGGAGTGGCGCGCATGGCGCGGCGAAACGCGATCATCCGGCAGTTGCCCGCCGTCGAAACGCTCGGCAGCACGACGGTCATCTGCACGGACAAGACGGGCACGTTGACGCAAAACGAAATGACGGTCCGGGAAATTTACGCGGGGGGAAAGATCTACGCGGTGGCGGGTCCGGGAGGCGGGGGCGGCGGCGCGATCTTGCTCGACGGCATCCGCATCGAAGTGGCGGGCCACGCGGCGCTGACTGAATGCCTGCGCGCCGGGGTGTTGTGCAACGATGCCGCGCCCCAGTACGGCGTGGGCGCGGCCGGCCGGAAGGGCGATCCGACGGAGATTGCGCTGTTGGTCGCGGGAGAAAGAGGCGGACTGGGCCACGCGGACACGCAGCGCGCGTCACCGCGCATCGACGCCATTCCGTTCGAGTCGGCGCACATGTTTCGCGCGACGCTCCACGAGGCCCGGCCGGACCGGGTGATTTACAAAGTTGGCGCCGCGGAACGCGTGGTGGAACGGTGCACGGACACGTTGAACGGGGAGGGGGAGCGGGTGCCGCTTGACCACGCGGAAGTACGGGGCGTCGTTGCGGCGATGGCCGGGCGCGGCTTGCGGGTGCTGGCCCTGGCCCGGCGTCGGGTCCCGTCCGGTCACGCCCGGCTGGAGCACGGGCACGTCGACGGGGGACTGACGCTGCTGGGCCTGCAGGGCATGATCGATCCGCCGCGGGTGGAGGCGGCGGCGGCCGTGCGCCACTGTCAGGAGGCCGGCATTGCGGTGAAGATGATCACGGGCGACCACCTGATCACGGCGCGGGCCATTGCCGAACAGGTGGGGCTCAAAGGGCCCCGGCCGGCCGGCCCGCTCCTGGCCCTGACGGGTCGCGAGCTGGAGAAAATTCCGCCGGACGATCTGCCGGCGGTCGCGGACCGCACGACGGTGTTTGCGCGGGTCACGCCGGAGCAGAAAATCCGGCTCGTGGAGGCGCTCCAGTCGCGCGGTCACGTGGTGGCGATGACGGGCGACGGGGTGAACGACGCGCCGGCGCTGAAGCAGGCCGACATCGGCGTGGCGATGGGGATCGGTGGCACGGAGGTGGCGCGGAGTGCGGCGGACATGGTGCTGGCCGACGACAATTTTGCGAGCATCGAGGCGGCGGTGGAGGAAGGGCGCGGTGTGTTTGACAACCTCACCAAGTTTATCGTGTGGATCATTCCGACCAATTTGGCGGAGGCGCTGTTGCTCATCACCGCGGTGGTGTTGGGGCTGCCGCTGCCGGTGCTGGCGCTGCAATTGTTGTGGATCAATCTGACCGACACGCTGCTCGGTCTGCCGCTGGCCTTCGAGCCCAAGGAAGGGGCGGTGATGCGGCGTCCGCCGCGCGATCCGCGGCAACCGTTGCTCACGCGTGCGCTCCTTCTGCGCACGGCGTGGGTGACGGGCGTGATGCTGGCCGGCGCCTTCTGGCTGTTCGGGTGGGCGATGGGCCGGCCCGGCGGGAGCCTTGCCGCCGCACGCACGACGGTTGTCAACGTGATCGTGATGGTTGAAATCGTTTATCTCTTCAACTGCCGGGCGCTCGCGCAGCCCTGTTTTTCCGTCGGCTTTTTCGCGAACCCCTGGGCCTTCGCGGGGGCGTTCGCCATGCTCGGGGCGCAGTGGGTTTTCACCTACGCGCCGGCCATGAACCGCATCTTCCACAGTGCCCCGATCGACGGCGAAGCGTGGCTGCGCATCGCCGGCATCGCCGCCGCCGTGTTCGTGCTCGTGGAGGTGGAAAAATACCTGGGCCGTAACCGAACGCCGGCGCCGGTGGCTCCCACACCGTGACGCACCATGAATTCCGCGCCGTCCTCTCCACCGCCCGCCGGCCCGCCCCCCGTCGGCGGGGACGGGCGGCCGCCGGTTTTTTCCGCGGAGTTGCGCGAGCTGATGCGGCGGTTCGACGACCGGCCGGTGAGCGTCGGGGCGTTGCTGGAGGCGACGCAGGGGCGCGGCTACCACCTGGGGTTGATCCTGATCACACTGCCGTTTGTCGGGCCGATTCCGCTGCCGGGTTTTTCCCTGCCGTTCGGGCTGGCGGTGACCTTGCTCGGCACGCGGCTGGCGCTGGACAAGAAACCGTGGCTGCCGGAACGATGGCTGCGCCGGGAGCTTCCGGGGCACGCGCTGGCGAAGCTGCTGGGCGCCACGAGCCAGATCATGCGCGGGATCGAATATTTCCTGCGGCCGCGGTTCGGTTTTGTGCCGAACCACGCCGTGTTTGGCCGCATCGCCGGTTTCCTGATCGCGCTGTCCGGTCTGATGCTGATGCTGCCGCTCCCGCTGCCGTTCAGCAATTCGCTCCCGGCGTGGACCGTCCTGTTTTTGGCGGCAGGGGCGCTCGGTCGGGACGGGCTGTTCTTTTTCGCGGGTTGCGCGTCGTTCGCGCTCTCCGTCGGGTTCTTCTCGCTCGTCGCGTTCGGCGGAATGGCCGCGTTCGACAGCCTGTGGCGGCTCGTCAGCGGTGGCAGTTGAAAGGCAAGCCATGAACGCGTTGCCTTCCGATCAAAACGCGGCGGCACTCCGAGCGATGCGGCAACTTCCGCTCCGCCGTTTCTTCGCGCCGCGAAGCGTGGCCGTGATCGGCGCCAGCGAGCGTGAGGCCAGTGTCGGCCGGGCCCTTTGGGGAAATCTTCGTGGATTTGGCGGCCCCGTCTTTCCGGTCAATCCCCACCGGGCCGACGTGTTCGGGGTCGCGACGTTCGCCCGCGTCGCCGACCTGCCTGCCAAAGCGGACTTGGCGCTGATCGCCGCGCCGGCCCGGCTGGTGCCGGAACTGGTGCGCGAGTGCGGCGCGGCGGGGGTCAGGGCGGCGATTGTCCTGTCGGCGGGATTCAAGGAATGTGGTCCCGCGGGCGCGGAGTTGGAGAACCGGGTGGTGCAGGCGGCGCAGCAGGGCGGCGTGCGCATCATCGGGCCGAACTGTCTCGGGCTGATGGCGCCGCATCACGGATTGAACGCCACCTTCGCGGCGGCGATGGCACGGCCGGGCGACGTCGCGTTCGTCAGCCAGAGCGGGGCGCTGTGCACGGCGGTGTTGGATTGGAGCCTGCGCGACAACGTGGGCTTCAGCGCGATGGTCTCGGTCGGCGCGATGGCGGATGTCGGCTGGGGCGAACTCATCACCCACTTCGGCGCCGATCCGCACACGCGCAGCCTTTTGCTCTACATGGAGTCGATCGGGGAGGCGCGGTCGTTTCTTTCCGCGGCGCGGGAGGTGGCGCTGACCAAGCCGATCATCGTGGTGAAGGCGGGCCGTTCGGCGGCGGCGGCCAAGGCGGCGGCCTCGCACACCGGCGCACTGACGGGCAGCGACGCGGTGGTGGACGCGGCGTTTCGTCGCGCCGGCGTGCTGCGGGTCGACTCGATCGAAGAACTTTTCGACCTGGCCGAAGTCTTCGGCAAGCAGCCGCGGCCGCGGGGACCGCGGCTCGGGATTATCACGAATGCCGGCGGACCGGCCGCCCTGGCGGTGGACCGGTTGGTGGCCGGCGGCGGCGAGGTCGCGCCGCTCACGGCGCAGACTCTGGCCGCCCTGGGCGGTGTGCTGCCGGCGCATTGGAGCCGGGCCGATCCCGTGGATATTTTGGGCGACGCGGATGCGCGACGCTTTGGGCAGGCGGTTGAGTTGGTGGCGAACGACCCGACGACGGACGCCGTGCTGGTCATCCTGACCCCGCAGGCGATGACGGATGCGCGGGCGACGGCGGCGACGGTGGCGGGGTTGGCCGGACGCTTCGGGGGAAAACCGCTGCTCGCGAGTTGGATGGGCGGGGCGGCGGTCGAGGCGGGGGAAGCGGTCTTGAACGCCGCCGGCATCCCGACCTTCGCGTTTCCGGACCGCGCGGTGCAGGCGTTCAACGCGATGTGGCGCTATCGGGCGAATTTGGCGGCACTCTACGAAACGCCCACGTTGCGTGAACGCGCGACGCCGCACGGGAGTGCCGAGCGGATCATCGGGGCGGCCCGCCAATCCGGCCGGGTCACCCTGACCGAGCTGGAATCGAAGGCGATCCTTGGACTCTACGGAATTCCGGCGGTCGAGACGTTCCGGGCGGCCACGGTGGACGAGGCGGTGGCCGTCGCGACGGCGATCGGCTTCCCGGTGGTGGTCAAAATCTACTCGGAGACGATCACGCACAAGGCCGACGTCGGCGGCGTGCGCTTGAATATCCGGGATGCCACCGGGGTCGCGGACGCGTGGCGCGGCATTCGGCGCGCGGTCACGGAGCGGGTGGGGGCGCACCATTTCCGGGGCGTGACGGTGGAACAAATGATCTGCGCCGAAGGGCACGAACTGATTTTGGGGAGCAGCGTGGATCCGCAGTTCGGCCCGGTGCTGTTGTTCGGCGCCGGCGGGCGGTGGGTGGAAGCTCGGCACGATCACGTGATCGGCCTTCCGCCGCTCACTTCGACCCTGGCGCGGCGGTTGATGGAGCAGACCCGGATCTTTGCGGCGCTGGAGGGCACCGCCGGCCGGCCGGCCGCCGATCTGGCCGGGCTGGAGCAGGTGCTGGTGCGTTTCAGCGAACTCGTGGCGGAGGAGCGCGAGATCAAAGAAATCGACGTCAATCCGCTCTTTGTTTCGGCGGACCGGATTGTGGCGCTCGACGCGCGGGTGATCCTGCACGCGCCCGGTACCGCCGAGGACGGGCTGCCCGCGCTCGCGATCCGCCCGTATCCGAAAAACTACACGGCCCCGTGCCTTCTGGCCGACGGCACTCCGCTCGTGGTGCGACCGATCCGGCCGGAGGATGAACCGATGTTGGGGCGGTTCCACGGGGTCTTGGCGTCGGAGCCGGGGAGGAGCCATGAGGGCCTCGCGCGCCTGTGTTTCATCGACTACGCGCGGGAGATCCGGTTGGTCGCGGTCCATCGCGAGCCCGGGGCCGCGGAGGCGGAGATTCTGGGGGTGGCCCGGCTGGGCCGGGTGCACGGGCGGGACACGGCGGAGTTTGCCGTGGCTGTGGCCGACCGGTGGCAACGCCGCGGGCTGGGCACCGTACTCCTCGGGAAGCTGCTGGCGGTCGGACGGGCGGAGGGCGTAACCCGGCTGGCCGCGATGGTGCCGGACGAGAATGCCGGGATGCGACGCCTGTGTGAGAATCTTGGATTCAGGCTGACGGTGCGGCCGGGCGAGAGGCGGTGGATCGCGGCGATCAATCTCCTGCGCGCCGGCGCCCCGGTGGGGCCGGGCGGTGCGGTGCCCCCGGCCAGGGGGCAGGCGGCGCGGGATGAGGGAGCCGAGGCCGGCCGGCCCGCGACAAAAAATGCCCACGATCGGGCAATCGCTGCGGAGGCGCCGCTGTAGAATATGCGAAGCTGAGCAACGCAACGGAGCCCGCAGTTCGACCCGCACAACCGAGAGGGAGGCAGACCATGACCACCACCACGACCGCACCCGAGATCGAGCGCACCGTGCACTTGCTGGAGGAATGTTTTCCGCCGGCGGCGCTCGACCACCTCGCGTTTCGCCTCTGGGACGGGTCCCGCTGGCCCGGCGCGGAGCGCCGCGCGGCGACCATCGTGCTCAAGCACCCGGACGCCCTGCCCGAGATGCTGGCCGCGGGCACCGAGCAGGGATTGGCGGAGGCTTATCTGCGCGACGACTTCGACATCGAGGGCGACATCGAGGCCGCCTGCGGATTGGCGGATGCGCTGACGGAACCGGGCAAGAAAAATTGGCTCGCCGCCGTCCTGCGGCTTTTTGTGCTGCGTCGCCGAATCCACGTCGGCGTCCGCGAACGGGCGTGGAGCGGCAGCGCCCCCGGCGAGCGGCGCCATTCGCGCACGCGGGACCGCCAGGCGGTGAGGTTTCACTACGATGTCTCGAACGAGTTCTATGCCCTCTGGCTCGATTCGAAGATGCTCTATTCCTGTGCGTATTTTGAGCACGAGGCGGACGATCTGGAGACGGCGCAGACGGGGAAGCTCCGGCATCTGTGCCGCAAGCTCCGGCTCCAACCCGGGGGGCGGCTGCTCGACATCGGCTGCGGCTGGGGCGGTTTGGCGATCCACGCCGCGCAGACCCGCGGCGTGCACGTCTACGGCATCACGCTGAGCGAGCGCCAGGCGGAGCTGGCCGCTTCCCGCGTGCGCCAGGCGTGCCTGCCCACGGACGTGACGATCGCGTTGCAGGACTATCGCGATCTGGAAGACGGTGAACGCTACGATGCGATCGTCAGTGTGGGGATGGCGGAGCATGTGGGGGCGGAGAATTTGCCGGACTATTTTCGGAAAGCGTTTGGGCTGCTCCGGCCGGGCGGAGTGTTTTTGAACCACGCGATCGGCGACGATGTGCGGGCCCGGCCGACCGGCGGCTCCACGTTTATCCAGGAATACGTTTTCCCCGATTCCGATCTGCCGACGATCCCGTCTGTACTGGCGGCGGCGGAGTCGGCGGGATTCGAGGTGCGCGACGTCGAGAATCTGCGCGAGCACTACACGCTCACGCTGCGGCACTGGGTCCGCCGGCTGGAGGCGGCGCACGAAGCGGCGCGCGCATTTGTCGACGAACCGACCTATCGGATCTGGCGCCTCTACATGGCCGGGTGTGCGCGCGGTTTTGAGCGCGGGCGGATGGCCGTCTACCAGACGCTGCTCGTGAAGCCGGACGACGAGGGGCGGGCGCATCTGCCGCTGACGCGGCGCGACTGGTATGAAAACCCCTGACCGCGCGCGCGCGCGGGCGGCGTTGCCCGCGGTGGACTGGCCCGCGGTCCTGGTGACGGCGTTGCGACGGGGGCTGCGTCGGCACGCGGTGCTGCGCCGGCGGTGCGTGGAGCATGGCTCGACGCGGGCGGTGCACGGGCTCCGGGTCGAAACGCGGCGGCTGCTCGCGTTGGCCGACCTGATCGGCGCGGTGGGCGGGGGGGCGACGGACAAGCTGCGGCGGTCGCTTCGGCGCAGTCTGCGCGACACGGCGAAGGCCCGCGATACGGCCGTGCAACTTCAGCAGGTGGAGGAGCGAATCGCGGGCGAGCCGGCGCTGCGCCCGTTTCGGGTGCGGTTGCGACGCGGGGTCAAACGCGCGGTTCGCGCCCTGCGGGACCGGCTGCGGTACGGGGGCAAAAAGCTCCGGCGGCGCGCCCGGGCGCTGGCGGGCGCTGCGGGCGCGAGCGGAGCGGGTGCGGCGGCCGCTCCGGCGGTGGTTCGCACGGTGCAAGCAGCGCTCGCCACGGCGCGGGCGGCCAACCGGGACGCGCAACGCGCCGCGGCACAGACGCATCGCGCGCGACTGGCCCTCAAGCGACTGCGCTATCTGGCCGAGGCGCTGCGGGTCTGGGTGCCCGGGATCACCGCCGCCTGGCTGGAGCAGCTGCGGCGCCGCCAGCATCTGACGGGGGAGATTCATGACCTCCAGGTGCTCGCGCGGTGTCTGGCCCGCTATGTGGCGCGCCGGCCGGGTGAACGGATCCGGTTGCGGCGGGCCCGGCGGTGGCTGGCCGAACGGGAAAAACGGCTGCGGCGGACCGTCCCGGCGGAACTGCCGGTTCCGCCGGCGGGCCTGCGCCGCCTGCTGGCGCGACGGGGCGCGGCGGGGCGTCGGGCCCAAGGCGGTAGCGAAGCGGCCGTGAAAACCAAGTCCCGCGGGAGCGGGCCGAAACGGAGGCCAGACGCGTCATGATCGAGCTGTTCGGCCGACTGGGGATTGCCGTCGGATTGGGGCTGCTGGTCGGGCTGCAGCGCCAGCGGACCGACGCGCGGCTGGCCGGGTTTCGGACGTTTCCCCTCGTGACGCTCCTGGGCGCGTTGTGCGGGCTGTTGGCCGAGACGCAGGGCGGCTGGGTGGTCGCCGGGGGCTTTGGCGGGCTCGCGCTCGTCATGCTCGGAGGGGACTTGCCGCTGTTGCGCGGAGGCGAGGAGCGGCCCGGGGTGACCACCGAGGTCGCCCTGCTGGTGATGTTTGCCGTGGGCGCCTATCTGATGAAGGGCGCGACCGCCGTGGCGATCGCGAGCAGCGGGATGGTCGCCGTGTTGTTGCATTTGAAACCGCAGATGCACTCCCTGGCGGCGCGAATCGGCGACCAGGATTTTACCGCCATCATGCAGTTTGCGCTGATTTCGCTCGTCATCTTACCGGTGCTGCCCGACCGGGCTTTCGGACCGTTTCTGGTGCTGAATCCGTTCCGGATTTGGCTGATGGTGGTGCTCATCGTGGCCATCAGTCTGGGCGGTTACGTGGCCTACAAATGGGTGGGCGTGCGGGCGGGGGCGTGGGCCAACGGCGTGCTCGGCGGGGTCATCTCGAGCACGGCGACGGCGGTGAGTGTGGCGCGGCGCACGAAAGAAGCGGGGGCAAAACCGGACGTGGCCGCGTTCGTGATTCTGGTGGCGTCCTCCGTGGTCTTCGTGCGGGTCGGGCTTCTGATCGGGGCCACGTCGCCCGGATTCCTCGGGGCGGCCTGGGGGCCGCTGGCGACCCTGTTTGCGGTACTGGTGCTGACCGGGGTGGCCAACTTGCGCCGGGCCGACCCCACGCCGGCGGTCGCGCCGGAGCAGGGTAACCCGACCGAGCTGAAACCGGCGCTTTTGTTCGGCGTGCTTTACGCGGTGGTGCAGCTGGCGGTGGCGGCGGCGAACGAATATTTTGGCCGGCGGGGGCTCTACGCGGCGGCGGCCATCTCGGGTTTGACCGACATGGATGCGATCACGCTGTCCGTCACCCATCTGGTGGGCACGGCAGAAATCGGGCCGGCGACGGGTTGGCGGTTGATTGTGGTCGCGGCGATGGCGAACCTCGTTTTCAAGGCGGTGGCGGTGGCTGTTCTCGGGGAGCGGCGGTTGTTCGGCCGGATTGTCGTGGGCTTCGGGGCGGCCATGGCTGCGGGGACCATGCTCCTAGTGACCGGGCCGGAGTGAGGCGCCGACGGTTTCCGCCGCGCGGCACCAATTTGCGCCCACAATCCGGCAAGGACTGCGCAGCGCAGCCGACCGGGAAGACCTAGGTTGGGCGTCATCGGACATCCGCGTCCGAAGGCCACCTCTCCGCCATGAAAACCATTCTTGCGCCTGTCGATTTTTCCGCTGTCAGCCGTGAGGTCATGCAGTGTGCGCTCCGTCTCGCCCGAGGCCTTGAGGCCCGGGTCGTGTTGTTGCACGTGGTCCTGCCGCCCGTCATCGTCACGGACGCGGGTCCGGTGGTCGACGAGTCGCTGCAGTTTACGGCGCGGGCCGAACGGGGTGCCCGCCGGCACCTGCTGCGCCTGCAACAAGCGCTCGGGAAAAGCGGGGTGAAGGTGGACACCGTGTGCGTGCAAGGCTTTCCCGTGCCGGTCATCCTCGCGCAGGCGAAAGAACTTGGTGCGCTGTACATCGTCCTCGGCTCGCACGGGCACACGGCGTTCTATGATCTGGTCGTCGGCGGCACGGCCCGCGGTGTGTTGCGGCGCGCAGGGTGTCCGGTGGTGGTCGTGCCGGCCCAGCCGGCGCCCGGAGTAGCGCGGAAATGAAGCCGCGGGCGGCGGAACCCCTCCGGAGACCACGCCCGTCACCCCTGCGGCCATGAGGACACGCCAAATCCGGACGGGGCGGCTCCGCGGGGCCGGCGCCGAGGCGGACGGCGGGGGCCGAAGCGAGGAGGACGGAGCATGCGGGCTTCCTGGAAAATAGGCCGCCTCGCGGGCATCACGGTGCGGATGCACGCGACCTTTCCCCTGCTGTTGGTGTGGATCGCGGTGATGCACTATGCCGGGAGCCGGCGCTGGAGCGACGTGGCTGCGGCGCTCGTCTACACGCTGGGGGTCTTCGGCATTGTGGTGCTGCACGAACTGGGCCACGCGTTGGCCGCCCGAAAATTTGGTATCCGCACCCGGGATATCACGCTGCTGCCGATCGGAGGCATCGCGCGGCTGGATCGCATCCCGGAACGCCCGCAGCAGGAATTCTGGATCGCCGTGGCCGGGCCCGCGGTGAACCTCGTGCTCGCGGGCGGACTTTTTGCCCTGCTCGCGCTGGGCGGCCTTGCGGCGGGAAGCGCCGGGGCGTGGCCCGGGGAAAGCCCGCTGGTGCGGTTGGCGTGGCTCAACGCCGGCATGGCGGCGTTCAATCTCCTGCCCGCGTTTCCCCTGGACGGAGGGAGGGTGCTGCGGGCGCTGCTCGCGCTCCGGCTCGACTACGGCCGCGCGACGCTAATTGCGGTGGTGGTCGGCAAGGCCCTGGCCGGCGCGCTCGGGGTGCTGGGGCTGTTCGCCAACCCGTGGCTCGCGTTGCTCGCCGTGTTCGTGTGGCTCGGCGCGGAGCAGGAGGGGTGCGCCGCGCGGCTCAGGGCGGTGTTCGCCGGCGTGCCGGTCGAGGACGTGATGGTGACGGAGTTTCACACGCTGTCGCCCGGTGACCCGCTGCAGCGAGCCGTCGATTTTACGGTCGCCGCGCGGCAGCAACACTTCCCGGTTGTGGCCGCGGGCGAATCGGTCGGCGTGCTGCGGTGGGAGGACTTGCTGGCCGGACTGGCGGAGCTCGGGCCGACCGGACGGGTGGAGGAGTGGATGCGCCGCCGCCCGGTCGGGGAACCCGTGGAACGGGCGATCGGTCGGGTCTGCGACGAGGATTTCCGGGCGCTGCCGGTGATCGAAGAGGGCCGGGTGGTCGGGCTTTGCACGACGGAAAATCTGGCGGATTCCCTGCGGTTGCGGGAGGCGATGGCCCGCGCCCGCGCGCGCCGGTGGGCCGGGCCGGCCGGAGCCGGCGACGCCCGGGGCCGCGTGCGAACGGCGGGGCGGGGGCAGGACAAATAGTGCGATCAATTTGCCAAGGCACGCGCAGCGGTTCGACGCCGCCGGAGTAGTTTCGCCGGGTTCAGCAACCGCAATGTCCGACACCTCCCCCCATGTCTGCGAAACAAATCATTTTCCGCCAGGACGCGCACACGAAACTGCTCGCGGGGATCAATACCCTGGCGCAGGCCGTTCGCGTGACGCTCGGGCCCAAGGCGCGCACCGTCGTGCTCGAGCGCACGTATGGCCCGCCCACCATCATCAATTCGGGCGTGATCGTCGCGAAGGAAATCGAGTTGCGCGACCGCTTTGAAAACATGGGCGCGCAGATCGTGCGCGAGGTCGCGACCAAGACGTCGGACATCGCCGGCGACGGCACGTCCACCGCCACGGTGCTCGCGCAGGGCATCGTCGTGGAAGGGATGAAGTGCGTCGTGGCCGGGATGAATCCGATGGATCTGAAGCGCGGCATCGATCTGGCGGTCGAGGCGATCGTCGGCGAGCTGCGCAAGCTGGCGAAACCGTGCAGCGGCCGGACCGAGATCGCGCAGGTTGGCACGATTTCCGCGAATTCCGACCGGGCCATCGGCGAAGTGATTGCGACGGCGATGGAGCAGGTCGGCAAGGACGGCACGATCACGGTCGAGGAGGCGAAGTCCATCGAGACCACGCTGGAGGTCGTCGAGGGCATGCAATTCGACAAGGGCTACCTCTCGTCGTATTTTATAACGGATACGGAGAGCATGGAGGTGGTTTTGGAAGAGGCCTACGTGCTCATTCACGAGAAGCGGATCGCGAACCTGCAGGATTTGCTGCCGCTGCTGCAGATCGTCGCGAAAAGCGGCAAGCCCCTGCTGATCATCGCCGAAGAGGTGGAGGGCGAAGCCCTCGCCGCCCTCGTCGTGAACAAGATCCGCGGGACGCTCAACGTGTGCGCGGTGAAGGCGCCGGGGTTTGGCGACCGCCGCAAGGCGATGCTGGAGGATATCGCCGTGCTCACCGGGGGGCGCTGCCTCACCGAGGATCTCGGCCTCAAATTGGAGAATGTCACCGTCGCGGATCTGGGGCGGGCGAAGCGCATCACGGTGGACCGGGACACAACGACGCTTGTCGAGGGCGGGGGGAAGTCCTCGGAGATCCAGGCGCGCGTGCACCAGATCCGCCGGCAAATCGAGGAAACGACGTCGGACTACGACCGCGAAAAATTGCAGGAACGCCTCGCCAAACTCGCGGGCGGCGTCGCCGTCGTGAAGGTCGGCGCGGCCACGGAGACGGAGATGAAGGAGAAGAAGGCGCGGGTGGAGGACGCGATGCATGCCACGCACGCCGCGGTCGAAGAGGGCGTCTTGCCGGGCGGGGGCGTCGCGTTGCTGCGGGCGCGCGGCCAACTGACCGCGCTGCACGGTGCCAATGCCGACCAGGAAGCGGGCATCCGGATCGTGCTGCGTGCTCTGGAGGAACCGCTCCGGCAGATTGTGGCCAACGCGGGCGCCGATCCGTCGGTGGTGCTCAACCGCGTGGCCGAGGGGAGCGGGAACTTTGGGTTCAATGCTCTGACCAACGAATATGGCGATCTCGTCGAGATGGGGGTGCTTGACCCCTGCAAAGTCACCCGCACTGCGCTCCAAAACGCGGCGTCGATCGCCGGGCTTGCGCTGACCACGGAATGCATGATCGCCCAATGGCCGGAGGAAAAAACGCCGAAAGACTCCCGGGAACCGCCGGACATGATGTAACCCAAAGGACCCTCTATGAACACCGCCGCCATGGAAGCCACCGCCATCGAATTGGTGGCACCGGGCAAGGGCATCCTTGCCGCCGACGAGAGCGGGCCGACGATCGAGAAGCGGTTGCAGAGCGTTGGCGTGACGAGCACCGAAGAAACGCGACGGGCCTATCGCGAGCTGCTGTTTACCACCCCGGGCCTGGGCGCGTTTGTGAGCGGCGTCATCCTCTTCGACGAGACGATCCGACAAACGACCGCGGGCGGAAAGCCCCTGATCGACGGGTTGGTCGGTCACGGCCTGATCCCGGGCATCAAGGTGGACAAAGGCGTCAAAGCCCTCGCCGGGTTCCCCGGGGAAAAAATCACGGAGGGGCTCGACGGGCTGCGGGAACGGTTGGCGGACTACGCGAGGCTCGGCGCGCGCTTCGCGAAATGGCGCGCGGTCTTCACGATCGGGGCCCAGGGGCCGACGCGGGCCGGCGTGGACGCAAATTGCCACGTGCTGGCGCGCTTTGCGGCGCTGTGCCAGGAGGCAGGGCTGGTGCCGATTGTCGAACCCGAGGTGTTGATGGACGGCGAGCACACTCTGGCCCGGCACTATGAGGTGACGGAGATCGCCTTGCGCGCGCTCTTCCACGAACTGTTTGTCCAGCGGGTGCATCTTGAGGCGCTCTTGCTCAAGGTAAACATGGTCCTCGCGGGCACCCTCTGTCCCCGCGCGGCGACGCTGGACGAAGAAGTGCAGGCGACGTGGCGGTGTATCCAACATGCGGTGCCGGCGGCGGTCCCGGGCATTGTCTTTCTCTCGGGGGGACAAAGCGACGTGCATGCGACGGAGCATCTGGACGCGTTGAACCGGGTCGGTCCTTCGCCGTGGGAACTGAGTTTCTCGTTTGGTCGGGCGCTGCAGGCGCCGGCGCTCAAGGCCTGGGCGGGCCAGGCCGGCCACGCCGCGGCGGCGCAGCACGCGCTGCTCCACCGGGCCCGGTGCAATTCGGCGGCGCGGTTCGGACGATACACGAGCGGAATGGAGGCGAAGGAAGCATGAGCGAGACCTGGCAGACCGAGGGCGGCATCGCGGACGCGATTTTTCATCGGCGGGCCGTGCGGCGCTACAGCGACCGCGAACCGGAGCCGGAAACGGTCGAAAAACTCCTCGTGGCGGCCGTGCAGGCGCCCAGCGCGATGAACCAACAGCCGTGGGCCTTCGGGGTATTTCACGGGCACGAACGGCTGCGGGGCTTTTCGGAGCGGGCGAAGGAATATTTGGTCGCGACCTATCCGACCCTGATGGAACTCCACTCCCGGAGCGAACTCTACGAAGATCCCGCTTATGACCTCTTCCATGGGGCGGACACCCTGATCGTGATCTATGCCAAGGCCGGGCGGCTGCACCCGAACGAAGACTGCTGCCTGGCGGCGGAAAACCTGATGTTGGCCGCCCACGGAATGGGCTTGGGCACCTGTCCGATCGGATTCGCGCGGCCGTGGCTCGATCGGTGGGAGATCAAGCGCGAGCTGGGCGTGCCCGAGCACTACGCCGCGGTGTTTCCGCTGGTCGTCGGTTATCCGGCCGGGCCGACCCCGTCGCCCTCGCGCGAGGAGCCCGAAATCGTGAGTTGGCGGTGGGATCGCCGCGAACCACGGGCGCCGGCCTGACGCCGCCGGCCACCGCGTCCACAGGGGGCGCCCGCACCGAGGGCAAGATTCGACGCAAGAAAGCCAAGCGACGCCCAGTCGGGGGCGGAAGAGGGGCGTAGTCTGCGCTCAGGCCCGACAGGCGGGCCGTCCCGGCCATGGCGACGGAATTCAAAGACTATTATGCGAGCCTCGACGTGTCGCGCGAAGCGACGGACGACGAGATCAAGCAGGCGTTTCGGAAACTGGCCCGCCGCTATCACCCCGATGTGGCGAAGGACAAGCTGGCGGCGGAGGAGAAATTCAAGGAGATCAACGAGGCGAACGAGGTGCTGGGCGATCCGACCAAGCGGAAGAAATATGACGAGCTGGGCATGCGCTGGGCGGAGGAGGGGGCCGGGGCGGCGGCGGGCGAATGGTCGCGCGGTTTCGGCGGGGCCGATTTCGCCAACGCGGGAAGGGGCCACGAATTCCATTTCAGCGGGACGGGCTTCAGCGATTTTTTCGAGCAATTTTTCGGCGGGGCGGGCTTTGCGGCCGGCGCCGCGCCCTTCGCGTCCACGCCCGGCGCGCGCACCGGCCCGCACCGCGGGCTCGATGTCGAAGGCGACATCCTGGTGACGCTCGCCGAGGTGATGCACGGAACGGTCCGGCCGATTTCGCTCCGGACGCGCGATCCGCAGACGGGGCAAAGCGAGACGCACGCGTTCAGCGTGCGGATCCCGCCCGGGGCGGAGGAAGGACGGCGGATCCGCGTGCCGGGTAAAGGCGAGCCGGGGACGGACGGCGGAGCGGCGGGCGATCTCTATTTGCGGGTGAAGTATGCCGCGCATCCGGATTTGCGGGTGCGGGGAGCGGACCTGTATCAGGAGGTTGAACTCGCGCCGTGGGACGCGGTTCTCGGCGCCTCCGTGGTGGTGTCGTCGCTGGACGGTCCGGTCAGAGTGCGGATCCTGCCGGGCACACAGGCCGGCCGGCACCTGCGGGTGCGGGGACTCGGCCTGCCGAAGGGCCGGAGCGGCGGCCGGGGTGACCTGTATGTCGTCGTGGGCATCGACGTGCCGCACCACCCCACCGCCACGGAACGGGCCGCCTGGGAAAAGCTCCGGGAGGCGGCGCGGTCGACGCGCGGGAACGGAAACGAACGGCCGCACGGCGAAGCCCAGTCCAATTAGGAGGTCATCATGAATAATACCCATCCACGCGCCCTGACCGCGCTGCAGTTGTTCGAGCCCCCGGGCCAGGTTGCCTATTCGATCGAGGCGGTGGCGCACCTGACGCAGACGCCGCGCTTTCTGATCGCGGTGTATTGCCGGCACGGGCTGATCTCGCCGCTGGCTCCGCCGGAGACGGAGGGGTGGTGGTTCGACGATGAGACGATCCGGACGCTGCGGCGCATCGAACGGCTGCGCGCGGACTACGGCGTGAATCTGCACGGCCTCCGCATGGTGGCGGGGCTGATCGAGGAACTTGAGGGGCTGCGGGCGGAGGCGCGTTTCCTGCGCGGCCGGTGAGGCGACCGGAAAGGCGCGGGGGATCAGAGCGCAATCGCGCGCCGGGGCGCGGCGACGACGCGGGTGCGGTCGCCTACGCGTGCGGGTGGCCGGCGGACTGCTGCCGTTGGGCTTTGCGGCGCGCGCGCATCTCGCGGAAGCCCACGAGGCGTTTGCTCTCCTCGTCCCACAGATGGAGGAAGAGCGACTTCAAGCTCGGCAAAAACGTGATCGGCTTGACGTCCTGGGCCTCCTTCAATTCGCGGTGGCACCGCTCCAGGTTGTAGTTGGGAATGCGGGAACTCAGATGATGGATATGGTGGAATCCGATGTTGCCGGTGAACCACTGGAGCACGCGGGGCAGTTTGTAGAACGAGCTGCCTTCCAGGGCCGCGGCGGTGAAGTCCCACTCTTCGGCCCGTTCCCACTGCACGTCTTCGAACTGGTGCTGGACGTAGAACATCCAGACTCCGGCGGAACCCGCGACGGCGATCGCGATCAGCTGGATCAGCAGGTAGGCCTTGAAACCGAACGCGAGGCACAGCGCCGCCGCGAGGGAGACGATGGCGAGGTTCATCAGGTGCACGGAGTGACGTTCGCGGGCGTTGGCGCCGCGTGTCGGGAACCGCTGGTGCACGACGAAGAGAAAGAGCGGGGCGATCAGGAACAGCACGACGGGATTGCGGGCCAGCCGGTAGGCGAACCGGCGCCAACGCGAGGACTCGATATACTCCTGCACCGTCAGCGTCCAGATGTCGCCGGTGCCGCGTTTGTCGAGGTTGCCCGCGCTGGCGTGATGGATGGCGTGCTCCCATCGCCAGTGATAATAGGGGGTGAAGGTCAGGATGCCGGTGATGAACCCGAAGATATCGTTCGCGAGCCGGGATTTGAAAAACGAACCGTGGCCGCAGTCGTGGAAGATTATGAACACCCGCACGAGAACGCCGCCGGCGAGGATCGCGATGGGCACGGTCAGCCAATAGGAAATCTCCAGACTGCGGTAAGCGAGATACCAGAGCACCATGTAGAGCCCAAGCGTGTTGGTCACCTGCCAAATCGCCCGCCAGAGGGAGGGCTCCTGATACTTGAGCACGCTTCCCTTCCACGCGGTCGGGTCGACTGGCGGGGCTTTGGCGTCGGAGGAGGGGGCGGTGGTGGTCATGGCGAATATGGCTCGATTAGAGTGAAGCAAAGCACGGGCCTGCCTTTGCCTCAACCGAATTACTGGATTTTTTCCAGCCGCGCGTCCGACGAGGTTGCGCGCCCCGCGAGGGGCCGGACGCGATCACGTCCGTTTCGGCACCGCGAGAGGCGGAGGAGGTTCGGCTTCCTCGCACGCCAGAGAGACGCACAATATTTTTGGACTACCCGGAGCGACGCAAAACGGCCTGCGAGAGACCCAGCTCGCGGACGGTCCACGCGTTTTTTCTCACCCCTCGAATTTCTCCCAGACCCTGCAAAGCGCTCGTTCGGCACGGCTGCCCGTGTTCGCGAGTGTCCATGTGTTTCATCCCCTCGCTCTCGCCGAACCATCGTGGAAAATTGATCCCGGCGGTTGTCCGCACCAGCCGGTGCGACACAACATCACGAACACCCCGTGCGACAGCGTGCGCCACGCGATGCAGAAGGTCATGGCGGCTCGGTATCGGCGGATCGGGTTCGTGATGCGCCCTGGCTGGGCCCATGCGGCCGACCATCTGTGGACGGCGGGGTTTTTGTGCGAGCAGCAACGCGTCGGCGACCGCGCGTGTGCCGGCGTATATTTTTTCCGCGGCGCAACCGGTCGAACGCGGGTTCAAGCTGAACAACGCCCCGGTGACCGCGGTGCGGGCGGCGGTGGAGCAGTGGCTTCGGCAGGACACGTCCGAGGCGGTGTCGAGGGTGGTGATCGGCGCGATACAGGTGGTGCTCGGCGCGATACAGGTGGTGCTCGACGGCGGGCACGCGTTCTCGATCGCGGGGCAGGTGCTGCCCTCTGCGCTGCTGACGTTGGGCGAGGTGCTGGTGTCGGCGACCGGCCGGAAGTTTGCCGACAGCCAGGCGCCGCAGGCGATGAAGGGCCTGCGGATGAGTTTCTGGCCGCGGTCGGTGACGATGGGCAACCTGTGGGTGACGATCGGCAACCGGGCGGTGCCGGTCGTGAATGCGGGGGTGAAGCACAACGCCGTCACGGGTTCCATCGGGTCGACGGGGTTGGGCGTCACGGCGTTTCAGAATTTTTTCTTCGCCGGATTTGCCTTCCTCTCCGCGCTCGTCTTCGGGCGGTGTGCGCGCAGCTGCCGCGGGGTGGATCATCACCGGAAGGCGGAGGGGGCGCGGCGGTCGCGGGCCCCAAGGGGCGCGGGCGTCGTTGACCCGGGGTGACGGATGCCCGATCACTCGCGGATGACATCGGAAGAACGCACCAAGAAGAATTATGAGCGACGCCCTTACCCGAGGACGGAGATCAACCTCCTCGTTGAGAAGGACACGTCGTTACCGGCGTCGCGCTGGATGCAGGCGGTCGGCCGGCCCGGGCACGCCGCGCCAAAGCGGGTGCTCGTCGCGGGGTGCGCCACGGGAGTCGAGGCGTTCATTTTGCGGCGACGCTGGCCGACGGCGGAGATTGTGGCGGTGGACTTTAGTCCGCGCTCGATCGCAGTGGCGCGGAAACTCCAGCGGACCGTGGTGACCGGAAAGCCGATCACGT
>JBIKOK010000155.1:0-15429 GCA_044358025.1 Opitutaceae bacterium
CCCCAAGATCGTCGAGTTCGCCATCTACCGCGACCTCCCCCACCTCATCCACCCCGTCGTCACCGAGCCCAAGCAGGCCGTCCAAGCCCTCAAGTGGCTCGTCCGCGAGATGGAACGCCGCTACTCGGTCCTCGCCGAAAAATCCGTCCGTAACCTCGCCGGCTACAACGCCAAGGCCGTCGCCGAGGGCTTCCCTAAGCTCCCCTACATCGTCCTCGTCATCGACGAACTCGCCGACCTCATGATGACCGCCGCCCAGGACGTCGAGACGCCCATCGCCCGTCTCGCCCAAATGTCCCGCGCCGTCGGCATCCATACCGTCCTCGCGACCCAGCGCCCTTCCGTCAACGTCATCACCGGCATCATCAAGGCCAACTACCCCACGCGCATCGCCTTTCAGGTCGCCTCGCAAATCGACTCTCGCACCGTTCTCGACGGCAAGGGCGCCGAGGCCCTCCAGGGCCGCGGTGACATGCTCTTCAGCCCCCCCGGCCTCGGCCGCCTGCAACGTCTCCAGGCCCCCTTTGTCGACGACGGCGAAATCGAAAAAATCGTGGGCTCGCTCAAAGCCCAACTCGCCCCGCGCTACCGCGTCGAACTCCGGCCCGAGGATATCCCCGGCTCGCTCAACCCCGACGATCCCACGCTCCACGCCGGCGCCGACCCCCTCATCAAAGAGGCCCTCGAAGCCATCTCCGCCAACGGCCGCGCCAGCACGAGCTATCTCCAGCGCCGGCTCAAAATCGGCTACAACCGCGCCGCCTCGCTCATGGAGGAAATGGAACAACGCCGCTACATCGGCCCCCAGGTCGGCAACAACCCGCGCGAAATCTACGTCCAACCCGGCGACCTCCACATCGCCTCCACCGCCACCTAATCCGCGAGCTGCCCCGACTTTCCGCGTAGGCCGCGAGCTCGCTCGCGTCTCTTCCGAACTCCCAGCTCTCAATTCCCAGCTCCCAGCTCTCCGCTCCCCTCCTTGTCCGACGCCGCCCTCACTTCCTCCGCCCTCCTCGAACGCATCCGTCGCGACGGCGTGCGCAAGACCGCCGTCGCCCTCCGCAAGCCTCCGCTCTCCTCCCGCCTCCTCCAGGAGCTCGCCGAACTCACCGAGCCGTCCGCCGCGCAGCAATTCGTCGCCGCGTATCCGCTTTCCCCCAGCCATCTCCTCGAAACCCTCGCGCAGACCGCCCAAGACCCCGAGGTCTTCCCCTATCTCGCCACCAACCCCCGCACCCCTCCGCACCTCCTCTCCACCTTCGCCGCCCACGAAAACCCCGAGGTCCGCGTCCACGTCGCCACCCACCCGCAACTCGCCGCCCGCGAACTCCTCAACCTCGCCCAAGACCCCGACGTCGCCGTCCGCCGCGCCGTCGCCTCCAATCCGTCCCTCCGCCTCCCGCACCACGCCGCGCTGACGACCGACGCCAACCCCGGCGTCCGCCTCCGCCTCGCTTCGCAGGCCGCCCTCCCGGCCCAGGTCGCCCTCGTTCTCGCCGCCGACGCCAGCACCGTCGTCCGCACGCACACCATCGCCGCCACCACCGCCGACGACGATCTCCTCCTCGGCTGGGCCGCCAGCGACGAGGAAGACGTCCAACTCGCCCTCGCCTCGCGCACAGCCCTTCCGACCGCCGTTCGCGCCCTGCTCCTCCTCTCCCCGCACGCCACCGTCCGCCGCATCGCCCGCGATCTGCTCGAGCCCGACCCCGTCGCCCTCCTCCATTGCATCACCCACGGCGAACCCGACGAACGCGCCTGGGTCGCCGCCCGCCCGTCGCTCGCCGCCCCGCTCCAACGTCAGCTCGCCCAAGCCGAAGACGCCGCCGTCCGCCTCGCCCTCGCCGCCAACCCGTCGCTCGCCCCCGACATCGCCGACTACTTCGTCGCCCTCGCCGACGAATCCGTCTGCGTCGCCCTCGCGACCAACCCCGCCCTCAGCCCTGAGCACGTGCAATCCCTCGCCGCCACGCGCCTCCCCGCCGTCCTCACCGCCCTCGCCTACCGCGACGATCTCTACGAAGAACTGATCCCGTTCCTCCTCGAGCACAGCCCCGATTTCCGCCGCCACTGGGCGATCCAGCAAAAACCCGCCTCGCTCGCCGACGCCACCCTCGCCCGCCGCCTCCTCGCCGATCCGCTCCCGTCGATCCGCGCCCTCGCCGTGGCGTCGCACGCCTGGCGCCGCGCCGACCTCTACGATTTCGCCCGCGACCGCTCCCCCGGCGTCCGTCTCGCCGCCCTCCGCCACCCCAGCGCCCCCGACGATCTCATCGCCGAACGGCTGAGCGATCCCTCCCCCGAAATCACCCAAGCCGCGTCCGTCGCCCAAGCCGCCCGCGCCGCCACCGCTCGCAGCGCGCCCCCGCCTGTAGTCAAACCCTCCGCGCCCGCGTCCCTCACCCCCGGCGAACTCTCCGCTCTCCCCCCTAAGCTTTCAGCTCCTCCGGCCCGCGCCACCCCCCCCTCGCGCACCGATCAACTCTCCACCACTTTTAACCAACTCAAACGCCTCTTCTGGCAGTAACTCGTCCCCTTTCCCTCTCCCTTTCCCTTTCTCCCGCCCATGGCCAAAAAACCCACCTCCCTCACCTTCCGCGACATCGTGCTCGGCGCCGAAGCCGACGTGATCCGCGCCGCACTCGACGCGCGCATCAAGATCGACGCCCTCCTCACCGAGCGCCAGGCCGCCTACGAAAAAATCGCGACCCTCGAGACGCAGATCAACACGGTCGTCGGCGAAGCCGGCCTCTACCCCTTCCCCGCGCCACCCCTTCCCGTCGCCGGCTTCGACCAAAAGCCCGCCAAAAAATCCGCCAGCGCCACCTCCGCCGACACCGACGAAGACGACGAGTCCGACACCGACGACGTCCCCGCGAAGTCCTGACGTCCGTTCCCTTCCGCCTCCCTTCTCCTTCCGTGTCTTCCGTGTATTCCGTGGGTAGCTCCCCCGCCTTCTCCCTCTCGTGGTGAGTTCGCCTCCCCACCTTTGATGCGCGCCGATCAACAGATCCAAATCAACGGCCTCCTCCTCCAACGCGAGGAGCTGTTCGTGCGCGTCCACGATTTGGAGACAGCCGCCGCCGCCATCCTCGGCGAGCCCTACCCCTTCACGCGTCCACCGCTCCCGTCCGACGTTCGCCTCAAGCGCAAACCCACCGCACGCCCCTCCGAACGGAGCGGTGGTTTTCAACCGCCGTCCGCCGCCGCCCGTGAATCCCTCCGCCGTCTCGAAGGCCTCGAGACCGCCTACCGCGTCACCTACCGCCGCTTCGGCCAGGTCGTCACCGAAGACCACGACGACCTCGACGCCCTCCGCACCCTGCTCGCCTCGCAGGGCGCGAACCTCACCGTCACCCGCGTCGAAACCATCGACCTCGGCGGCCGCACGAAAGCCGTGCTCCTCAGCGAAGCTCCGAGGTAGGAGCCCGCTTGCGGGCGATCCCAGCCTCGCCCGCAACGCTTCTCTCGCTACGGCGCCACCGTCAGTCCGGCCGCCGCCGCCAGCTTCCGCTGCTTCAGGTCGAACGACAGAAACACCGTCGCCTTCAGCACCCGCGCGGTCGCGCCGTGCACCACGTCAAACGATCGATGCCCGCCCCCTGTCGTCCAGCGCTCCGACCATCGCGCCGCCTCCGCCACCACCGTCTCCAAATCGCACCGCATCCGGTGCAGATACTCCGATTTCAAATCCGCCTTAAGCGCCGCCACCGACTGCCACGCATCGGCCGGCGCCATCACTTTCCGAAACACCGCGAAACGTTGCGCCTTGCCCAACTCATCCCGGTTCACCGCCGTCACCGTGATCGGCTGCCCCGCCTGCCGCGTCCAAGCCCGCGCCGCCGCCGAGTGCGCATCGCTCCCGCACAACGCGAAACGGAAACGCGTATCCGCCACCACGGTCGCCATGTCAGCCCCCCTGGCTGTCGGCCAACACCGCCGCACTCTCCTTCGCCGTCAGCGCCTTGCCCCCTACCGGCCGATGGTGCGCCGCGCGCTGCGCCCAATCCACGGCCGTCATCGGCGCCGCGCTCACCGGCACCACCTTGGCCACGACCTTCCCCCGCCGTGTCACTTCGACTTCCTCCCCTTTGCCCACCCACCTCATCACCTGGGCATCGTTGTTTCTCAGCTCGCGGACCGTCGTCGTCTTCATGGGCTACACTTTGTCGCACACTGTTCGACGCGTAACCCGATTTTCCCTCCCGTGGTCTCCGCCACTGACCGCTCCGGTCGTCCCGACACCGCCCCAAACCTCTCCCTCGCGTCCCAACCGCCCGGCCTTCCCCGGCGTGCCTCCCCGTCAAAGGATTCTCACTCCGGGGCCTCGCCTGGCCCCGTCCCCTGCTCCCGCCCGACAACCTTTCTCCTCCCTATCGGTGAAGCCGCTCCCGCCTCCTTGAACTCATGGGTCTCCTTCGCCGCCTGCGCCGCCGCCTCCCCGTCCTTCACCGCCTGCGCCGCCCGCGCGACCGGATCGAGCTTCAACCGGGGCTGCGGTACCAGCCGCACCTCCTCGGCCGACGCCAGCTTCGCCGACCACGTAAGCCGCAGCCGGAGGGAATATAATTTTCATCAGATCCCTCGCGATGAATCTTGGCCGGGGCTCGGACGGGAAAAGGAAACGCCGGCGGCGCTCCCGACATCGACCCGCGCCCTTTTTTTCACTTCAAAATTTGCGCCTGACGCCCCGCGCCAAACCTGCGCCTGTCTTTCGCCGTGCCGCCGACCATCTACGCCTCGCCCCGCTTTTCGCTCCTCACCGCCTTCGCCCTCATGCTTGGGCTGGTCGTGGCGGAAGTCTGTGTGACCGCCGTGATCGACCACGCCTACTCCCTCGGCACGCTCACCGGCCTTTATGTCTGGGCGGGCGACGATCCGGTCGTCGAATCCGCCTTTGTCATCGTCGCCAAACTCCTCGCCTTCGCCCTCGTCACCGCCCTCGTGCTCCGCCGCTCCCACGAATCCTGGCGCAGCCTGGGCCACCTCGGCTTCGCTCCGCCCACCCTCGCCCTCGCGTTTCTCCCCATCATCGCCGGCACCACGATCTTTCTTTCGGAAATCGACAATCTCCTCCGCGCCTTTCTGCCCACCACCGTCCTCGACGGCTGGGACTTCGCCCCCGAGCTGGACCGCCTCATGTCCGCCCCGTGGATCGGCCCGGCCCTCGCCGTGATCATCGCCCCTCTCACCGAGGAAGTCATCTTCCGCGGCCTCATCCTCCGCGGCCTCCTCGGTCGCTGGAAACCCTGGACCGCCATCACGGTCTCCGCCGCCCTCTTCGCCCTGATGCATTTCAATCCCGCGCAGACGCCCGTCGCGCTCGGACTCGGCCTGCTCCTCGGCTGGATTTATGTCCGCACCCGCTCGCTCGGTCTCTGCATGCTCGGTCACGCCGTCAATAACTCGGCGAGCTTTCCCCTCAGTTTCTTCCCGTTCGAAATCCAAGGCTTCAATGCCGACGCCGACCCCGCTAACGCCGCCGCCATTTTTCATCCGTGGTGGTTCGACGCCACCGGCCTCGGCCTCTTTCTCGCCGGCCTCTGGCTGATCCACCGCTTCGCCCCCGCCCCCGCCGCGTGGCGCTTTCCCGCGCCGCCCGCCGCCCCCTCCGTCGCAAATCGCGATTGTCTCCCTCCGCTCCTCGCCAACACTCCGCCCCCCATGTCCGCCGAACTCGTCGCCCTCGTCACGTCCCTCGCCCAACGCGCCCGCGCCGCCTCGCTCGTGCTCGCGAACGTCCCGACCGCCACGAAAAACGCCGCCCTCACCGAGCTCGCCCGTCTCCTCGAAGCCTCGCACGACTCGCTCCTCGCCGCCAACGCCCTCGACCTCGCCTCGCCCGAAGCCGCCGCCCTCACGCCCGCTTCCCGCGACCGCCTCACCCTCAACCCCGCCCGCCTCACCCACCTTGCGCAGTCCGTCCTCGAAGTCGTCGCGCTCCCCGATCCCGTCGGCACCGTCCTCGACGACACCACGCGCCCCAACGGCCTGCGCATCCGCAAGGTCCGCGTCCCCATCGGCGTCATCGGCATCATCTACGAGTCGCGCCCCAACGTCACCGTCGACTGCGCGATCCTCTGCCTCAAGAGCGGCAACGCCTCCATCCTCCGCGGCGGCAAGGAGTGCTTCCACACCAACACCGCCCTCGCCGCCCTCATCCAGCAGGCGCTCGCCACCGCCGGCCTCCCCGCCGATGCCGTGCAACTCGTCCCCACCACCGACCGCGCCGCCCTCACCGCCCTCCTTAAATTGGATACGCTCATCCACTGCATCATCCCGCGCGGCGGCGAAGGTCTCATCCGCTTCGTCACCCAAAACTCCACCATCCCCGTCATTAAGCACTACAAGGGCGTGTGCTTCGTCTACGCCGATGCCGCCGCCGACTTGGCGATGGCCGAGCAGATCACCCTCAACGCCAAGGTCACCCGCCCCAGCGCCTGCAACTCCGCCGAGCAACTCCTCGTCCACCGCAGCATCGCCGAAACATTTCTGCCCGCCGTCGCCCGCGCCCTCCTCGCCAAAAACGTCCAGCTCCGCTGCGACCCCGCCAGCCTGGCCATCCTCAGCTCTCAGCTCTCCGCGCTCCGCTCTCCGCCTGCGCCGTCCGCCTCCGATCTCTCAGGTCCCGCCACGTCCGCTCCTGCACCTTTAAACGTTCAACCTTCAACGGCGTCCGTCGCCCCCGCCACGGACGCCGATTACTCCACCGAGTTCCTCGACTACATCATCGCCATCCGCGTCGTCGATTCCGTCGACCAGGCCATCGGGATCATCAACCGCGACAGCTCCAGCCACAGCGACGCCATCGTCACCGCCGACGAACCCACCGCCCGCCGCTTCCTCGCCGAAGTCGACAGCGCCACCGTCTTCTGGAACGCGTCCACCCGCTTCAACGACGGCTTCGAATTCGGTTTCGGCGCCGAGATCGGCATCAGCACCGACCGCCTGCACGCCCGCGGCCCCATGGGCCTCCCCGAGCTCTGCAGCTACAAATATCTGATCGAAGGCACCGGCCAAGTCCGCGGCTAAAGTTCCCAACGAAGCGGCGCTTTTCCCACCGCCGTCAGCCCCACGCATCGCCGCCCCCTTCCGGCTCTCTCCGGGTTTAACCCCATCTGATCGCACCGTATGAAGCCCACCTCATGGTCCTTCGCCGCCACGGTCTTCCTGAGCACCGGCGTGGCCGGCTACGCTGTTTTGACCTACGTGGCCGGCGACGTGCAGCGCGCCCCGGTGCACCCCGCCATGGTCGCCGTTTTTAAAGAACACCGCGCCCTCATCACCACCCACGCCGCCGCCGCCGCGCTCGCTCTTCTGCTCGGCCCCTTTCAATTCCTCGATCGTCTGCGCGCCGCCCGCCCGCGCCTCCACCGCACCCTCGGCTACCTCTACCTCGTCCTCGGCGTAACCGTCGGCGGCCTCTCCGGTCTCCTCCTCGCCCGCCACTCCTTCGGCGGACTCGTCTCCCACCTCGGCTTCGGCCTGCTCGCCGTCCTCTGGCTTTTCACCGGCGCGATGGCCGTCATCGCCGCGAAATCCCGCCGCTTCGCCGACCACCGCACGTGGATGATCCGCAACTTCGCCCTCACCTTCGCCGCCGTCACCCTGCGCCTCTACCTCCCGCTGGGCTTTCTCTCCGGTTTGCGTTTCGAAGATTTCTACCCCGCCCTCGCCTGGCTCTGCTGGGTGCCCAACCTCGTCATCGCGGAGTGGTGCCTGGTCCCTTCCCGCGCTTCGTCGCCTACTTCCTCCTCCCACCCCAACCTGTGAAGCCCATCCGCTGGACCCGCCTCTCCACCCGCGATATCATCCGCGACCGCTGGGCCCGCCTGCGCGCCGACCGCGTCGAAATCGCCCCCGGCAAAATCCTCGACCCCTTTTACGTCCTCGAGGAACACGAGTGGATCCACGCCGTCGCCTTCAACCGCGACCACCACGTCCTCCTCGTCCGCCAGTATCGTTATCCCGGTGACGCCTTCACCTGGGAACTCCCCGGCGGCATGGCCGACCCCGGCGAAGATCTCCTCACCGCCTGCCAACGCGAACTGCGCGAAGAAACCGGCGCGACCTCCACCCGCTGGCGCCACATCGCCTCGCCTTTCCCCAATCCCGCGCGCCAGACCAACCGCGTCCACGCCTACCTCGCCGAGGACGCCGCCATCACCGCACCGCCCCAGCTCGACGCCAGCGAATCCATCGAGTGCGCGTGGCACAGCATCCCCGCTACGCTCGCTCTCATCCGCCGCGGCGAATTCTCCCAAGCCAACCACATCGCCCTCTTCTACCTCACCCTCGACACCCTCGGCCGGATCACCCACCACCCTGCCTAATCGTTCTCCTTCACTCCCGTCCGCCGATTCCCGCCAAATCGTTCCCCTTCCTCGTCATCGTTCCCGTCCTCTCCATCCGATGCCCTCCCTCCCCGTCTTCCCCGCTCTCCTTCGCCCACTCTTCCGCCGCCTCACCCGCGTCGCCCTCCTCGCGCTCCTGTCCGCCACCACCGTCCTCCCCGCCGCCGAGCCCGCCCCCACTCCGACCGTGAGCGCCCAGCGCCGCTCCATCACCCCCGAAGACCTCTGGTCCGTCCGCCGCGCCGCCGCCCTCGACCTCTCCCCCGACGGCGCCCGCCTCGCCTTCACCGTCCAAGATTTCTCCCTCGAGAAAAACACTTCCGTCACCCACCTCTGGCTCCTCGACACCGCCCCCGGCGCCACCGCCCGCCCGCTCACCACCGCCGATAGCACCGACTCCACGCCGCAGTGGTCCCCCGACGGCACGCGTCTCGCCTTCACGTCCAAACGCGGCGGCGACGAATCCCCCGCGCTCTACGTCCTCCGCACCGACGGCGGCGAACCCGAAAAAATCCTCGAACTCCCGCTCCCCATCTCCTCACCCCGCTGGTTCCCCGACGGCAAACGCATCCTTTTCGCCACGCGCACACTCCCGGCCCTCGGCACCGACTTCGATGCCCTCCGCAAAGAGCTGAAGAAACAAAAAGACTCCAAGGTCTCCGCCAAGGTCACCGAAAACCGCGTCTACCGCTACTTCGACTCCTGGCAAACCGACGGCCACGCCTCGCGCCTCATGGTCGTCGACCTCGCCACCAAAAAAGTCACCGACCTTACCCCGCGCTGGGACCGCCGCTTCCTCTTCAACAACGAAAATCAGTTCGACCTCTCCCCCGACGGGAAACGCCTCGTCCTCTCCGCCGGCACCACGCCCCCGCCCTTCACCGCGCGCGAGAATTCCGACCTCTACCTCCTCTCCGTCGACGACCCGTCCGCACCGTGGACCAACCTCACGACCGACAATCCCGAGGGCTCCGATTCCAACCCCGTCTTCGCCCCCGACGGCCAATCGATTCTCTTCGGTCGTCGCGCCGGCAAAAACACCTTCTCCGTCTTCACCCGCCTCACGCGCCACCACCTCGCCGCCGCCCGCAACGAAACGCTCTCCCTCGGCGGCGCCGACCTCTCCCCGCAGGACTGGAAATTCTCCGCCGACGGCAAAACCGTCTTCTTCCTCGCCGAAGACCGCGGCTTCACCCGCGTCTTCCGCCTGACCGCCGAAGGCACCGCCGCCCAACCCACCGAGGTCTTCGGCTCCGGCACCAGCAGCTCCCTCGCCGTCGGCAGCTCGGCGCTCTACGTCCTCAACCAAACCTTCTCCCGCCCCGACGAAGTCTTTGCCGTCGACCTCGCCACCGGCACCAGCGCCCAACGCACCCACCTCAACACCGCGCTCCTCACCGGCCTCGATCTCGGCCGCGTCGAGCCCTACGCCTTCCCCGGCGCCGCCGGCGACACCGTCTCCGGCTGGCTGATCTATCCGCCCGCCTTCGACGCCAAGAAAAAATATCCGCTCCTCCAACTCATGCACGGCGGCCCGCATACCATGATCGGCGACGCCTGGTCCCCGCGCTGGAACGCCCACGTCTTCACCGCCCCCGGCTACGTCGCCACCTGGGTCAACCGCCACGGCTCCACCGGCTACGGCGAGAAATTCGTCGGCTCCATCGACGCCGCCTGGGGCGACAAACCCTTCACCGACGTGATGCTCGCCACTGATCACCTCCTCAAAAAACACCCCTTCCTCGACGCCACCCGCACCGCCGCCCTCGGCGCCAGCTACGGCGGCTACCTCGCCTCCTGGGTCGCCGGCCACACCGACCGCTTCAAAGCCATCGTCTGCCACGCCGGGGTCACCGACTTCGACACCCAGTTCGCCGCCGACTCCGCCGTCTACTGGCTCGACCAATCCACCGGCGGCACCCCGTGGAAAAAATCGCCCGCCTACGACGCGCAAAACCCGATGACGCACGCCGCGAACTTCAAAACCCCGACCCTCGTGATCCACAACGAACTCGACTACCGCGTCCCCGTCGCCCAAGGCCTCCAGTTTTACGCCGCCCTCCAAGCCCAAGGCGTTCCCAGCCGCCTCGTGTATTTCCCCGACGAAAACCACTGGGTCCTCAAACCCCAAAACTCCGTCTTCTGGTATGCCGAAGTCCACCGCTGGCTGCAGCGCTGGGTAAAATAACGTCGTAGCGCGGCGCTGGGCGCATCTCCGTTTTGTGCAACACCCGCCGGCCCGAGTAGTTTTCGTACGGGCGCGGCTCGTCCGCGCCCTCCGGGAAAAGGCGCGCACGAGGCGCGCCCCTACGCAATGCAAGAAACTGAGATGAGCCCCGCGGCGCTTCAGCCGCGATTACCGATTTGCCGACCACGGCATCCACACTAGCGTTCGGCCATGAAATTTACCGTCACCCTCGACCGCGACGAAGACGGAGTATGGGTTGCCGAGTGCCCCGCGATCCCAGGCTGCGTGAGCCAGGGAGCGACCAGGGACGAAGCCGTCGCAAATCTCGATGAGGCCATTCGCGCGTGCTTGGAAGTCCGCGCGGAACGCGGCATGCCGCTCACCATCGAAACCCGGCAACTCGAAATCGCCGTCTGATCCCCATGCCCTCGCTGCCGGTTCTCTGCGGGCGCGACGTGGTCGCCACATTCGTCAAGCTCGGCTGGTAGGTCGCTCGCCAGCGCGGGAGCCATATTATTCTCATCAAGCCCGCCCACCTGGCCTCGCTCTCGGTCCCAGACCACCGCGAAGTCGCGAAAGGCACGCTGCGCAGTCCCATCCGCGCCTCCGGTCTCACCGTCGAGGAGTTTGTCGCAGGGAATCGTTAGGTGCCGATGGCGCGACCCCGACCCTGAATCGCCGCCCACACCGCCTCGCCCGTCGCCGGTGATGCCAGCGCCACCGGCCCGCCGGGCGCACCGAAACTCCCCACCGCATCCCGCAGCGCCTCGCGCACGGCTAAGGCCAGCATCAGCGGCGGTTCGCCCACGGCCTTGCTCCCGTGGATCGTGTTCGGCTGCGCCGCGTGGCTCAGCAGCGTCACGTTGAATTCCATCGGCGCATCGCTGATCGCAGGAATCTGATACGTGCTCGCGCTGTGCGTGAGCAGCCGGCCCTTCGGGTCCCACTTGAGTTCCTCACTCGTCAGCCAGCCCATTCCCTGCACGAAGCCGCCTTCGATCTGCCCGCGATCGATGCCCGGGTTCAGCGAATTCCCCACGTCGTGCACGATATCCACGCGCCGCACCCGGCTCATGCCCGTGTAGCCGTCAACTTCCACTTCCGCGACCGCCGCCCCGCACGAAAAATAGTGAAACGGCCGACCCGCGCTCTTCGCCCAATCCCAATAAATCCCCGGGGTCTTGTAGAATCCCGTCGCCGCCAGACTGACGCGCTCCGTGTAGGCCTTCGCACACACCTTCGCCAACGCCACTCTCGCCCCAGAGTCCGTCGCACGCGCCTCGCCCGCCGCAAACTCCACTTTGTCCGCCGTCGTGCCCAGCAGCCCCGCCGCCACCGGCGCCAGCCGCTCGCGCAAGGTCCCGCACGCCGCCGCCACCGCCATCCCATTCAGATCCGCCCCGCTCGACGCCGCCGTCGCCGACGTATTCGGCACCTTGTCCGTCGCCGTTGCCATGATACGGATCGCTTCCGCGTTCACCCCGAGTTCGCGCATTGCCACGCCCAGCATCTTCACGTGGAGCCCCTGCCCCATCTCCGTGCCCCCGTGGTTCACCTGCACGCTGCCATCCGCATAAATCAGCACGTAGGCCCCCGCCTGGTTGTAGTGCGTCAGCGTGAACGAAATCCCGAACTTCACCGGCGTGATCGCCAGCCCGCGTTTCACCCGCGGATGCGCCCCGTTCCACGCCTCGATCGCGCGCCGCCGCTCGGCAAACTTCGCCTCCGTCTTCGCCTGCGCCCAGATCGCCGGGAGGCGGTTGTCGCCGAGGTCCTCGTGATAATGCGTCCGGTTCGTCTCCCCCGTCCCATGGTAGAGATTCCGCTCGCGCACCACGTCCGGCGCCAGCCCGCAGGCCCGCGCCACCCGGGCCACGATTTCCTCGATCACCAACATCCCCTGCGGCCCGCCGAAGCCGCGAAACGCCGTGTGCGACACCGTGTTCGTCTTCGCCACCCGCCCCGTGAAATGCACCGCGGGCAGATAGTAGGCATTGTCCAAGTGAAACAACGCGCGGTCCAGAATCGGCTGCGACAGATCCAGCGACCAGCCGCCGTCCGACGTGAGTTCCACGTGTGCCGCGAGCAACCGTCCCTCCGCGTCGTGCCCCACGGAAAACTTCGCGTGAAACGGATGCCGCTTCCCCGTCAGCGTCATATCCAGGTCGCGGTCGAGCTGCACGCGCACCGGCCGCCCCGTCTTCACCGCCGCCAGCGCCACGTAAGCCGCCCACGCATTGCCCTGCGTCTCCTTGCCGCCAAACCCGCCGCCCATCCGCGGCGCCTCCACCACGACCTTGTGCCGCGCCACGTGCAACACCTCCGCCACGATGGCCTGGATCTCCGACGGATGCTGCGTCGAGGAATTCACCGTCACCGCCCCGTCCTCGCCCGCCTCCGCCCACGCCGCGTGGGTCTCGAGGTAAAAATGCTCCTGCCCGCCAAACGCGAATTCGCCCTCCACCCGCGACGGGGCCGCCGTCAGCGCCGCCGCGCAGTCCCCCCGCGTCAGGGTGTGCGGCTCCGTATGAAAACTCCCCGCCGCCACCGCCGCCGGAATCCCCACGATCGCCGGCCACACTTCATACTCGACTTCGACGAGCGCCGCCGCCGCGCGACACGCCTTGAGCGATTCGCCCACGACGACCGCCACGATCTGCCCCTGAAAACACACGTGGTCCGTCGCGAGCAACGGCTCGTCGTGCCGCACCGGCCCCGTGTTGTTCTCGCCCGGAATATCCTCCGCGAGCAACACGGCCGCCACGCCCGGCACGCTCCGCGCCTTGGTCGCATCCCGCCGCAAAATCTTCGCGTGCGCATGCAGCGCCATCACCGGCCACAGCTCCAGCATCGGCCGCCGCTGCGCCGTGTCGTCCACGTAGCGCGCCGCCCCCGTCACATGCCCCACGGCACTCTCGTGCCGCAACGCCCGCGTCGCATCCGTCACTGCCCACGGCGAACTGGCCGAAAAGGTCACCGCCTCGTCGTGCACGAGACTCGTTTCGCCGGACACAAACTTCTCCCACAACGACACCACCAGCCCGCGCCGATACGCCGCCCCGCCGCGCACATCGTCGATCGGCGTAAACTCGCCGCGCAATCCTTCGCTCACCCTCGCCTCGTCCATTCGTTTTCCCACCAGCGCCTCCTCGGCCGCCAGCGCCCGCTTCGTCCGCTCCGCCACCCCGCCATACACGAGCCGCGCCTCCCGCACGATCCCCGCGGCGTCCACGTCCACCCGGAACGCCGCGGCTACGATGCTGATATCCAGCTCCACGCGGTGCGACACCTTCACCCACTCCACCCGCCGCGTCCGCCCCGCCGCCGGCCCGCCCCGCGGCACCACAATCTCGCGGATGATCTCGTCCGCCCGCAGCACCGTCTGCCGGTAGCCCGTGAAAAAATCCGCCAGCGCCACCGTCCGGTCTTCCTTCGCCGACGACAGCACGAGCCGCGCATCGAACGACATCAGCACCGGCGCACTGTCGCCGATCGGCGACGCCGTCGCGATATTGCCGCCCAACGTCGCGCGATTTCTGATCTGTCGCGCCGCAAACCCCCGCAACATCTTCGCCAGCGACGGATATTCCGGCGCCACCTTTTCTTCGATGGCCGTGAGTGTCGCCCCCGCGCCGATACGCCACGCCGTCGGCGTCTCGACGATCTGCGTCAACTGGCTGACGCCCTCCGTGGAAATCAGCACCGGGAACGTTTTGAACTTCTTGTTCAGCTCCACGCCGATTTCCGTCGCCCCCGCGACCAGCTTCGCCGCCGGATGCGCCGCCTTCAGCACAAACAGCTCTGCCAGCGTCGTCGGCCGGAAAAACTGTTCCTCGCCCCCCGAATAGCTGACCCAGCCCGGCGCCGCGACCGGAGCCTTCAACCGCTCCGCAAACGCATCGCTCCCCGCATCGCTCCCCTCTCCATCCCGCTCCGTCACCACCGCCGTCATCGCATCGCGAATCGGCCGGTAACCGGTGCAGCGACAGAGATTCCCCGCAAGCTGATCGTTGATGTCCGCCGCCGACTTCACGCCGACGCGGTAATAGCCCTCGAACATCGCCATCACGAAACCCGGCGTGCAATAGCCGCATTGCGAGCCGAAGTGCTCCACCATCGCCCCCTGCACCGGATGCAGTTTTTCGCGACAGCCGCCCTGGCTCGCGCACGCCCCGGACTTGCCCGCGCCGTTGCCTCTGCCCGCGAGCCCCTCGACCGTGACCACTTCCCGCCCCGCCAACATCGGCAGCAGCGCGATACAACTGTTGATCGCCCGATACGTCGCCTTCCCCGACGCATCGCGCTCGACGAGCGCCACCGAGCACGCCCCGCAATCTCCCTCGGCGCAGCCCTGCTTGCTCCCCGTCCGCCCGGTCGCACGCAGCCAGTCCAACAGCGTCGTCGTCGCGGGGAAATGCTCCACACGCACCGCCTGACCGTTGAGGATGAAATCAAACGCGCGGGATGACGCCGTGCCCGTGGGACCGGCGGGGATGTTGCTCATCGGACACAGGAAGCAATAAACGCGCCGCGCCGCAAACGAATCGTGGCGCCCGCCCGCCGCCCCGGCCCCACGGCCAACGTCAGGGGCCCGCTTTCTCCGCTCGTCTCTGCGCTCGCTAGCCCCGGCGCCTTTTCCGCCCAAGGCTCCGCGCCCCCGTCTCCCCGCCGGCCTCTCCGGTGCCGTTTTTGCCCGCCCGGCCCATTGAGCAACGGCTTCCGCCGTGAACCGCGCGGCCCCCCGCGCCGCTCCCGCCCGCTCTCACACCGCCGCCCGGTTCACGTCCTTGTAGTAAAGATAACTCGCCGGCGTCTTGCCCATCGCGACAAACCACTGCGGACAATAAGAGGCCATCCAGATCACGTCGCCCGCCGCCACCGGATACC
>JBIKOK010000156.1:0-15415 GCA_044358025.1 Opitutaceae bacterium
TCCTTTGCGCCTGAACGCCGGTTGATGACCGCCCCCCGAGACCGGCTCAGGCCTCCAATTTGGCCCCGGGCGCCAGCGACACCCGGACCTCGACTTCCGTCCCCGTGCGGCCGGAGGACTTCACGGTCATTACGCCGCCGACATAACGGGTGCGCTCGCGCATGCTGAGCAGACCGATTCCGTCCCGCGCGGTCGTCTTGTTTCGCGGGGACTGCGGATCAAAGCCCACGCCATCGTCGCGGATCACCAACTCAACGTGGGACTCACTCTGGGTCAGCGCCACATTCACCGCACGGGCGCGGGCATGTTGCTCCACGTCTTTCAAGGCGATCTCGAGAATACGGTAGAGGGCCAGTTCGGTGTCGGCGGGCAGCCTCCCCGCCAGTTGTTCGCAGGCGAGAGTAACGACCAGACCGGTGCGGGTGGAAAACTCGGTGCATATTTCGCGGAGGGCGGCCGACAACCCCAACTGATCGAGCACACTCGGCCGCAGGTTGTGGGCGATGCGCTCCACTTCTTTGACGGTGTCGCCGAGCATGTCGCGCAGGGTTTCCGCCTCGGCCCGCGCGGAACCGGCGCGCGCCGGCAAACGGTCCACAAGCGACTGGCTGCGAAATTGAATGGCGCAGAGCAATTGGGTGATGTTGTCGTGCAGTTCGAGGGAGACGCGGCCGCGTTCGGCCTCCTGGACCTGCACGACGCGTTTGGTCAGGGCCCTCAACTCATCCTCGCTGCGCCGGACGGCCGTCATATCCGTCACGACGACGCTCAGGGTCGCTCCGTCGGGCCCCGGATCGGCCAGCGGGCGAAACGAGACTTGCACCGGCATTTTTGAGCCGTCGGCGGCGATCAGCTGCACCTGAAACTTGGTCCCGGTCTTGGTTTGTTTTCGCAGGAGCGCCCGCAGAGCGGCCAGATCGGCCGGCGGGAGAAAGCGACGGAACGAGCCGCCCATCACCTGTTCGAGCGGGGTCTTCACCATGCGGGCAAAACAGGTATTGGCGTAGAGGATCGTTTTGGTGGCGGTGAGCGTGAGCGCCCCCTCGTTCATGGATTCGATCAGCGTGCGGTAAGCCTCGCCGGCACCATCGAGCGTGAACAGTTTCAGCCCCTGTTTTTCCGAGACCACCACCACGTCGACTTCACCGCGGCGGATCGCGCCGAGCGTGCCCTCCGCTTCGGCCACGCGGAGACGCAGGTCGGCCACCTCGGAGCTCGGCCCAGGGCGCTCGCCGCGACGATCGGATTTTTTCTTCATGGAAAGAGATTCCCGCACGCCCCCACATCCAGCTCGACGAAGAGATCGGTAAGATTGGCCAGATTACCGATGAATCGGCGCAGCGGGAGCGGCAAAACGATGATCAGCGTCGGAGTCGCCACGATCTGGTTGGTTCGCGCCAGGCCGGGCTGTTGATAGATGTCGATGACCTCAAGTTTCACGCGGCCTTTCAGCTGCCCGTCGCACAGCGCGCGGACGCGCATAACGGCTTGGTGGGACCGGGTGGTCGCACCCGCCACAAAGAGGCGCAAAACGAACCGGGCCGCGCGGGGAGGGATCCCTGTCTTGGTCTCGCAGGGCGTCGTCGGCTTCGTTCGGCGGGTCGGCTTGGTTTTGGGCTGGATCGGCGTTTTCAGGAGCGAGTTCTCCCTTCGGCGGTCACGCGCAGGTCGAGCCCGACGAGCACCCGGGCGGTTTCGCTGAGGGTGCCAATGAGAATCCGCACCGGTTTGGGCAGGCGGCGCACGACGGTGGGCACGGCGAGGATCTGGTCCCCCTTGGCCAACTGGGGATGTTTGAGCAGATCGATCACCGTGATGCGGTAGCGGGCCTTGAGATGGGTTTCACAGATTTCCTTGAGGTTCGAAAAGGCCCGGCGCGACTTCTCGGTCTCGCCGGTCACATAGAGGCGCAACTGCCACGGCGGGGCGGGTGGTTTCGCGGGTGCGGTCGCCCGCACTGTGCTACGCTTGGTTTTCACGGGGTTCCTTTCCCTTGGCGGGATTTGCCCGGCGGGAGCGCCGAAGCCTTGGCATCCGCCTGCCGCAGGAGGCCGGACGCCGCCCGCTCGGTGCCGAGCAAGACCGTGCGCGTGCCCACCTGGTCGGCAATGCGGCGCAATTCCGCGGCCTCGGTTTCGTAGTCGGCCCGCAGCCCGCTGATTTGCCGTTCGACGGCCGCGCGCTTGCGCTCGACTTCGCGCTTGAGCTGGGCGGCCTCTTGCTGGGCGGCCAGCACCGCGGCTTTTTCCAGAGCGCTTTGCGCCACGCGGGCCGAACCGGTCAAGACCCCGCTCACGCCAATGTAGGCGTCCACGATGTCGATGCCCCGGTCCGAGATCAAAAATTCACGGATCTGATTCGAGTGCGCCATACCGCGCGCCTTGAGGACGTAGAAGACGCGGTTCCGTTCGCCGTTGCCTTCGAAGTCCTGCAACGAGAGCCACGCATCCATCGGCGCCGTGACGGCGGCGACATTATCCACCAACGAATGCCCCCCCTCGGTGAGACTGGTGAACAGCGTGGTGATCTGCTGGGCCTTCAAATAGTCGACCAACCGGGTGACCATCGCCTTGCCTTCGGAGGCCATGCCGAGTTCCACCAGGCTCGTGATCGGGTCGACGACGACGACCTGCGGGCGGAATTCGGCGATCTCCTTGAACATCGTCGCCAGATGCATTTCCAGGCCGTAGTGCGACGGGCGCTGAGAGTGAAACCGCAACAGGCCGCGTTTCACCAGCGGCTCCAGCCGCAGGCCGATCGACTTCATGTTGCGGACGATCTGTGCGGGCGACTCCTCGAATGAGAAAAACAGGGTGCGCTCCCCTCGCCGGCCGGCGGCCTGGGCAAAATTAGCGGCGACACTGGTCTTGCCCGTGCCGGGGGTGCCGGTGAGCAGAATGCTGCTGCCGCGGTAAAAGCCGCGCCCGCCCAACATCGCGTCGAGGCGGGGAATGCCGGTGGCGATACGTTCGCTGGACACCTCGTGGTTCAAACCCAGCGACGTGATCGGCAGCACGCTGATGCCTTGGGCGCCGATCAGGAACGGAAACTCGTTGGTCCCATGCTGCGCCCCGCGGTATTTGACGACGCGCAGGTGCCGCGTGGCGATCTGGTCGTGGACGCGGTGGTCGAGCAGCAACACGCAGTCGGAGACGTATTCCTCCATGCCGTGGCGCGTCAGTGATTCGCGCCCGCGCTCGGCGGTGATGACGGCGGTCACGCCCTTGTCCTTCAGCCAGCGAAAGAGCCGGCGCAGCTCGGCGCGCAAGATCGCCTCGTTGGGCAGGCCGGCGAAGAGCACTTCCAGCGTGTCCAGGACGACGCGCCTGGCCCCGATGGAGTCGATCGCGTGACCCAGCCGCACGAAGATGCCCTCCAGGTCGTACTCTCCGCTTTCCTGCATCATCCCGCGTTCAATGTGGACGTAATCGACGAGAATCTTTTTTTGCCGTACGAGTCCCGCGAGGTCGAAGCCCAGCGAAGCCACATTGGCGGTCAGTTCCTTTTCCGTCTCCTCGAACGCCATCAACACGCCCGGTTCGCCGAACTCCGTCGCCCCGCGCACGAGAAATTCCGCCGCGAGGAGCGTCTTGCCGCAGCCCGCGCCGCCGCAGACGAGCGTGGGCCGGCCCCGCGGCAGGCCGCCGCCCGTGATCTCGTCGAGCCCCTTGATGCCCGTCGGGGCTTTGGGCAGACGAACGGCGCCAGCGGGAGCGGGAGGTTTGCGGTGGGGTTTGTTCATTCGAGTGGGAGCCTGGGTTGAATCGACCAAAATCTAACAACATTCGTCCGGTCGCGGCGGGGCGTTCACCCACCGCGTCCCAGCGAGTCGGTTACGCGAGGACCATCAGAGGATCGTCAGTTGGACGCGGCTCTCGATCACCCCGGTGGCGATGGCGTGGCGGGTGAGACCGGCGGTGTCGTGGATGTTGAGCTTGTCCATCAAATGCTGCCGGTGCTTTTCCACGGTCTTGATGCTGATACCGAGCGTGCTCGCGACCTGTTTGTTGGCCTGACCTTCCGCGACGAGTTGGAGTACCTCGGTTTCGCGGGAAGTGAGCCGCGCGGCATTCGGCTTGGCCTGGCCGTCGCGGTCGACGGAACGCCGTTTCCCGTCGGCGAGGCGCTTGGCGATGGTCGGGCTGAAAAACGTCTTCCCGTTGGCGACCTCGTGGATCGCCTTGGTAAGAATCTCCGCCGAGGTCTGCTTTTCGAGGAAGCCCCTGGCGCCGACGGCGATGGTACGCTCCACATACTCGTCGTCGCTGTGGGCCGAGAGCATGATGACTTTGGCGGCGGAATTGACGCCGAGAATCTGGCGCGCCGCTTCTAGGCCGTTGAGCTCCGGCATGGCGATATCCATCAGGATTACATCGGGGCGGAGTTGCGCGGCCAACAAGATTGCCTCACGGCCGGTCTGCGCCTGACCGACGACCTCAAAGGACCCGTCCGTTTCCAAAAGTTTGCACAGACCTTGCCGGACGATCGCATGGTCCTCGGACAGCAACACGGTGATTTTTTTCATGATGAAGAGGGGATCGCGGGAGGTCGGAACGGGATCTCGGCGCGCACGGTGGTGCCCTGGCCGGGGGCAGACTCGATGACCACGACGCCGCCCACCATTTCGACGCGCTCGCGCATGCCGAGCAGGCCGAGACGCTTGTTCGTCGTCGGCGACAGGGTCTGCGCCACTTGGAACGACTTACCGTTGTCGTGGACCTCCAGACGCACAGCGCCCGGGAGGGCGGTGATGCGCACGTGCACTGCGGTGGCCTGGGCGTGGCGTCCGACGTTGGTGAGCGCTTCCTGCGCGACGCGGTAGAGCACGGTGCGTTTCTCGGTGTCCATGGCCTCGACGCTGGCGAAAGCCGTCAGGTGGATCTTCAGCTTTTTCTTTGCGGCCAGCTGCTTGATGTAGGCGTGGAGCGCGGGGATGAGGCCGAGATCGTCCAGCACGGCCGGGCGCAACTCGCGCGCGAAATCGTGCACGGCCGTCACCGATTTTTCCACGAGCCGCTGGGTGCGCAGGATTTTGGCCTGGAGGGCCCGCGGACCGAGATTCGCCGCGCGGCCGAGCGCCGCCAGCTCGACAGTGATGCCCACGAGGGTCTGGACGACTTCGTCGTGCAGCTCGCGGCTGATATGCCGCCGTTCGTCCTCTTGGGCGGTCAGCAGCTGCCTCGCCAGATAGCGCAGCTTTTTCTGCATGAACTCGGACTCCTCGAAGAGAAACTTGAATTCTTCCCGGCCTTTTTGCATCGCGGCGACCGCCCCCGTTAGCCGACGGTTTGCGACGGTCAGCTCGGCGGTGCGCTCGACCACGACGGACTCAAGTTTCGCCGCATGGCCATCCAAGTCCGCCTTCACGGCCCGCAAGGCGGCCTCGGCCTGTTTGCGTCCGGTGATGTCGCGAAAAAGGACCGCGACATTCCGGCTGCCCGGTCCCCCGACCCGAAAGGCGTAGACGTCGAACCACTTTTTCTGCGCCTTCGCTTCGTCAACGAAGCGGACGGGCTTTCCGGTGTCGGCGACTTTGCCATAGGTTTCAAACCAGCGGGTTTCGAGCTTCGGGGCGATCCGGCTCATCCGCTTGCCCACGGCGTTGGTGAAACCCGTCTGCCGCTCGAACGAGGGCGTCACCTCCAAAAAGCGGTAGTCGACCGGTTTCCCGCTCGGATCATAGATCATCTCGATCACGCAAAAGCCCTCGTCGATCGAGTTGAACAGGCTTCGGTAGCGTTCCTCGCTCTCGCGCAACGCTTCTTCCGCCTCCTTGCGCGCGGTGATGTCACGGATGTTACACTGGATGACCGCATGGCCTTCGGCCTCGTAAAGATTGCTGACGAACTCCACTTCCCGGCGTTGGCCGTCCTTCGTCCGGAGGGGAAGATCGTCGTAGCGGATGAATCCTTCCTCTTTCAGTTCGAGAAACGCCTCGCGACTGGCCGCCTTGTCCTTGAGGAGCCCGATTTCCGACAGCTCCCGGCCGAGGAGCTGGTCCCGGGTATAGCCGAGCAGTTTCAGGATAAACGGATTGGCGTCGGTGATTTTCCGGGTCTGCGGATCGAGAAGCAGAATGCCGTCCTGCGCGGTTTCGAAAAGCCGGCGGTAGCGCAGTTCCGAGCGCCGCAGTTCGGACTGGAACGTCAGCACGTCGGTGACGTCCTGGATGCCGAGAAGGATTTCCTTGGGCCGTTCGCTGGTGGCATCCATCAGACGCGCGTTGAGCAGGAGACTGCGCTGACCAACGGGGCCGAAATGATGCGTGAGCTCAAAATCATTGAAGACACTGTTTTTCGGGATGATCTCCAGCAGAAGATGCCGCAGGCGCGGAGTGTCCCAGCCGCCGTGCGCCAGTTCGAAAATCAACTGCCCCTCGGTCCTTTTGGCCGTCAGCTTGAACGTGCGGTAGAACGCCTCGTTCGCGGAGGCCACCCGCAGATCGGCGGTGAGAATCACCAGCGGGTTGGGCACGGTCCGGATGATGGCCTGCGCGTGCTCGCGCTCCGCGATGATGAGCCGCTCCGTGCGCTTCAAATCGTCGATATTCACCAGCACCAGGACCACGCCGTCGATCTTCTGGTCGGCCGTCAGGTAGGGGCGCACACGCAGCGAATACCAGTGGCCGTCGGCATCGGTCACCTCGCGCTCGCGTTCTTTGCCTTCCTTGAGCACCTGGGCGAGAACCCGGGTAAGATCGGGCGCATTGAGATTGTGCCGAATCGCGCCGAACGGCCGGCCCAAGTCGGTCGGGAGCAGATGAAACTTCGCTTCCGCCTTCTCGCTGAAGCGGCGGATGGTGAGATCGCGGCCGAGGAGGACGATCGCGAGTTTGGCGGAAGCCTGCAGATTGGTGAGGTCGCCCAGCAGACGGTTCAGCTCGCTGTTGCGGTTGACCATCTCCTCGTTGACGGTCGTGAGTTCCTCGTTGGTCGACTCGAGCTCCTCTTTCGAGGTCTCCAGTTCTTCGTTGAGACTTTGCAACTCCTCGTTGGCCGACTGACCTTCTTCGTTGGACGCCTGGAGTTCCCCGTTGGCGGCATCCTGCTGTTGCTCGATCGACTGCAAATAGTCGCGGGCATCCGCGAGGTCTCGCTCCAAAGCGACGATCCGGCCGGCATCCTCTTGGTGGCTGACGGCCCGGACCGGCAGCGCCCGGTGCGACGGCGTCCGCTCTTCCGCCTCCTCGAAGAGCACCAAAAAGCAGCGCTGCTTCAAATTCTTCAGCGGCACCACCTCGACGTTGACCGCCCGGGTCCGGCCGTCCTGCTTGAGCAGCACGTTTTCGTGGCGGACGGTCCGGTCGGCCTGCTTCGCCTCGTCGACGGCGGCGCGCAGCGGCCGCGACAGACCCTCGCGGGCCATCTTCAGCAGGTCGAAGCTTGCCTTACCCGTCGGAGGCTCAAGGTAAGCGCCCGTGGGTCCGCGGAACTGGAGGATCTGCAGGTCGGCGTTGATCAGGACACCGGGCGGGGCGAATTGGTTGACGGTCACGCGGTCGGCCTCGCGCTCAGCGCTGAGTTCCCCCAAAAACGTGTCGGACCCGTCCGGCGCGCGCGGCCCCGGCGCCGACGCGACGCGCGACGTCGGTTCCGTCCGCGGCGGCTCGCCCCGGGCCTTTTTCACCGGCAAGTGAAACGCCGGAACCGGTCCGGCCTTCCTCGCGTAGATTTTCTGTTTCTTGTCCACCGGTTCAAACAGGTGGGTGAAGGTGCCGATGGACTCGGAAGCCCCGAGGAAGAGAAACCCGTCCGGCCTGAGCGCGTAGTGGAACGTGGGCAGCACCTTTTTCTGCAGGCTCGGCTCAAGGTAGATCAGCACGTTGCGGCAACTGATCAGATCCAAGCGCGAGAAGGGGGGATCGCTGATGATGTTCTGGCGGGCAAACACGACGGCGTCGCGCAGCGGTTTGATGACCCGGAACCCGCCCTCTTCCTAAGTGAAAAACCGCCGCAGACGCTCCGGCGAGACGTCCTCCGCGAGACTTTTCGCGTAAAGCCCGTGGCGGGCCTTGGCCAGGTTTGTCTCGTTGAGATCGGTCGCGAAGACCTGCAACCGGCGCGGACGCGGCGACTTTTCCGCACACTCGGTGAACGCCATCGCGAGGGAATAGGCCTCCTGGCCGGTCGAACACCCGAGTACCCACACGCGCAACGGTTCGTCTCCGCCCTGCGCGAGCAGCGCTGGAAATACTTTGCGCTGGAGCAGGTCAAACGCGTCCGCGTTGCGGAAGAAACTGGTCACGCTGATGAGGGCGTCGGAATACAGGGCGTCCAACTCCCGGGCGTTGCCCCGCAGAAAGTCGGCGTAACGCGCCAAAGAGGACTGCTTGTTCAAGACCGTGCGCCGGGCGATGCGGCGATGGATCGTGGTGGTCTTGTAGAGGGAGAAATCCACCCCGGAATGATTCCGCAGGAGGAGCAGAATTTTCTGATAGCCGTTTTTCTCCAGTCGGGCCGGTGGTCCGTCCGGCGCCGTGGTGGCGCAGTTGCCGCGCGCGCGCGCCGCGGGAATCGGGCCGGCGACGTAGGGATGGCGGGCGATTCGCGCGAGTTCCTTGGCGATCGCCTCGGGCGCGAGCACGAAATCGACGCACCCGGCGCCGACGGCGAAGCGCGGCATCGAATCGTATTTGGCCGACCCGTCCTGCGCAAACGTGAGGTCGCCCTCGGCCTTGATCGCCTCGAGGCCAACGGTGCCGTCGGTCGCGGTGCCGTCGGTCGCGGTGCCGGAAAGAATCACCCCAATAGCCCGCTCGTGCCGGTCCTGCGCCAGCGTTTCAAAAAAACTGTCGATCGACCGCGGAGCCAAGCGTCCGGTCGCGCGCAGCCGCAGCTTCAACACGCCGCGGAAAAGGCCCAAGCTCGCGTTGGGCGGGATGACGTAGACGTGGTTGGCCAAAACCCGGAGATTGTTGGTGACCTCGACCACGGGCATCGCCGTGGCGCGCGCCAAAATCTGGGTCAATGCGCTCGCGTGATCCGGGTCGAGATGCTGCACCAGGACAAAGGCCATGCCCGTGTCGACCGGCAGCCGTTGCAACAGCCGCGTGAAGGCCTCCAAGCCGCCCGCCGACGCGCCGACGCCGACAATAGGAAAGTCCGCCGCCGCCGACCGGACGGACGCCACCGGCGCGCGAGGCTTTTTGGAATTCGGGCGAACCCGCGCCGGCTTGGTCGTGGCTTTCATCAGAGCGAGTAAAGCCGGGTCATGCCCGGGGCGCGGAGGACACCGCAGGCGCAGGGGCCCACGACGGCAGGACCCGGCAGGCGAACATTTTTTGGGCTGCGTTGGTCATCGAGGCGATTGCTGCGTCGGCTTTCAGGTAAAGGTAGATCCGGCGTCCACTGCAGTGGGTGAAAGAGGGAGGCTGAGTCTCGTCAAGGGATCGAAACTTCCGTGGGGCCGCCATTAAACATCCGTCAGGTCCGAATAGCGATAAGGTAAAACCCTACCTTCCTCGGATCCGGCCACACACCCGGAGGAAAATCGCTCAGAGGATCGTCACCCGCACACGGCTCTCGATCATCCCATGCACCAGGACTTAGCGGATGAGACCCGCCGTCTCGTGGATATCGAGCTTGTTCATCAAGTGCGGCCGGTGTTTTTCGCCAGTTTTGACACTGATCCCCAGGGTTTCGCCGACCTGTTTGTTGGTCTGACCTTCCGCCACCGTTGAAGCGCCTCCGCCTCGCGGGAGGGAAGGCGACCGCCCTCGGGCCGGCGCTGATCGTGGCGATCGCCGCTGCGGTTGCGGGTGGCGGCCATACGTCGGGCGAGACCCGGGCTGAAAATATTTCACCCCCGGCCACTTCGTGGATCGCCTGGATCAGAATCGCGGCGGAACTTTGTTGCTCCAAAAAGCCGACCGCTCCGGCCGCAGTCATCCGATCGACATTGGCGTGGTCGCGGTGCGCCGAAAGAACGAGCACTTTGGCCGCGGGCTTGGCGGCGAGAGTCTGACGGGGCGCCTCGAGGCCATTGCGCACGGGCATCGCCATGTCGACCAGGATGACATCCGGGAGAAGTTGGGCGGCCAGTTTGTCCGCCTCTTGTCCGGTGCGCGCCTGACCGACCACGCCGCAATGGCCGGCGTCTCCGATCAGTTTGGACAGTCCATGGCGCACGACGACAGGGTCCTCGACGAGGAGCACGGTGATTTTCCTTGGCAGGCTCATGACGCGCCTCTCGGGCCAACGGGAATCTCCACCCGAACGGCCGGGCCCTGCGGGCGGGTCGGCTCGATGGTCAGGACCCTTCCCCGCATTTCCACCCGCTCGCGCATACCCAGCAAACCGACTCGATCGGTCGCGAGGGAAGAGAATATCCGCTGCACGCGAAACGATTTTCCGTCGTCCTTCACCTCCAGGCGCACCGCCCCGGGGATTTCGCTGATGGTCACGTCCCCCGTGCGGGCCCGCGCATGGCGGCCGCCGTTCGTGAGCGCCTCCTGCGCGACCCGGTAGAGCACGGTCCGCTGGCTGTGATCCAGCGCTTCGACGCCGGCAAACGCGGTCAGACTGATCACGTGTTTCTTGCGCGCCGACAGCCCTTCCAAAAAATCTGGCGCGCCGCAATCAGGCCGAGGTGATCCAAAACCGCGGGCCGCAGTTCGCGCGCAAACGGATGCACCGCGCCGATGGATTTTTCCACGTGACGCTGCGGGCGGGGGATTCTCTGCTGACACGGCCGCGGATTGTGCGAATCCGCCCCACCCAGCGCCGCCAAGGCCACGCTGATCCCCGCCAAGGTTTGGATGACCTCGTTGTGCAGTTCGCGGCTGACCTGCCTCGGCTCGTCTTCGTGCGCCGCGAGGAACTGCCGGGGCAGCCGCCGCATTTTCGTCTGCATGGGTTGCGACTCATCGAAAAACGTCTGTGTTTTTTGCGTACCCTGCCGGAGGGCGCGCTCCCCGACCCTCCGCGGCTCGACCTCGCGCTCAAGCCGGCGATTGCTCCGGACCCGTGCGACCGGCTGCCGCCGCCCCGCATCTTTCTCCTGCCGGAATTAGCAGCAGGACTCGCGGGTGGACCGATGCAGCCGCTCGGTCGGCGCGAGCGCCGCGCGGAAAAAAACGCCGGCCCGGCGGCGGAACCTGGCACGTAGCCGGGCGCCTTTCGGCAAGGTCCCGCGCACGCCCGGCGCGTGGTCGTGCAGTCGCGCCAATTCGGGCGTATCCAATCCCTGCGCGATCACCTCGCGACCCAAAGCCGTCGCCTCCCCCCGCGTAATCTGCGATGGCCTGGCGAGGTGGGCGCGCAAGCCGATGGGGTAGCGCCGCGACAGTGCGAGGGAGGGTGATAGCCATGGTGGCGGCTCGGGCGGATGGCTCTTCCGGCGCGCGACCGACGGCAAAATTGCAGCCGATGCAGATCAAATTGCGCTACGGTTAAACCCTACTGCAGCGATGAAGGGGGCGCCTACGGAAATTACCTACGCGGAATTCCTCGCGCCAGAACGCGTGGCCGGCTTGCTTGGTGGCATGCAGGCCGCGCCACCTCCGGCTTACACCGGCGAAACATTTGCCGAAACATTTTGCCGTCATTTCAACATCCCCCCGGATCGTTTTGAAAAAGAGGTCCTGCGGAAAGCACTTTACCCGCATGCGCGCTATTTTAGGCGTTTGCTTCCCGACTACATGCGCGCCGCCGATCGCAGTTTTGTTGCCGGCATCGGTCGCCTGAGGCGTCGCCGCGACTTCGCGGTCGAGGTGGCGGAATTTCAACGCGATCCCCGCAACCAGAGTTTTTCGCGCAACCGACTTCGGCTGCGGATCTCGGCCCGGCGGATGCAGCATCTCGTCGAAGCGGTCTGGGGCGAAACGCCCACACACCCGGATGACTGACGCCGCCTGGCGCCAACGTGCGTTACCTGGCTCCGCCTGCAGCCGGAGCGTCGGTCTACACCAACCAACGGTTGTCGCGCCGCCGGGAAAAATCGAGGGGGTCGCCCACCCCGACGGTGCCGCGGGCCACCTGGTAGGACCAGACCTGGAAAGAGGAAAGCGACGCGCCGCCGTAGAGTGTGGAAAACGCGCCGTCGACCGCATCCATCCCCCTCGAAACTTCGATCCGGGCGATGCGCGGCACATGGAAGCGCGCGTCGGTCGTGAACCAGTGTCCGCCCACGTAGACCTCGGCGTGGGGATGAAAATCCATAGGGTTGTCGGGATCGGGGAACCCGATGTCGGACAAATGCCCGGTGGCATAGCGCGCCGGGAGATGGCACGTGCGATTGAGCGCGACGGCGAGGTGGGCGAAATCGCGGCACACGCCGTATCCGCGCTGCACTACAGCTTAGGCCGAAAGATCGGCCCGGCCCGACAGGTCGCGATACTCGATGTGATCAGGCAACCACCGGCTGATCGCTTGGACGCGCGGCCAGCCGTGCTCGACGCGGCCGAATTTATCCCACGCGAACCGGGTGAGTTTGTTCGAGTCGCAATAGCGGCTGGGTAGCGTGTGGCCCAGCAACTCCGGCGGCAATTCGCCCGGAGCCCGCGGCACCGCGGCCGGAAGGTCGTGGTTGTCGGCCTACGACGAGGCGGCGACAATCGCATCGCGCCGGAAGAGGTTCAGGCCGGGAGCCAGCATGACCCGCCAGACCGTTTTGCCGTGCCTGTCTTGGAATGGTTCGGACGGCAGGCTGTTGCCCAGCGTCAGGGCCTCGAAGATCACCGCATGGTCGCGGGTGGCCCGCGGCTTCACGTTCAACAGCAGCGAGGGGCTGCCGGTGACGTCATAGGCGAGGCTGCAGCCGACGCGGACAGTCAGGACGAAGGCGGCGCGGGGATAGCCGGAGACAAGCGGAAGGCAGGCATAGGTTTATTCAGGTCACCAACCGGGCGCGCCGGCGCGCCGCCATTTGAAGGCCTCGGCCCGCATCGCCGCGCGAAAGGCGCGGCGCTCGCACGGGCTGCACCAGATCCGCGAGGAGCAAATCCGGAGCGTGATCGCCAGATCAAGCGCGAGTTGCTGGATGCGGCTGTCCCGCGACCGGGGCGAACCAAGGCCCGACGCGGCGTTCATGGGCGGAATTCCTCCCGCAGAGCGGTGCGGAGCATCCACGCGTCCTTCTGACGAGTGCCGGTCGCCCGGACCCAACAGGTGGTTGAATTCATAAAATCAAAGGAAGAAAAGTGACGGGTGCAGAAAAGGGCTTCGCGGAAGATCCACGAAGCCCTTGTTCCGGCCCCAGACGTTATTTCGTGTCGTAGACTTCGATGAGCGCGACACCGGTGGTGTTGCCGACGCCGGTAACTTGCACCGTATACGTGCCGGGTTGCAGCGTAATGAGGAGCGACGCGTCTTTGCTGCCGGGCGCGAGCGCGAACGCTCCGACTTTTGCCGCCGCACCGGTCATTTCCGCGACGGTGCCCGTGCCCGCCTCCCAGTTGTCATTGCTGGCAATCCGGGTGGTGCCCGCGAAGAGGGCGATGGTCGGGTCGGCCAAAACTCCGGCGACACCGAAGACCGACAGGGTCGGACCGACGCCGCGGATGAGCACCGTGGTCGGTGCATTGCCGACGATGACCAAACCGGCGATGAGCGTGCCTTCCCCGGCCGTAACATTCATGCGGGCGGAGACGTTCGTCAGGCGGGAGCCCGGGAGGCGATCAACGTCGTAGATTTCAGTGAGGGCGATACCGGTCGTGCTGGTCGGACGGACCAGGCCGGTGGTGTGCGCGCCGTTGTTGACCGTAAGGAGCAAGGCCGCGTCTTTGCTGCCGTTGGGCAGAGCGAAGGCACCGACCCGCGCGGCCGTAGCCGCGATGAGCGCGCCGTCGGCCTGACCGCTGAGCGTGGTCTGCCAGTCGTCGTTGGTCGCAAGCACCGCGGTGGGCGTGAACAGGGTCAGCAGCGGATCGGCGAGCGCGTTCGTGACGCCGTAGGGTGTCAGGCCAGGACCGATACCGCGGACGAGGAGATTTTTCCCGTTACCCGCGACGACGAAGCCCATGATCAACGACTGGTCACCCGGACCGGACAAGGCGCGGGCCGCGAAGTTGACGATCTGGCTGGAAGCGCCGGGCAGGCCGCCGATGACCATCGTCACGGTGGCGGAGGAACTGCCGGTGGCGTTCGTGGCCGCGACCGTCACGACGTAGGTGCCGGCCGTGGTAGGGGTGCCGTTAATCGCACCCGTCAGGGCATTGACGGTCAGACCGGGAGGCAGGCCCGTGGCGGAATATCCGCTGGGCAGGCCGGTGGCCGCAATCAGGTAGGTGACGAACGGCGTGCCGACCGTGCCTGAGGCCGTGCTGGCACCGGTGATGATCGGCGTGGTGTTGGCCGCCGCGACCGTGATCTTCAGCACGGCCGTACCGGTGCCAGAGGCGTTGACCGCAGCGAGTGCCACCGTGTAGACGCCCGCCGTCGTCGGCGTGCCGCGGATCGCTCCGGTGAGTGCATTGATGCTCAGGCCGACCGGAAGTCCGGCGGCGGTGAAGCTCGTGGGCAAGCCGGTCGCCGCGACGAAATACGTGGCGAAGGGCACGCCGACGGTGCCTGGCGCGGTGGCCGGACTCGTGATGATCGGGGCCGACGTGACCGTGGAAATCGTGATCGTGAGGGTGACAAACGCGGAGCCAAAATCATTCCGGGCGTTGAGGGGAACCACCGTCACGCCCGCCGTGGTCGGGGTGCCGCTGATGACGCCGGTGGCCGCATTGAACTTCAGGCCGGCAGGCAGCCCGCTCGCCGCGTAGGCCTCGGGCGAACCGGTGGCGATGATGGCAAAGCTGAAGGGGACTCCGATCGTGCCAGCCGCCGTGAGCGGGTTGTTGGTGATCACGGAACCGATTCCGGGTGTGACGACCGTAATCGTCAGAGCATCGGTGTCGGTGCCCGTGCTGTTCGTGGCAGTAATCGTCACGACGGATACGCCCGCCGTGGTGGGTGTGCCGGTGATCACACCGGTGAGGGCATTGAGGGACAGGCCGGCCGAAAGCCCAGCTGCGCCGTAGGTGGTGGGCGAGCCCGTGGCCGTGATCGTAAAGCTGAACGGCGTGCCGACGGTGCCAGCCGAGGTCAGCGGATTGTTTGTGATGATCGGGGCGACGCCGGCGGCGGCGACAGTAACGGTCAAGATTTGGGTATCGGTGCCCGTGCTGTTGGTGGCACTGAGCGTGACGACCGAGACACCCGCGGTCGTGGGCGTGCCGTTGATGGCGCCCGTGACGGTATTGACCGTCAAGCCCGCGGGGAGACCGATGGCGCCATAGCTCGTGGGCGAGCCCGTGGCCACAATCAAGTAGGTCACAAACGCGGTGCCCACCGTGCCGGGTGCAGTGGTCGCACTCGTGATGATCGGAGCGACGCCGGCGGCGGCGACCGTGATGGTCAAGGTATGGGTATCGCTGCCGGTGCTATTGGTCGCGCTAAGCGTGACGACCGAGACACCCGCGGTCGTGGGC
>JBIKOK010000367.1:0-4509 GCA_044358025.1 Opitutaceae bacterium
CAGCGCTTCGAGCACGCGGCCGCAGGTGGTGTCCACTTCGGTGGCGAGACGGTAATAGTTCTTCATCATCGTCTGGTATTTTTCCGGCGTATCGAAGCGCCAGTGATAGCGGACGCGCCCTTCGTTCTGCTCGTTGGCGATGAAAGGCGGGAGGCGTTTGAAATATTCGTCGGTCGATGTTTTTGGCACCGGAATCGTCACGTCCTTGTAGAGTTCCATGCTGCCAGGCTGCGGAAGAAACTGGAGGGGATTTTGGTCTTCGGCGTGCGTGGCGAAGAACGCGAGGGTGAGGACGAACGGTTTGTCGGTGGGACGCGTGCGGAGGAATTCGAGGGCGTCGTTCTCGTTTTTCTGGGTGACGTGGATTTTCGTGCCGGCGGCCTCTTTGATCCAATGCGTGCCGCTGTAGGAGCGGCCGAAATCGAAGTTTTCCTTGGGAAAGGGGCCGTTGTGCCATTTGCCGATGTGGCCGACGTGATAGCCGTTCGCGCGCAGGAGGCCGGGGTAAGTTTCGGTCCACGGCGTGGTGAACATCGCGAACGCGGGGTTACCGTGGCGTGACATCCACTGGCCGGTGAGGAGGGTGGCGCGGCTCACGCCGCAGATCGCGGTCGTCACACAGTTGCGGGTGAAGCGCATGCCCTCCTGGGCGAGGCGGTCGAGATTGGGCGTTTTGACAACGGGATGCCCGGCCACCCCGAGAGTGTCGAAGCGCCAGTCGTCCGCGTAGAGCACGACGATGTTGAGCGGCTTGGCGGGCGCGGCGGCACGAGCGAGGGGCGACAGCAGTGCGAGCAGGGCGAGGCCGGAGACGGCGGTGAGGGAGCGGAGCATGGGAGAGGAACGAAGACGGTTATTTCGGCAGCGGCACTTGGGCGGTGGTTTGCAGGTAGGCGATGAGGTGGCGGACTTGATCGTCGGTCAAGGCGGTGAGCAGGCCCTCGGGCATCATGCTGACGGGAAGCTGCTCCTGTTTGGCGATGGCGGCGCGATCGATGCGCGTCTCCTGCTCCATCATGCGGACGGTCACCGTGCGTTCGGTTTGGGCGCGCAACAGACCGTTGAGCACGCGGCCGTCTTTCAGGGTGAGCACGGTCAGGAGGTTTTCGGCGGCCACCACGGCGCTGGGATCCGCGATGTTTTCGATGAGGTAGCCGATGTCGTGGCGGCCGCTGCCGGTGAGATCGGGGCCGAGGGTGTGGCCCTCGCCGTAGAGCTTGTGGCAGGCGGCGCAGACGGCGCCGAAGATGACGCGGCCCTGGCGCGCGTCGCCGGTGCGAAGGAACTCAGGGGTGAGTTTGGCTTTGAGCGTCGCGATGAGCTGTTGTTGGTCGGCGCCGGACTCGCGGACCTCGCCCCAGACCTCGGTGAGTTTTTGCGTGAGCGCGGCATCGGCGAAACTCCGGATCTGGCGGGCGAGGACCGGGGTGAGATCGGCGCGGGGAATGACGATTTTTTCGACGGGGCTTTCGATGTGCTTGAGCAGGACGCGGGCAAACGCCGGGCGCGACACGAGGACGGCGAGGGCCGCGGGGCGCTCGTGCGGCGAAAGGCCTTTGTAGCGGGCGATGATGCGGTCTGCTGCCGCGGAGTCGTCGAAGGAGGCGAGACCCTGGATTGCGGCGACGCTCAGGGCGGGGATGCCGATCAACGACTCGCAGACTTTGCGGAGTTCGGGGGACTTGGCTTCGATTAGCGTGCGCAGGGCGGCGCGGCGGTTGTCGGAGCTGGCCTTGTGGTCGAGGGCGATGGCGCGGACTTCGGCGAGGGCGCGCCCGCTGCCGAAGAGGACTTCGAGGTCGCGGAGTGATTGGGTGAGTGCGGCGTCCTGGAGGGTGATGACGCGGGCGGCGAAGGTATCCCACTCGGCCGGTTTCTTGGCTTTGCTCCAGCCGCGGAGGGTGTCGCTCATGCCGCGAAGAATGTCGGCCGCGAGTGTGATGTCTGGGTGGCCGAGAAGCGTGTTGAGCGGGGCCGGTGAGTCGTCGATGTCCTCCGCGACGCGGCGGGCGATGAACTGGCGCACGAGCGGAATTCGGCACGCCGGGGCGAGGGCGACAAGTTGCGCCGGAGCAAGGTCGCGGATGCCGGACCAATAGAGCAGGGGGAGATTGTGATCGGTGGCGTCCTCCGGGTGGGAGAGGAGAAGGGCGGCGAGTTGGGCCCGTGCGTCGGGGGCGAGCGAGGGAAGCGTGGAGGCGCGGGCGAGACGGAGGAAGGGGCTCGCGGTGTTCTGCGCGGTGGCGGGGGTGGAGGCGACGGCCCAGCGCTGGAGGTGTTCGTTCGGGCTGGTGCGCATGGCCGCGAGCATCGGCGCGACGGGAGCGGTCGAGTCGGGGGCAAAGGCGGAGATCTGTTGGAGGGTCCAATACGCGGTCAGTTGCTTCGCCGGCGTGGGGGCGGCGGCGAATTGCTCGCGGAGCTGCGGCGTGACGGCGGGCAGGCCGTTTTGTTGGCGGGCGCGTTCGCGGAGTTCCCAGCGAGCCATGCGGACGAGCCACTCGTTGGCGCTGGTCTGGAGGGCGACGAGCTGCGCGGCGGTGAGTTTTGTGAGATCGGTTTCCTTGGGGCGCATGGCCTCGCCGTAGGTGATTTTGTAGATGCGGCCGGAGGTGCGGTGCACGCCGTCGTTTTCGTGGCATTCGCCGAGGTCGCTCCAGTCGAGAACGTAGACGCCGCCATCGGGGCCCGCCTGGATTTCAATGCCGCGGAACCACGGGTCGTCGGTGCGCATGAAGTCGGGCGCGTGTTGGCCGACGTAGCCGCTGCCGTGGCGTTCGAGCCGATCGATGTTCACGCGGCGGCCGTGGAGATTCGTGGTGAAGACCTGGCCGCGATACTCGGGCGGGAAGTTGGTGCCTTGGTAAATCATCAGGCCGACGTGGGCGTGGCCGCCGCCGACCCGGGACGACGCGGCAGTGACGCCGAGCTTGCGCACATCGGTCCACGCCTCGCCGCTGTCCCAGTGGTAGTGGTCGGCGTGCTGGTCGATGAGTTCGTAAATGCGCGGGTAGGGATCGTCGCCGTGCATGCGCTTGAAATGGGCGCCCTGGATGCCGTGCCAAAGGTGGCCGATGACGGTGTTGATGAAAAACATTTCGCCGTGCTCGTCCCAGTCCATGCCCCAGGGGTTGGTGGTGCCGTGGCAGTAGGGCTCGTAGATTTTTTGGGTCGGATGATAGCGCCAAATGCCGCCGGCGGTGGGCGAACGCTTGTCCCGCGGAATGCCGGGCACGTCGGCCCAGCTCGTGCTGCTGATCCCGACGCGACCGTAGAGCCAGCCATCGGGTCCCCATTTGAGGCCGTTGGCAAACGTATGCCGGCTGGCGGCCGTGGTGCTGAAACCGTCGAGAAGAATTTGCGGTGGACCGCTGGGTTTGTCGCCTTCCGTGGGGATGAACAACAGGTGGGGCGGGCACAGGGCGTAGACGCCGCCGAAGCCGCGCTCGATGCTGGTGAGCATCTGAAGATCGTCGGCGAAGACGGTGCGCCGATCGAAACGCCCGTCGTTGTCGATGTCCTCGAAGATGAGGATGCGGTCGCGGAGCCTGAGATCGAACCGCTCTTTGCTGTCGGAGTAGGTGTAGTTTTCGGCGATCCACAGCCGGCCGCGCTCATCCCAGCACAGGGCGATGGGATTCTGTACGTCGGGTTCGGCGGCGAAGAGAGTGGCCTTGAAGCCGGGCGGCAGGTGCAGCTGGGCGAGCAGCGTCGCGGGAGACGTGAGCGGCTGGTCGGTGATTGCCTGATTGTTGGTCGGCGGCGGGAAAGCGGCGCGGGCCGACGCGAGCAGGAAAAAAGGGGCGAGGCCGAAGACGAAAGCGGGGAGCGCGCGAAAGCAAAACGGCATGGAGAAAACGTGACGATGTCGGCGCCGAGGTGAAGCGGTAAGTTCAGGGAATCACCCGTGGGTAGATTTGGAATTGGCCGGGGCCGAGCGAGCAGGCTGGGTGGAAAAGCGCGGTCGCGGTGTGGGACTTCGCCGGCAAGGAACGTCCTGGAGGACCGTCTCCGAGCAAAGCGCGCACTACGGCGAAAAATTGCCCGACTTTCTCGCGAATCTCCTCCCGGGCACGAAGAAGATTCCCTTCGCCTACGAATCCACTGGCGTCGAGACGCTCTTTCGCGACGAACGCGACCCCGCGCCCCGCTCCCGCCGGGTCTTCGCCTTTCACCAGCCCGCCACGCTCGCCGCCTGGCTCACCGAGCCCGACACCCTTCGCGCCCGTCTCGCCGCACTGCCCGCCGCGCATCCGCTCCCGACCACCCACCTGCCTGCGTGCCAGATCGAGGCCATCACCGCCCTCGAAGCCTCCTTTGCCGCCGACCGCCCGCGCGCGCTCATCCAGCTGGCCACCGGCGCCGGCAAGACCTACACCACCTGCGCCTTCACCTACCGGCTGATCAAATTCGCCGGCGCCCGCCGCGTCCTCTTCCTCGTCGACCGCGGCAACCTCGGCAAACAGGCCAAGGGCGAGTTCGACCAGTTCGTCGCCCCCGACACTGGGC
>JBIKOK010000157.1:0-15275 GCA_044358025.1 Opitutaceae bacterium
GGCGCGACGACGCCGCCGCAATCCTCGCGAAGCGCCTCAAGGAAAGCGGCCTCGCGGGCACGCCCGCCCTGACGATGTTCGACTACCTCGACTTCGACGAGGGTCGCGATCCGGTCGCCGCCCGCGCTTGGGAAGCCTGACCGCGCTCCGATGGTCATCATCGTGATGGGCGTCGCCGGCAGCGGCAAAACCACCGTGGGCGAAAAACTCGCCGCCGCCCTCGGCTGGAGTTTTCGTGACGCTGATGGCTTTCATCCGCCCGAAAATGTCGCGAAAATGTCGGCCGGCAGCCCGCTCAACGACCACGACCGCGCACCGTGGCTCGCCGCCATCCGCGCCCACATCGACGCGTGCCTGGCCCGCGACGAAGGCTCCGTCGTCACCTGCTCCGCGCTGAAGGCCGCCTACCGCCGCGTGCTCGTCGCCGACCCCGCCCGCGTGAAACTCGTCCACCTCACCGGCGATTTCGCGCTGCTCGCCGCCCGGATCGGCTCTCGCCAGGGTCACTTCATGAAACCCGCGATGCTGCACTCCCAACTCGCCGCCCTCGAACCCCCGCCCGACGCCCTCGCCGTCGACATCACGCCCCCGCCCGACGAAATCGTCGCCCACATCCGCCTCGCGCTTGCCCTATGAGCCCCACCGTCACCCAGCGCCTCCGCCTCCTCGCCGGCATCGTCGGCGCTCTCCTCCTCGTGGCGGCCCTCGCCGGCGGCTGGTTTTACTCCCGTATCCGCGCAAGCCTTCCGCTGCTCGACGGCACGTCCGTCGTCGCCGGTCTCGGCGCGCCCGTCACCGTCGCACGTGACGCCCTTGGCGTCCCCACGCTCCGCGGCCAAACCCGCGCCGACGTTTCCCGCGCCCTCGGCTGGCTTCACGCGCAGGAACGTTTTTTCCAGATGGACCTGCTCCGACGCAGTTCCGCCGGCGAACTCGCCGAACTCTTCGGCGCCGCCGCCGTGCCCCGCGACCGCGCCACCCGGATCCACGGTTTCCGTCCGCTCGCCCAATCCGTCCTCGCCCGCCTCCCCGCCCCCGAGCGCGTCCAACTCGACGCCTACACCGCCGGCGTCAACGCCGGCCTCGCCGCCCTCCGCGAACGCCCCTTCGAATACCTCGTGCTGCGCGCCACCCCCCAGCCCTGGCGCGCCGAGGACAGCGTGCTCGTCGTCTACGCGATGACCCTCGATCTCCAGGACCCGCTCAACCGCTACGAGCAAACCCTGATGACCCTCCGCGACAAACTCGGCGACGAAGCCGTCGCGTTCTTCGCACCCTTGCAGACGCCCGCCGACGCCGCGCTCGACGGCAGCACCGCGCCGCTCGCCCCGCTGCCCGGCTCGAAGGCGATCGATCTCCGCCAGCGCCCGAAATCCGCCTCCGCCCTGACCCTCGCGGTCCCGTCCGACCACGACGCGCGTTTCCCGTTTCCCTTCCGCGATCCCGAAGCCGTGCTGGGCTCCAACGCCTTCGCCCTCACCGGCGCGCACACCGCCAGCGGTGCCGCCCTTCTCGCCAACGATCCCCATCTCGACCACGCCCTGCCCAACACCTGGTATCGCGCCGCGCTCGAATGGCCCGGCCACCACGTCACCGGCGTCACCCTCCCCGGGCTCTTCGCCGTCGTCATCGGCAGCAACCGCCACGTGGCCTGGGGCCTCACCGACGCCTACGCCGACACCGGCGATCTCATTGTCCTCCAGGTTAACCCGATCTCCCCGCGCCTCTACACCGCGCCCGGTCACGACGAACTGGTCGCGGTGGAAAAACGCCACGAAACCATTCTCGTCAAAGGCGCCGCGCCCGTCACCGCCGACTACGAATGGACGATCTGGGGGCCCGTCGTCACGACCAACGAGAAACGCCGTCCCGTCGTCCAGCGCTGGACCGCCCACGATCCCGCCGCCACGAACTTCGCCTACCTCGCGCTCGAGGACGCCACCACCGTCGCCGAAGCTGTCGCCATCGCGCACCGTTCCGGCATGCCCGCCCACAATTTCCTCGTCGCCGACACCGCGGGGGACATCGCCTGGACCATCGCCGGCGCCCTCCCGCAACGCGTCGGCTACGACGGCCGCCTGCCCACCAACTGGGCCTTTGGCGACCGCCGCTGGGCCGGCCTCCTCCCCCCCGCCGACTACCCCGTGGTCACTTCGAAAGGCACCGGCCTGCCGTCCGAGACGCTCGCGCGCGACGGCCGACTGTGGTCCGCCAACCAGCGCCAGATCGGCGGCCCCGGCCTCGCCAAACTCGGCGACGGCGGCTACGCCCGCCCCGCGCGCGCCGCCCAAGTCCGCGACGGCTTGGCCCCGCTCGAGCGCGCCACGCCGAAAGACCTCCTCGCCGTGCAACTCGACGACCGCGCCCTATTCCTCGCGCCGTGGCAAAAACTCCTCGTCGCCACGCTCACACCGGCGGCCACCGCGGAGAAAAAATCCCGCACCGAGCTCCGCGCCCTCGCCGAAAACGGGGACGGTCGCGCCGACGTGGACTCCGTGAGCCACCGCCTCACGCGCGCTTTTCGGGAGGCGGTTTACGTCCGCGTCTTCCCGGCAATTTTCGAACCGTGCCTCGGCACCGGCCCGGCCTTCGATTGGCGCAAGCTCCAGCTCGAAGCCCCGCTGTGGGCCATGCTCCGGGAGAAACCCGCCCACCTCCTCGACCCCGCCTTCGCCACGTGGGACGCCCTCCTCCTCGCCGCCGCCGATGACGTCGTCACCGGTATCGATAAAACCGGCACATCCCTCGCCGGCGCGACCTGGGGCCGGCAGAATACGGTGCGCATCCGTCATCCCTTCAGCCACGCCATGCCCGCCGTCCTCACGGGCTGGCTCAACCTCGCCGCCACCGCGCTCCCCGGCGATAACGACATGCCGCGCGTGCAGGGTCCCAAACACGGCGCGAGCATGCGCATGGTGGTCTCGCCCGGCCGCGAGGCGGAGGGGATCTACCACATGCCCGGCGGCCAAAGCGGCCACCCGCTCTCCCCCTTCTACCGCGCCGGCCACGAAAACTGGGAGCGCGGCGACCCCACGCCGTTTCTCCCCGGCGCGACCGCGCACACCCTGACGCTGACGCCGTGAGTTTACGCCGTAACGGAGCGGCGGTTTCCCAACCGCCGACGAAACGCCCCCCCCCGTAAAACCGCGCGCTTGGGAAAGCGCCCCTCCGCCCGGTCGCTCTTCCCCTCCTCCCGCCACTTTCCCATTGAGCCCTCCGCGCGCACGGCGCTTGCTCATCCTGCCGCGCCGCATGAAGAAAAAAACGAAACGCACCTACTCGGTTTATTTCGGCGGCGAACTTTTTTCCCTGAAGCACCTGATCGGCAACGCGTGGCTCGCCGAGGCCATCTACGAAAAATCCCACGGCAAATACCGCTGCCTCCTCCCGCAGGATATCGTGCCCCGCGGCCGCAGCGGCCGCACCATCCGCGACCAGGACATCCGCGCCCTCGTCGCGTGCGACCTCGCCCTCTTCAACTACGACGGCCCCGACCTCGACAGCGGCACCGTCGTCGAATTCATGTTCGCCAAGTTCGCCGACATCCCGGCCGTCCTGCTTCGCACCGACCTCCGCAAGAACGGCGATTTCAGCGAGGAGCCGTGGAACCTCATGACGAGCTATTTTCCCCGCACCGCCGAGGTCATTTTGCCCAGTCTTTTTTCCTACTGGGCCGCCATGAAACGCCGCCGCCGCCCACCCGACGACATTACCCGCCTCGCCGGCCAGCACAGCTCGGCCGACGCGCAGCACGTCTGCGAACAGGTCGCCGCGCAATGCGTGCGCGCCCTCGACCGCGTGCTCGCGATCGAGCCCGCCATGCCCAAGCACCTCCGCGAGGAAGCCTACCACTGGCTCGCGCTCCTGCCCGGCCTCCGCGGCAAGGAAAAAGCCCTCCGCAAGGAATTCGAACAACACCTCGAACGAAAAGTAGAGCGCGACCTGCTCTGATCCCGCCCCGACCCGATCTCCGATGCCACTGCATATCCTCTCCCATCCCCTCGCCGCGCACATCATCACGCACCTGCGCGACCAGACCACGAAGCCCGCGACCTTCCGCACGTTGGCCTATCAAATCAGCCTCCTCCTCGCCATCGAGGCCACGAGCGAAATCGAGACCGAGGAAAAGCAAATCGACACTCCGCTCGAGCGGATCACCGGCCGCGTCCTCAACCACCAGCCCCTGGTCGTCGTCCCGATTCTCCGCGCCGGCCTCGGCATGTTGCAGCCGTTCACCGACCTCTTTCCCGACGTCAGCGTCGGCTACATCGGCCTCGAGCGGGACCACGAAACCGCCAAGGCCCGCAGCTACTACTGCAAACTCCCGCCCCTCGCCGGCCGCCACGTCTTCGCCGTTGACCCGATGCTCGCCACCGGTGGCAGCGCCGCGCAGGCCCTCACCGTCCTCAAGAAAAATGGCGCCGTCGATCCCGCCCTCGTCTGCATTGTGAGCAGCCCCGAAGGCGTCGCCGAAGTGGAGCGTCAGCACCCCGGCACCGTGATCCACACCGCCGCCCACGACCGCGCCCTCAACGTCAAAAAATACATCCTTCCCGGCCTCGGCGATTTCGGCGACCGCCTCTACGGGACGTGAGACATGTCAGTGCTTACGCCAGATCAGTGAGCGATGATCTTCAACCCGCGGATTTCGCGAAAGTGCTTCACGTTCCGCGTTACGAGCGTCTCGCCGGCTTCGACCGCCGTCGCCGCAATCCACAAATCGTTTTCCCCGGTCGGCAGTCCACGACGGCGGAGGTCGTTGAAAATGACCGCTGCCCGCCAAGCCACCGCGTCGTTGAACGGGAACACCACAAATCGGTCGCAAAAGTCGATCCACGCCGCCCGCGATGCAAATCCCCGCGCCAGCTCGCCACGCGTGATTTCGCTCATCCCCGGCACCTCGTCGGGGTGTTCGGCCAACATCCGCTGCGCCGGACCCACTTCACCACGCTGGAGTTCGCGATGGAGTGCCACGAAAAAGGTCGAATCGAAAATCATGCTTCGTCCCAAGGCGACTTGGCCAAGACCGGTCGCTGCTTGCTCTCCACCAACGCTGCGATCCCGCCTTCCGTCAGGAAACCCTTGCCGCGATAACGCGTAAGGCCGGCGAGCACGCTTCCACAAGTTTTGTGGCTCTTTTCCCTTTGGAATAGATAAACCCCCTCAGGCGCAGTTACCCGCACAGTTTTTCCCCGCGCCGCCATGGTCCGGATTTCGCGAAAATTTCGGGTAAACTCACGGGCGGTCGTCGTCATGTCAGACAATTGGCAGACATATTTTTTCCGGTCAAGCCGCCGGTCATACCTTGCCCCGTCGTTTCTTCCGGCCACGATCCCCATCACGTTATGCACCTCACCCCACCCCGCCTCTTCACCGCCCTGCTCGCACTCTGCGCTGCGCCCTTCGTCCTCGCCGCCGATACCCAGACGGTCGCGACCTTCGAGAAATCCATCACCAAAAAAGTCGGCTATCAGTATCTGCTCTCTCTCCCGACCGGCTACGACGGCGCCTCCGACAAAAAGTGGCCCGTGATCCTCTTTCTCCACGGCTCCGGCGAACGCGGCACCGATCCGTGGAAGGTCGCGGTCCACGGCCCGCCCAAGCTGATCCGCGGCCCCGTCCCAGCCACCGCCGCCCCCACGCCCGCCTCCGGCACAAAAGCTCCGCCGACACCTCCGCCCGAGACTCCCGAGGCCCGCGCCCTCCGCGAACAATCCGCCGCATTTCTCAAAGCCAACTTCATCGTCGTCTCCCCCCAATGCCCCGCCGGCACGTGGTGGGACGACGACGGCGTGCTGGGCCTCCTCGACGACATCGCCGCCCGCTATCGCACCGATCTCACCCGCCAGTATCTCACCGGCCTCAGCATGGGCGGTTACGGCACCTGGAGCGTCGCGATGAAATACCCCGAACGTTTCGCCGCCATCGTCCCCATCTGCGGCGGCGGGAGCACCGTCGATCTCCGTCGCACCGGCCGCGACAAGAAAGCCGCCCTCACGAGCCTCGGCGTCTGGGTCTTCCACGGGGCGAAGGATCCGACCGTGCTTCTTGAAGAATCCGAAACGATGGTCGCCGCCCTGAAGAAAATCGGCGTCGCCGATCTTCAATTCACCGTTTATCCGGAAGCCAAACACGACTCGTGGACGGAGACCTACAACAACCCCGCGCTCTACGCGTGGCTGCTCACCCACCGGCGTTAGCTTTCGGTGGAGCGCCGGCCCTCTCCGCAGCGGGCGCTCGCGCCCGGCGGTGCCCCCGCTCCCGCCAGGACGCCCGCCGCCCCGGGCCTGCGCCGCCTGACTGCGACCCTCGGCCTCGGTCCGGCGCCCGGTCTTTCCCGCGTCCCAATGTCGCGCCCCGGACGATTCGTGACGCGTTGGCGACGAGCGCCAGCGAGCCGACGCTCGACTCGGCTTGCGGGCGCTCGCCGTTACCGGTCATCGCAGACTTCGTTTCTTCGGTGCCGTTCCACTAGCGGGCCACCGGCACTCCGAAATCTGGCGAGCCATCCGCGCGCCACAGGAAGGGCTGGATGCGTGTGTGGCGGTTCGGGTCGTGAAGCGGGTCGCCTTGGAGGTCACGGTGACTGCGCGCGTGGTAGACGAGAAGATCGGTCCGGCCGTCGCTCGCCGTCGTGAAACTGTTGTGGCCGGGGCCGAACACGCCGTTCGCCTCGTTCGTCGTGAACACCGGCGTCGGCGATTTGGTCCACGATGCGGGCGCGAGCAGGTCGGATTTTTCGTCGGCGCTCAACAGGCCGAGGCCGTAGTCCGCTCCGGGGCCGGCGGCAGAATACGTCAGCCACACACGGCCGTTACGCACGAGCACGGCCGGACCTTCGTTGACCCAATAGCGGATCGGCTCCTTCGGAAATTCCGGTTTTGAAATCATCACTTGCGCGCCGGTGATCGACGTCGGGCTGTCCATTTTCGCGAGGTAGAGGTTCGTGTTACCGCTGATCTTCGGGTCCTTCTGCGCCCACGCGAGATAACGCGTCCCGCGGTGCTCAAACGTCGTCGCATCGAGGGCAAACGACTCCGCCTTCGTCTTCAACTCCCCGCGCGCGGTCCACTCGCCGTCGAGCGGATTGGCCGCGCTGTTTTCGAGGACGTAAATCCGAGTATTCCCAACAGTCTCCTTCTCCGCCCCGCCCGCCGCGAAATACACGTACCACTTCCCTTTGATGAAATGCAGCTCGGGCGCCGAGATGCTCGGCCCCATCGGGCCGGTCGCGTGCTTGGGCCAAATCGTCTGCGGCTCGGCCGTCGCCAGTCCATCGAGCGTGCGCGCGCGGCGCAATTCGAGCCGATCAGACCCCGGCACCGTCGCCGTGAAATAATAGAAGCCGTCGGAGTGAAACGTGAAGTGCGGATCGGCCCGCTGCGGCACCACGGGATTGGCCAACGCCACGCCCACCGGCGGCAGCGCCGGAAACCACTCCGCCAGGGCGGTGGCGACGAGCGCGTGGCCGAGGGTGTTGGGGTGGTTAAACTGCGACAGCAGATCGTCGAGTTTCGTGCCGCGCGCGAGTTCGGCCTGAAACGCGGCGAAGGAATCGACCAGCGCTACGCCGTGCTCGGCGGCGAGTTGGCGCACCTGGGCGGCGAGTTGCACCAGCAGGTCCTTCGGATCGTCGAGCTTCGCCCGCGCGTCGGGCGTGGGCGTGAGGAGAATCACTTTTGCCCCGGCCGCCTGTGCGCGCTCAATCATGGAAATCCACGCCGTGCGCGCCGCAGTGAGCCCAACGCGGCGGTCGTTGAGCGCGTAGTCGATGCAGACGACGTCGGGCCGCAACGGGAGCACATCGCGGTCAAAACGCGCCGCGCCCCGCACCGAGTCCTCGCCGCCGATGGCCGTCACGATGGAGTTGAGCACCACCGTCGGAAAACGCTCCTTCAACCTACGCTGCAGCTGCGCCGGATAGGCGTTCAAGGTGTCGACGTGCGGAGTCTTGAAATAGCCCGCCGGCACGCTGTGGCCGTGAAACACGAGATTCACGGTGCGGTTGCGCGGATATTCGCGCCCGAGTTCGCCGATCACCGGCGCGAGATAGCCGGCGGGATCGGCCGGTGCGCCGCGGCCTGCGAGCAGGAGCGACGGCAAAAGGGTCAAAAAAAACAGCGGACGGAAAAGCATCATGGCGGATCGGGTGGGGCGGAGAAGAATTCAGATTTTCCGCCGGGCGGCCAGCCGGCACCGTCGCACCTCGGCGGCCGGAGTACGGAACCCGGCGCGCCCCGCGGCGGCGGGCCCGCGGAGAAATGACCGCCCAACCCCTCGCCCCGCTCCTGCCCGAAGATCTCCGCGCGACCGAGGCCGATGGCGGCGGTCCTCGCGCGCCCGCCCCCACCCGGGCCGTGAGGTCCGCACCGCTCGCCGGGCCCGCGGCGACCCAAGGTGACCGCCCCCGCGATTTCCTGCGGGTGCGCGTGCTGCGGCGCCGTTCACCGGCGGAGACCGGCGCCCGTGAGGCGGACGCACGCGCAGGGGCCGCTCACTTGGCGGGCGGCATCGCCGGGAGGCGTGATTGGAGCGCGGTGAACCGGGCCCGTTCCGCGTCGTCGGGGGCGATCCGCAGACCGAGATCGATGAAGGCAGCGGCCTCCGCCACGTGTCCATGGTCGAGGAACAGGGCGGCGGCGCGTTGCACCAGCGACGGCCGGCGCGGAAACAGCGACACGCCCTCGGACAGCACGGCGAGATGCCCGGGCGTGGGCGGCACGGCACTGTGCGACCACACGTCGGCGATCAATTCATACACCTCCGGAAGCGGCGGCAGTTGGCTCCGCGCGGTGAAGAGCGGCGCGAGCACGCCGGCGACCTGGCCCGCATCGAGCCGGCCCCCGCCGGGGGCGGCAGCGAGCTGGTCGGCGAAGCGGAGCCGGGCCAGTTCCAACCACGCGCGCGGCCGCACGACGTCGAGCCGGGCCGCGGCCTCGAGGTAGTCGCGCGCGGCGGCGGGATTGCCGGCGTCGATTTCGCAGAGGCCGAGGATGGCGAGGAGCCGCGGATCGCGGTCGTTGCGGTCGTAGGCGCGGAGGAGGGTGCGCCGCGCCTGCTCGGCGTATTTCGGCGCAAGGTCGGGATAGCGCCGGCGGACGTAGTCGATCTCGAGCCGTTCCCAATCGCCCTTGATGCGCGCGATCTCGCCGTCGGTGGCGTGGCGCAGCGGCAGCGGCGGCAGCTTGATCGGCGCACCGGGACGGAGCGTAACGTCCTTGCGCACGGCCGTCGGCAGGAACGCGGTGAGTTGCTCCGCCAGTCCGGCGTAGTCGAAACCGAGGCAGTCCTGCGCAAGTTTCTCCGTGGCCAGCTCGACCGAGGAGCGTTCGACAAATTTCAGGAAGCCTTCGCGCCGCGGACTGCCCTTGCCCTCCAGGCCCCACCGGAGGAACAGCTCGGCCTGCGCGGCCCACACGCGCATATTCTCGGCCGTGGTCTGGGCGTTGGCCGACGCATCGCCGCGCAGAAACGCCGCCAGCGGCAGGAGCGGCCGCGCTTTTTTCGGATCGGCTTTCAGCACGAGCGTCTCGGCATCCGAGATCCACTCCGCCGGCGGCATCGTCAGCGTCTCGCGATGAAATTTAATCTTCGGATACAGCCCCATCAGTCCGGCGATGAACCACGCCGGCAGGACCGGCGTGCGGCTTTTCGCGAGATAGGCGACATAGTCCGGCGTGAGAAACATGGTGTCCGCGTCGAGCTCGCCGTTGCGCACGATGGCGAAGATGGCCATGGCATCCTTGTCCCACAGCCGCATGTTCGGGAGGAAACTGTAGCGGCGCGGCGCCGGCGCCGCACCGCGCAAGCCCCGGCCGCCGAGGTCCAGGCCCCCTTCCGGGGGCGGCGGGCGGGAGTCGGCCCCGCGCAACAGCTGCGCGATGATTTCCTGCGACGCGGCCGGACGCATCTCCTCATCGTAGTAGATGATCGTCTTCGGCACGGCGTGCTGCACCTGCAGGTGCTCGGGCAACATGAGCGCGAGCAGCCGGTGCAACCGGTGATAGGTTTCCGTGAGGTGGCGCGTGGTGGAGTCGTCGCAGCGCGAGAGAATCTCGAAGTCGGGGCTCCGGGCGTAGCGCCACGGCGGACCTTTCGCCATTTCCTCCACCATGAACGGCGGCAGCGCCACCACGCCGGGTTCGTCCGCCGCGGGCGCCGATCGCAGGACCGGGACGACGAACGCGAGTAACAGCACCAGGCGCAGGACGCAGCGACGGATCACGGGAACAGGCTGATTCCGCCCTCGGATGGATTTCTGACTTTGGTCAGCCGTCCGCTCGCGGACGCTCGGAGCGCCTGCCAGCAGGCGGTCGACGATGAAGGGGCGGAAGCTCACGTGACGTTGGTTTTACCGCGCCGAAACGGGCTCGGCTACTCTCTGCGTGTCACGCCCAAACCCGCCGTCCCGCGCCGTCGCGGGCGCGGCTTCCCGACCGGTGTCACGCGAGCTGTGGCACGACGAAGGGGGCACGGTAGGCACGCGTCAGGAGCGCATTCGCCGCCGCGGCGTCGGAGCCGGTGAAGCGCTCGGCCTTGGCGTCGACCGTAAGCGTGACGCCGAGGGTGGCGGGCGTTTTCCCGAGATCGACCTGGTTGGCGCCGAGGTGTTCGACCATGCGGCCGTAAGCTTCGACCAGCGGAGCGTTGGCCGCGATTTTTTCGCGCAGCGCGCCGGGCAAAAGGCCCCGGCCGAGTTGGTGCGAAATGTTGCCGAGGTGGCAGAGGGCGCTCGACACGTGGCCCTCGAGAATGGGCCCGCGGAGGTCGGCCATCTTGCGGCTGCGCACCACGTCGATGAAGTTCTGCATGTGGCCGTCGCTGCCCTTGAATTCCTTCACAACCTTGCCGGCCTTGTCGTAGGCGGTCGCGGAGAAATAGCTGCCGGTGGCAACATAACCGCCCTCGCAATCGACGACATTGCCGACGCCGACGCCGCGATAGGTGTCCATCGGGTTGTCTCCGCTGCGCCGCACCTTGCCTTTGCCTTTTCCGCCATCGGCCCCCGCGTTGGCGGCCTCGGCGGCCGCCTCGTCGCCCTTGGCGGCGGCCACTGCGCCGGCCGCTTTCGAGGGCAGTCCGCGCACCTCAAAGATGAGCGGGGCCGTCGCGTAATCATGAATCACGACCTGCGTATTGGGCGTGTTGCCATCGTCCTCATAACCGAGGCGGCCGCCGATGCTCAACGTGTGGCGCGGCAGGCCGGGCTCGCCGAGAAACCACCGCGCGACGTCCATCTGGTGAATGCCCTGGTTACCGACATCGCCATTGCCCGTGAGGTAGTCCCAGTGCCAATCGTAGTGGAGGCGTTTGCGGTGGAGCTCGGCCTTGGGCGCAGGACCCGACCACAGGTCGTAGTTGACTGTCGTGGGCACGGGCTGCGCGCCGGAGGTTTTGCCGATGCTCGGCCGGGCCTTGTAACAGAATCCCCGTGACGCGATGATTTTGCCGAGGTTGCCGGCCCGGGTCCACGCCACGGCTTCGCGCAGGCCGTCGCCCGAGCGGATCTGTGTGCCCGCCTGGACGACGCGTCCGTATTTGGCGGCGGCAGCGACGAGCTGGCGACCTTCCCAGACATTGTGCGAAACGGGTTTCTCGACGTAGACATCTTTGCCCGCCTGACAGGCCCAGACCGCCTGCAGGGAATGGAGATGGTTGGGGGTCGCGATCGTCACGGCGTCAATGTCCGTCGCCGCGAGCAGCTCACGGAGATCCACGTAGGTGCGCACGGAAGCATCGAGGTCTTTTTTTGTGCGCTCCAAGACGGCCGTGTCGGCATCGCAGATCGCGACGAGCCGGACGCCGTTGATCTTGGCGAGACTGGCGAGATGGGATTTGCCGCGGCCGTTGAGACCGATCACGGCAACGCGGAGGTCGCCGTTGGCGCCGGCGACCTGGGCCCACGAACGGGCCGAGAGAGCGGTGGCCGTGCCGACCAGCGCGGTGTTGCGGAGGAAGGCGCGGCGGGTGAGGTGATTGACGAAGAGGGGCATGAGAATTCTTGGGGGTGTGGTGCGGTGCTTCAGCCCGCACTGGTTGCTACGATCTCCTCAGCGCGGGCTGGAGCCCCGCGCCACGCTTACTTTCCAGCAGCGTAGGCCTGATAATGTTCGGCGATCTTGGCGGTCTTCTCGTCGCCCATGTGAAAATAGATGCGCCAGCGGAACGTCACGCTGCCGCCGGCGGGAATCGTCAGGGCGCCGGCCTTGGGGTCGCTCTTGAATTCCTTTTCAAAGTCGTGCTTGCCGAAGGGATTCGCCGCAAACAGCCCGTAATCGCGCACGTGCCACCACGTCGGGTGGCGAGGGTTCTTCGGATGATCGAACATCGCGACGCCGTAAACCTTGCCGTCTTTCGGTCCCTGGTAGTCCACCCACGTCGATTTCTTGCTCCAGGTCGCGCCGTCACGGATGCCCTCGGCGTTGACGATGGTGCCCTGGGTGTCCGTTTTCTTTTTCTGAAAGGTGTGCGGGGGCGTCATCCACTGGGCGACGCGCATCGCCATCGAGCCTTCCTTCGTGTCGCCGAACACCACCGGTTTGTCCGCGGGCGCCTTCAGCGTGACCTCGTAGTCGATCTGACGGCCGTCGGCGACGGCACTGAGGCGAACGGTCGTCTCGTCGGTGCACTGCACGGCGCCGCTGGCGTTCACCCAGCGATTGCGGGACTCAATCGTCGCCGTGCTGCCACTGGCGCTGGCCTTGACCGATTCGTTGATGATCGTGCCCTGCTTCGGCCCGTTCGCCTCGGCCCAGAAATCGAAGCCGTTGACGTCGCCATGCGTGAACCACAACGAGCGGTGATGCGGATGGTCGAGCTCCTCACCCGGCGTGTCCTTCTTCATCGGGAAATCGCGGTTCAGCCGGGTGCCGTCCGCCGCGAGCACGGGATAAAAATACGGGCGCGGGGCGCCTTTGAACAGGTATTCGGTGAACAACTGGCCGCCGAGTTCGACGCGCACGCGATCGTCGGACCGGGTGACTTTGGCGGCCGGGGCGGCGACCAGGGAGGAAACGAGCGGCGCAAGCAGGGCGGCCGCAAGGAGGGGAAGCAGGCGGATTTTCACTTCCGGTATGACGAAGCCCCGCGACGAAGGGTGCAAACGGAAAACGGCCGCGGGCCCGCTCCGGCGGTTTTCCCTCCCACCGGCGCGCCGCTCGGCTGCGGCTGCCCGGGCGCGCCCCGGCCCGGGCGGCGCCAAAACACGGCCTCGGGCCACGGTGAGCCCGGGGCGGGCGGATGATTCCGCCGAAAAGGACCCGGGCTTTCCGCCCCGGGGCCGCGGGGCTCGCTGCGGGCGCTTATTTCCAGTTCAGCACGAGGCGGGTGAAGTAACCGGTGTCCATCTTGTCGACGCCTTTGCCCGGCTTGCTGTTGTAGTCGTTGTTGACGCCGAAACGGAGCTTCCAGCTCGGATTGGCCAGCGGCAGCTCGAAGAAGCTCTCGTGGGTGAGGCGGAAATTTGCGAAATCATCGAAAGACGGGACGATCGAGAGGCGGTTCACCAGGCTCGCATGGTCGAGCTGCAGGCTGTGCGCCAGACCGAAGTCCAAACCGGCCGAATTCACATCCGTGGTGAACGGGCTCTTGTAGTTTTCGGTGCGGAACGAAAGACCCGCGCGGCCCGTGAGGGTTTGCTTCGGCGCCTTGACCAGATCGTAGCCCAAACCGAACGCCGCGACGTTATAGAACTGGACGTCCTTGATTCGATCGAAGCCACCTTCGTCGCGCACATACCACGACTTCTTGCCCGAAAAGTTGCTCTGGTAGTCGCTGCCGGCCTTGAACTGGTCGGCCGATTTGCGGCCGTCGGTCACCTGGCGGTCGTAAGCGGTGTAGAACGCGAGCTTGTCGTGCACGCCCGCGAGGGTCGCGCGCAGACCGGCCGACGTGCCGAGCTGGCTCTTGTTGCCCGACTTGCCGGCGATGTCGACGTTGGCCTCGTAAGCCCAACCGCGCTCCAGCGCGGCGAGCTGCGGATCTTTGCCGCCCGCCGCCCACGTCGAAGCGACTTTGTCGACCGTCGTGCTAATCGTGCCGTCGGTGCCGGCGATCTGCAGGCTGCCGGCCGCACCGGAAATCTTGCCGTCGATGCGCGTGCCCGTTTCGAGACGGACCGCCACCGGCGCGTCGGTCGTGATCCCCGCAACTTCGCTCTGCTTGATCGTGATCGCTCCGGCGTAGCTGGTCTCCACCACGACGGCCCCGCCGTCGATCTTGGACACTTTGCCGACAATGCGGGCACCGCTCTTCGTCTCAACGACGTCGGCGGACAAATGGGCCGCGCCAAAAGCGACGGCGGCGAGGGCGAGGGAGGCCCGGAAGAGGTGGGTTTTGTTCATGGGTTACAGGTGAAGACCAGCGGGATTACTCGGTGGGAAATCCCTGTCAAGCCTGGTGGTTTCACCCTAGTTTTAACTCAAAATCCGCGTGCTCGGCTGCCCGGACGGCTTGCCCCGGGGCGAAACCCTGCTCGACAGGTGCTCGCCCCGGGCTTTGCCTCGCGCGTCACTCGTTTCCCATCGCCCAGTCGCACCACCACGCATGTCCGCCCACGTTTCCCGCCCTGCCCTCATTGTCGCCGACCGCTGGCGCGACTATCAACTCCTCGAGTGCGGCGACGGCATGAAACAGGAACGCTGGGGCGCCTATACCCTGGTCCGCCCGGATCCGCAGATCATCTGGCCCCGCCACCAGAAAGCCGCCGGCACCCGCTGGGAAAACTGGGACGGCTTCTACCACCGCAGCGAGCAAGGCGGCGGCAAATGGGAGTTTCGCCAGACCCTCCCCGACCATTGGAAACTCGCCTATGACTCCCTCGGCCTGACCTTCAAGATCCACCCCACGTCCTTCAAGCACACCGGCCTCTTCCCCGAACAGGCCGTCAATTGGGAGTGGTTTTCCGCCAAGATCAAAGCCGCCCGCACCGCCGGCCGGGAGGTCAATGTCCTCAACCTCTTCGGCTACACCGGCGCCGCCACCGTCGCCGCGGCGAAAGCCGGCGCCAGCGTCACCCACATCGACGCCGCCGAGGGCATGGTGAAATGGTGCAAGGAAAACGCCGTCCTCAGCGGCCTCGCCAACGCCCCGATCCGCTACATCGCCGACGACTGCCTGAAATTCGTCCGCCGCGAACAGAAGCGCGGAAAATTCTACGACGCGATCATCATGGATCCGCCCACTTACGGCCGCGGGGCCACCGGCGAAATGTGGAAACTCGAGGAACATCTCTGGCCGCTTCTCACCGAATGCCGCGCCCTGCTCACCCCGCAGCC
>JBIKOK010000158.1:0-15159 GCA_044358025.1 Opitutaceae bacterium
TTCGAAGTGGGACCGCGGTCTCCTCCCGCAGGATACGCTCGATCTCCTCGAGCAGGAACGCGGCGTCAAGGTCGAGGTGCCCCGCGGCGGCCGCATGGACTGGGCGCCCGTCCGCGCCAAGATTGCGAAGCACGGCATGCGCAACAGCAACGTCCTCGCCATCGCCCCCACCGCTACGATCTCGAACATCACGGCGACCTCGCCCTGCATCGAGCCCACCTACAAGAACCTCTTCGTCAAATCGAACCTCTCCGGCGAGTTCATCGTCCTGAATCCCTTCCTTGTGAAGGACCTCAAGGCCCGCGGACTCTGGGACCAGGACATGATCGACAACCTGAAGTATTTCGACGGCGAGCTGAAGGACATCGACCGCATTCCCGCCGACCTGAAGGCCCGCTACCTGACCGCCTTCGACATCGACGCCAAGTGGATCGTCGACGCCGCCGCGCGCCGCCAGAAGTGGATCGACCAGAGCCAGTCCGTGAACCTGTGGATCAAGACGCCCGACCTGAAGACGCTGAGCCACATGTATCGCCAGGCGTGGCACGCCGGTCTGAAGACGACGTACTATCTCCGCAGCCTCGGCGCCTCGAACATCGAGAAGGCGACGATCGCGGTGAAGAAGGAAACGCGCGGCGCGATCAAAGAAGGCGCGGACGGCGGCCAGAACAGCGGCGACACCGGCGGCACGCACAGCGTCGCCCAAGTGAAAGCCGACGCCGCCACCGCGGCCGGCGGCAAGAAAACTTACACCGCCGCCGAAAAGACAGCCTGCAGCATCGAAGCGATGCGCAACGGCGAGGCCTGCGAGGCCTGCCAGTAAGTTTTCCGCTCAAAGGCCCGACTCAATGTCGGGCCTTTTTGTTTTGGAGCCGTCCCGCCGCGCCACCGAGGCAGGGACGTCTGTCCGCGGCGGTCGTGGCTGTCGCCGCGGCCGTCTGCGCTCGTCCCCGCGATACGCCCCGGTCTGCACGGCCCTGTTTACCGGAACCCTCCTCAACGCACGGCGCGGTGCGTCCGTGACCGGAGGCACGATTCGGCGCCACGATCTTGTTGCCCACCCGTCGCCCACCGGGCAAACCCACGCGCCCCCTTTCTCTTCCTCATGTCGATCCCCCTCGGTTTTCTCTGGCTCTACCAACTGCCCAACTGGCTCTTTTGCACCGTGATTGTGGGGGCCTTTGTGGCGTTCTCGCTGGCCGGCCAGCTCATCGTTCGCCAGTTCTTGCCCCGGTGGTATGGCGACAAGGATTACAACGATATCGTCGGACAGTTTCTGTCGGCCTCCGGCGTCTTCTTTGGCATCACTCTCGGTCTGCTCTCGGTCGGGGCCTGGGAGAATTTCACCGCGGTCGATGACGCCGTGACGGCCGAAGCGACCGCGGTCTCGGTGCTGTATCGCACGGTGACCAATTTCCCGGAACCGCACCGCACGGTCCTGACCGGGCAGTTGCGTGACTACACCCGGCAGGAGATCGACCGCTCCTGGCCGATGCAGCGGGCCGGGGAAAATCCCGGCGTCGTCGGCCACGGCGCGCTCAATGTCATCTCCCATTACTTGAGCCATGTGGAACCGCAGACGGAGGGGCAAAAGATCCTCCAAGGCGAAGCGGTCCACCAGTTCAGCAACATGATCGAGTCGCGCCGCAAGCGTCTGGCCAATGTGTCGACGCAGCTTCCGCCGATCGTGTGGATCGTCGTGATCGGGGGCTCGGCCCTGAACCTCTCGCTGATGTGGCTGTTCGTCGTGGAGAATCCCCGTCTGCACGACCTGTTGACTTCCATCCTCGCCTGCTTGCTCGGCCTGCTGGTGTTTCTGCTCGCGGTGATGGATTTCCCCTTCCGCGGCGAATTCAGTGTCGGGCCCGAGTCCTTCGAACTGATCTACCACCAGCTCATGCAGCCCTAGCCGGACCTGCCGTCCTCTCGCTCGGTCGTACGGGCGCGTGTCTTGGATCGCACCAGGCAGGGACGCCGCTCCAAGGCGTCTGCGGTCGTCTCCTTGCGAACCACGCAAAGGTTCATCGTCGCCGGTCTAATCGCGTTTTTCTTGAGTCGATCCATGCCCCCGTTGGCCGGGCATGGTCGACATCGACCAAAGAAGGTGGGGACTGACCCGGGCGGCACACCCTCGCCCGCGGGGTTCGAAAAGGAGCTCCGCGCCCGTTTGCAGGCGTTTTCGTGAATAGGGGCGCCGACGCGCCAGGTGGCGCGCCGCGATCGCCATCCACGATCAGCCATCGCCAGTCCGCACCTCCTGCCCGTAGGACCGCTTCGGTTCGATCTGAGTGCAGCAACAGGCCCTCGCGACATTTTCCCATTTACCATTCAACCCCAAACCGCAGCGGCAAAACGAATGGGTAGGGAGCATTGCGACACGAGGACGCCTCTCGACTCGCACCGTCAGTCAAAAGTCACGACATGCCCTTTTCGTTTTCTCCGACCCTGGGGAATCCGTCATCCGGAGACGTCATGAGTGCGTTCCGCACGAGATGATGGATGTGGCGGGCCTCCTGTTGGGTTTTTGGAAAGTGCGTCGAAGCCTCTTCGGTGTTTCGTGTGGCCTAAAGCGGGGATGGTTGGTCGGGAGGACGGTGCGGCAGAGAACGAGGCGGCCGGGGGAGAGGGTGAGAGGAGGTTACGCAGGGTGGGCCTCCCTTTTCGGGAAGAGTTTCTCCATCTGCCTGACGGCCTGCCCGAGGGATTTCGCCGTCTGCAAATAATCGTCCCAACGCGGCGGTATCTCCCCCTTCGTCAGTCCCTTGAATTTGCCCTCCAACAGGGCGGAGGCACCGGTGTGCGACTCGTCCGCGCATTCCTTCGCCACTTGAGCGATTTCCGACCAGGAGGGCTGAAAATTATCCTCCAAAAGAAAATCGAACAGCGGCGTCCAAACGGCGGGATCGCTCAAATAGTGCGTAAAGGAATGGGGGTTCGCCTCGCGCACCAGATCCGTGACGATGGCGGAATAGTGTGCGCTGTAGACGTTGCCCGGCACCCACGACCCGTTGTCTTGCGGGTCGAACGTCGCGAGCCAGGTGAAGGGGTCCAGTTTGTGCCGGACGTTGATGAAGACGTTGGTGCAGCCGGCGGAATCTGGCCTTACGACCGAGGCCAACGGATCGCACAGGCGGGTCACACTATTGATGAGGCGGCTGACGTTTGCGAACATCCAGACGGACCCGAGGCGCTGCTCGCTCGGTTTTAGGTCATTGGAATCGTCCCCTGCGCGGAAGAGTTGGTGGAGGGTGTCATGCACGATCCCGGTGCCCAGGCTGTGAGCGATCACGTGAATGTTGCCGATGCCGTAGTCGCCCATCAGGGCGGTGATCTGGAGCGCGAGATCCCTGCGGACTTTCTCCCCCAGCGGTGAGCCGTAAAAGATCACGTCGAGCCAGTGCGTGGCGAAAAAGCTGTCCTTGGAAAAATCACTTTCCCAAGCGGTGAGGCGGGAGGCCAGGTCCGAGCGGAACAAAATGCCGTGGAGGCCGCCCAACGCCGCCATGCGCTCTGGCATGGGTTTGGTGCGATCCGCCATTTCGGCCCTCATTGGCTCGAACCGTTTGTCGTAGTTGAATTCGTGGAGGTCGAAATAGTCCTCCAGGGTTTCGTTCTTGTGCGCGGGGAATTTCTGGAGAACAGCACTCGTGGCGTGAAGGAATTCGGTGGTGAACGCGCCGGGCTCTTCCTTCGTCGGTGCGGCGTGTTTCCCCATTCCATGGACGAGGAGGATGGCTTGTTTTTTCATGGAGAATGGTGTGACAGGGGGCCGGACGGCAGGCGCCGGCGGTGGATGAAATAGATACTGCTAAAGGCGCCGTTGTGCGGGCGGTGATGGGCAGGTGGTGAAGGTGAGGCGCGAGACGGGGGGCGATGCGTCGACTTTACAGGAAGGGCGGCAGGGAAACATGGGCGAACGGGAAAAAAAACCGGGAAAAAGTCCCGAACCTATGGGCGGAAGGACAGATGAACCCGACGGCGATCGGGTCGGTCACCGGGGATGCTGAGCTGAAAGCCGGAGGGCCCCGGGGAGGTCGAAGGGCCTGGATCGTCGGTGGTCTACGCCACCTCGACCTCGATGCCGCCGATCCGTCGGGCGATGACGTCGTCGAAGGTGGCGCGACCAACCCGACCATGAATCCGGTGGCCGCTGAGAGGAAGGGGGGGGCGAGGACGCAGCCGACGCCCGTCACGGAAAACATCCCGCCTTGGCCCGCGGGACGATGGGCTCAGATCATGCGCGGTGGATGGTGGCGCGACGGGGACCTAACCCGCATCAATCACACTTTCCTCAATAAATTCTTTTTCACCGAGCGCACCGAGTTTCGAACCGAGGTCACGGAGCCAAATACCTGGTCCGCTCTGTGAGCTCTTTGGCCGGGGCTCCGCGTCCTCTATGAAATCGGTTTGATCAAGTTGGGGGTGAAATATCCCGGCTAACCGCGAACGTGCGTGCGGGTCGGCGCAGGTGCGATGGTGCGTCGGAGCGAGGGCGCTACGATTTTGCAATTTTGTCTCCGACGTAGCCGGCTTGGCTGACCCCGGTCAGCAGTACGATCGCCCAAGGGATCTCCCAGAGCACGCCTTCGAGAATGCTTTTGGCAATGAAGAGGATGATGATGAGAACGGTCCACAGAAACATTTGGGCTTTGGGCACGGATAGCTCCACCTGTTTGGTGGCGGCATTGAAGGTCGAGATAAGGTCCGACCATTGTGGCCGACCGGGATTCGGAGGCGGAACCGGTGGCGGCGGGGCGGTGGCGGCGGCTGAAGGAGCGCTGGCCTTCGCGGATCCGAGGCCGGTGAGCGTCGACAGTCCCATGAGGGCGACGAGCGAGTCGGGGATTTCGGGCACTTTGAGCCGCAGCACCCCGAACAGGAACACCATCGTTCCGACGGCGACGGTCCACAACCACAGTTGGGCGCGCCAGAGGGAGAGATAACCGTCCGGCCCGGTAATGAGAAAGAGGGCGGGGCGGATTGGTGGCGGAGGGACGACCTTCCGTGCCTTGATCATGGACCACGTGAGCACCGTGGCCAGGATCAGCCCCATCGTGAGGCCGGTCCACACCCACGCTCCCGGCATATGGCCAATGAATAATTCGTCGTTGCCCACGACCTTGACGGTCGTCCGGGACTTGCCGTCGGCGGTGGGCTCCGACCACTCCAAGATCGGTCGCAGGCGAATGGCGGATTTGAACCAGGGGATCTGTTTGTCGTGGAAATCAAACGTCAGCAGGGTGCCTTCCACGGTGATGTTCTGCTTGTCGACCAAGACGGATCGCGCTTGGTGCGGCGCGACCAGCTGCGGTCGTTGGGGGTGTTTTTCCAAGTCCGTCTTGTCGGTCATCACGTGTCCGCCCTGGAGGATCAGGCGCGGCTCCATTCTTTCATCGATGTGACGGTTCACAAAAACGATGAAGGCATGGGAGGCGAGTTGGCCGTCCTGCACATAGAGACGTGGCGCCGGTTCGGTCGCGCCAACCAAGGATTGCTGCGCGGCCAGCGCGGCCGCGAAGACGAGGGTGAGCTTTGGGGTGTTATTCATCGTTTTTGGGGTTTGAGGTGGCGGTGTGCGGTCGTCGCATAGTCGCGCGATGAGAGGGGGCGGAGGAGGGGCCTGATTGGCGTGGGACGAGGGAAGAACGCGAGCGCGTGCGACGTTGCGTCGCCGGCGACGGGGGCGAGGATAGTCCACGGCAGCAAATCGCGTGAGTGAAGGCCCTGCACTGGCCAGAATGTCCGAATCACGGATACGCAATGCGACGGCTACTTTTTTTTCTGAGGATGGGTCGATGGCTTTTGCTCGTCGTCTTTATCCGATACGTATTCGGATGGGTTCGTTTTGTTGGCGTGGTTAGCCGCTTTTTTGGCTTTGTCTGTCTCGCGCTTTTTTTCCATTCGGGCCTGGTCCTCGGTGTTTTTCGCGTCCTCTTTCTTGGTGGCGGGAGCTTCCCTGCTGGCCGACCTTGTGGCTTCGTTGTCGGACTTGGGCGACGGCAGTTCCGCGCCGTGAAGCGGCGCGAGCGAATAGGTGAGCAGCGCGCAGAGGATGGGGGTGGTTTTCATGGTCAAGGTGAGGCCTGGGAACTATTTGAAATAGCCCGAACTCCGCAGGATATCGCTGAGGTAGGGCGTGGTCCCGGGGTTGATCTCAAGGAGTTTCAGGACTTGAGGGTTGTTGGTCTCGAGCGAGCGAAACATTTCAACCACCTCTTCAGGTTTGGTTGTTTTCCGGATGACGGCATCGAGCGACTTGAGGAAAATGAAGATCATCGTGGTCCGCTCATAGATGTGCCGGTTCACGATTTCCGCTCGAAGGTCCGCGTCATTCCCGCTCCTGGCCGATTCGATTTTGCCCAGGGCTTTGCGGGCGACCGTGATACCGGTGTCGATGTAGTGACAGGCCGTCTCACGCTTGCCGTCGCGATGGAAGGCGTCGGCGGCCATGAAGAAGGCGAAGGCCGAATACTCATCGCGAATGATTTCGAAAATGGGGCTGAGTCCATCCGTGAAACTTTGCAGCTGGGTTCCGAGCTTCGGCGCTTCGGCGAGCACGTGCTCCAGTGCCGATAGGTTCCCATGCAGCGATGCTTCGGCGGACCCGCGTAATTTCATGATCGCTCCTTGTAGTCCCACACCCGGTCGTTGTTCGTGAGCTCGGGGACAGCGGGCTCGGCGCCCGGCTTCACATAGAAGGCGTAGCCGAGGGTCATGACGAGGACCAGTGCTCCGATTCCTCCCGTGGCGCTGAACGTCGTAAATTTAGATGCGGGCTTGAGGCCGATGAGCGAAAGATGGCCCCTAATCGTTGCAGATCCGCCGATAAATCCCGCCGCCATACCTACGGTCAGCGCCAAGATCGCCACAACGGGGAACCGACTGTTGTTCGGAATCTCGTGGCCTTTCAGGGATGCCACCACCATTCCCATCAAGAAAAGCAAGGTGATGCCAGCGAACGAAACCCCGACGACCAGCGGCTTCGGTAGGTTTTTCATCGGCAAAATGGGGCCGTAATGGCTCGGGTGCGAACGGTGCCCCGCAAGGATCGGCTCAGCCTTTCTTGTTTTTGCCTTTTGGGGCTTTCGTGGGCGCCGGCTTGGGGCGGAAGGTTTGCTTCTTTTTGATCGGTTTCGCTGCGATGGTGGCGGTGGATACACGGGCGCGCTCCCATTCTATGACGCACCGCTGCGTCGCCGCAGGTTTGTTCGCTTCTCCGGGTGCGGGTGCGCAGGAGGTGACTTTCCAGTTTCCTGTCTGTTCGATGGTCGTTGTTTCGGCTTCGCAGTCGCGGCAGAGGATGATTTTGCTGGGCATAGAGGAGGTGGCGGCGGTCGCCGGTTAGGGTTTGGGGGTGAGTTCCCGGAGGACGGTTTGGCGGTGGAGTTCGAGGAGCTTCAGGCGGTCTGGCTCGAATCCGGCGCTCGCGAGAAAGAGCGCTTCACCGTAGAGTTGGTCGACTTTCGCGAGCGCCGGGAACTCGGACTCGCTGACCGCGCCGTCTTGCATGACTTTATCGTAGGTGGCCTGCAGTTCCTCCAGGAGCGTACCCTTTTCTTTCGGAGTCTCCGCGAACAGGCCGAACTTGTCGGCTTCGATCCAAGCCAGCCGGCGTTTCGGGTAGGTGAGTCCGGCGTAAAGGTAGAGAATCTCGCCGGCCTTGCCCTGCTGTTCGCGGACGCTCTTGTGATAGAGTCCGACCTCGTCGAGCCGAGTGAGAAATTCGCCGCGCAGATCTTTGGCTAGGCTGTCGGCGGCCGCACCGGTGGCAAAGAACTGGACGACGTTGAGGTCGGCGCCGCCGCGGTCTTTGGCGAGGTTGGTATTGTCGATGGAGCCGATGACGGAGGGATAGTGATCCTTGCCGTCTTGCTTGCCGATGGGGATGAAGGAGGCTTCCTTGCGCTTATAGCCGAAGTTTACGCTGGTGGGCACGGGTTGGTTCGCGGCGAAAGCGAGCTTGAGGCCGATGTTGGTGGTGGTGCCGAAGAACATCGGCTGCTTGTCGCCCACGAGGTCGGGGCGGTCGGTGGGCGTCCGCCCCGCGATAATTTCGGACGCATTACCGGTGGCGTAGAGCTGCTTGATCTTGGGCTTAACGACGTTGCCGTTGGACTGTATTATTGCCGTGACGGGCGCGGCGGCCCCGTTTTGATACGCCGGGCCGAAAAATCCTTCGGTGCGATCATAGGCGATGCTGACGCCGGCGGGAGCGGTTTCGGCGTCGAGAACGCTGAGCGACGTCTTGGTGACGAAGACAGCGTGGTCAGCCGTGCCGCAGGAAGTGAGCAGCAGCAGGCCAGAAAGTGCGGGCAGGAGAATGGAGCGGAGGGAAATAGAGTTATTCATGTTCAAGCGAAGCAGTGGCATGGGGGGCCGTGAACTTTACGGCGGCTGGCGCCGTCGCTAAGGTGATGGACTCGGCGTTATAGCCGATCGAGACGCCGCGGTGGGAGGGACTCGCGTATAGCATCACGCCAACGTTTCGCGATGTCTCCGTGGTCGTGAGGGCGGCCCGCGAATCAAGGGTTGGTCGGGTTTCGCAGATGAAGCCAACTACGTGGGTGCGACCGGTTTTGTCACGGAGGTGGAGGGCGCACCCCGACGACCCAAAAAGCAGCGCGCAGACGCACAGAACGCTAAGGGCGCCGCTCGGCGGCGGAATTGTTTTTGAATCGGTCATGGCGCGATTTGCGGTCTCAGCCTATGGCCGCATCCAGGCCGCGTCGGCGGTGCGCCAGAGCCGAAGCTGAGGCGGTGAACTGCAAGGAACTCTTTGCCGTTCCAGCCGATTTGAGTACGCGGGCGAGCGTCGCTTTGACGGTGGCGTGGTCGTCGTCGAAGTCGCCGTGATGGCGGGAATTCGAAGCGTCGGGCGAGCCTTCGGGCAAACCATTCGGCGCACGGACCCACGTCGCGTTCGGCAGGCCGAGAATGGGCACGGTCGCAGGATTTGCCTTCAGCACGGCGGCGCGATCGATGCCGAATCGGGGATCCTTGAAGAGGAAGCGTTCTAGCCCGAGCAGCGGCGTGCCATCGACAAATGGTATCGGCCAGCTCGTCTCGCAGGCCCGCGAGACCAAATAGAGCAGCGACTTGTGATAAATCTTGGCGCAATCGTCATCCTGCTCGCTGCCGTCTTTCAGCGTGAACAACGTGAAATCCCGGATGGCGCCGGATCGAATGGCGGGGAGATAGTGGCGGTCGAACAGGTCGATCGTGCACGCCGGGGCCCAGAGCGTGCAGGTCCTGACCGGGGTAACGTCGGCCAAAGCGGCGACCAGGCGTGCCATGAAGATCGCGCCCGCACTGTGACCGGCCACGTGAATTTCAATCGCCGGATCGGCCTTGAGCAGGGCCTGGAGATGTTGGAAGACCCGTTCGGCCCCGCCGCCGGAATTCATTGCGGCGAGCGCGTTCTCCTTCATCTCGCCCCAGACCGCTTCGCCGGGCACCTTGGCAATCACCTCAAGGGTGTCATCCAACCGATCGAGGAGGAAGTCCTTGGCTGAATCGAACAGCCCCTCTGGTTTCCGCTGATGCAGCACGTCCTCGAGCATGTTGCCGAGCGTGGTCCAGAGGTCGGTTTTCCAAATGAAGGCGAGCGGATAGACCTCTGCGTCGAGCAGCGGCTGACGATAGTCGGCGACGCGCTGGATGGCGCCCTTTTCGCCGACGAGGCCGCCGTGGGCATAAAGGAGGATTCGTTTCTTGCTCCACGTACTGGTCAATCGGGGGAAGTCTCGCCGGAAGATTTCCTCGACGTCCGCCGGCGTGGTGCCGATTTCTCCGGTGCTGCGCAGCAGGCCGTCGTTGCCAAGGCCGATCAGATGCGGACGAACATCGCTGAACGAATAGTTGAGCCGCGATCCTTGGGTGGCACTGGTGACGGTGACCAAACCACCGCCCGACATGGCCACGGGTGCGCCGAGTCGGGCCACCCAGACATCCGACCCATGCGTGAGCCAGTCCGCGTAAGTCACCAGGGCGAAACCGCCGAGGCCCCAGGGGGTGCCCCATGAGTTCTGCACCCAGAAGCCGCGCTGATCATAACCCACGATGGCAAAGGCATGACCGCCGAGAATCGCCTTTTTTTCAGGGCCGGGGATCACCCCATTTGGACCGATTTGCGTCCATCCTTCGTGGACCGTGCCGGTGGCATAGAGAATACCAACCTCAGCCAGTGCCGCGTGCATCGCCACGAGATTACGGTGATTGACGCGGAAGTAAGCGCCGAGCGGACGTCTGGCCGCGTCTTGCGCCCGGTCGTTCGTCAGCCCCCCGGGGGCGGCCGGGACATAGGGCCACGCCGCCGATGAACACACGCCGTGTTTGTGCCAGCCCTTCATCGCGCCGCGGGCGCTGGAGCCGGAGTAGGCTTCGCCGGGCCATTCGTCATAGCGTCGGGCCATTTCATAAAACATGCGTGGGCTGACGGGGGTCGGGTCGGGATCGACGGCGCGGCGGTGCAGGAGGAAATGAGCGACGGCGGCGAGGCCGAATCCGGTGCAGGCCCCTTCGTTGAACTGATTCAGGATGAGGGGCTTTCTTTGGCGATACTTGGCGCGGTATTCATCCAGAGTGATATGCGGCGGAACTTCGACGAGGGTGGGCTCGAACATGAGATCGCGGAAGTCGATCGGATCGGGTCGCGCATTCAACTGAGCCAGGTATTGGGTGATCGTCTGGGCGCGCGGGACGATCGGAGCTGCTGTAGGTGCTTTGCTGTGACTTACACGGACTTTCGCGGATGGGTTTTTTGCGTTGGGCATGGGAGTGGCATTGGTTTTCAGTGGGGCAGGGGAGACTGGGGCGCGGGTATTTTACCTGCGCGGTGGGCGATAGGTCCGGAAGTGAGGGGAATTCTTGTCGGGAAAAGTTTTGATCCGTCAGACAGAATGCCGGGTTGTTTCGGGGAGCACGGTGGGAACGGCGGTTCGGCGCAGGCCTCGCTCTTTTGGCTGCTCCACCTCGACCTCGATGCCGCCGATCCATTTGGCGACGAGGTTGTAGATCGCGGCGCCGAACACGCCTATGATGAAGCCGATCGCGGCGTAGAGGAAGGGGGCGGCAAGGGAGAAGCTGACGCCCATTAGCGCAAACATCCCGCGTTGGTCGGCGGGCAGATTGGCGGATAGGGCGGACATGATTAAAAAGACTGGAGCGAGGAGCAGTCCCATCGCCCCGTAGAGGCCAGCGGCCATTTTGCCAAGTTGGAGCGGGCCGATGTGTTTGAGCCGGCGGATCGGGCGGGGCAGGGGCGGGTTCATCGGGAGGGGAACGCGGGCAAACCGATTCTGCGCTGATTAACGGTGCGGGACGAGTGCGGCGGCGATCGTTGGGCGGATGCGCCCGGCCTGGGCCGGGACTACCGGTAGACGTGAACCACCTTAGTGTATCGAAGTAGTCCGGACACCGAGCGACCGGATGTAAAAAGGGTCGAGGTCTTTGACGCGCTCCGCGGCTGGACTGCTTTGGAGTCCTGGGCACAATGCAGAAACCGGACGTGTGTTCAACGGCGGGAAATGCTGAAAAATCAGGTAATCGTTTATCTTATAAAGGTAGGTGAGGCTATAGCGGATGCGTCGGACTTTTGCTATACTCAGTCCGTTCAAGTGCTGCTTCGGCCCTGAATCAAGCCGTGGCTCGCGGGTTTGACCGCGACTGCGGCGATGCGGGTGCGGTCGCAGGTTCTTTGTTTTCGGAGGCGTCGGTCTTCGTTGGCCTGCGTCGCCCGTTTCTCCTTTTTCGTGGCGGGCGTCACTTGGGGGGGAGCTCTTCCCTTCGGGGGATGGCCTCTTCCCTTCCGGGGAAGCCCCGCGAAAGAACGGGGAACGCGGTTTGGTCTCTTTCTCCCGCGCGATCAGCTCATTCTTCCGCGGGAGAATCTCATCTGCTCGGCCGTGGAACTCTTTCTACGGTGAGGAGAAGGCTTTCCCCGACGGGGGAACGACAGCGGAGGGCGGGGAAAACTCTTTTTCTCCGCGGCCGACGGGACCGGACGGGGCGCGCACGAAGCGAACCGGCGGCTTCTGTTGGCTGACGGCGGCTTCCCTCGTTCGATCGGGCCCACGCGGGTGCAAGGGGCGGCGGCCGTGTTTTTTCCTATGCCCGCTCGTGCCCAGCTTATCCAAGAAAGGTGAAGTTATCCTTATGGCCAGAGTCTCCATTCCCAAAACCCTCGACAATGCGGCCAAGATCAAGGCCACCTGGTTGGCCAATCCAACGTTCAAACTCGGCGATATCACCCTCGCAGCCTACACCGCCCTCCTCGTCAAAGTCTCCGAGGCGGAGGCGGAAATCGAAACGAAGCGTCATGAGCTGCAGGGCCTGCTCGACGAGCGCGATGACAATGCCCGCGAGTTGCAGGCGCAAACCACGCGGGCGCTGAGCGGCTTCCGGGCGGTTTACGGTCCGGATTCCCCGCAGTACGATCAGGCCGGCGGCACGCGCAAGAGCGAGCGCGCGCCGCAGAAGCGCGCGCCGAAGAAGACGGACAAGGCATAGGCGCGGGAACGTGAGGTCATCGGTGCGGCGGGCCTAGCGGCTCGCCGCACTGTTTGTATTCGGGGAGGAGCGGCGGTCTCCGCAGGGTGACGGATCGGGCGTTAACGGCGTGAGGTGGGCCGTGCGCTCCGCGCGCGGCGTGCCCTGTGTGTGTTGGGGAAGGGGGGGGGCAGCCGCGCGGCGTGTCGTGTGTGTGGGGGAGGGAGGGGCCGCCGCGCAGCGGACCACACGGCCCACCGGCGTGATCGTCGGGCGAGGCTTCATGCCGCGGGACACGGACAGACACGGACGGGAAAGTCCGTGCCGGGTGGCATGGGCTTTCGAGCCCATGATCATCGTTTTTGGGTACTGGGTGGGGCGGCGATCACAGTGGAACGTTAGATCCGTCGTCGGTGGCTCGAGGTGGGCCGTGCGCTCCGCGCGCGGCGTGTCGTGTGTGAGGGGGAGGGGGGGGGCAGCCGCACGGCGGAGCGCACGGCCCACGGGCGTGATCGTTGGGTGAGGCTTCAAGCCCCCGGACACGGATAGACACGGACGGGAAAGTCCGTGCTGGGTGGCCTGGGCTTTCCAGCCCAAGGTCATCGCCGCGCCGGGGGCGAGCGGCCTTCGTCGTCGAGCACAGGGTGGTTGCTCAGGATATCGCGCCCCGCGACGTCCCGCACCATCGCGCCGAATGTCCCGGCCATGACGGTCTGATGGTTCGGGAAGGGGAGGGGGCGGGCGCTGGCGGGTCGTAACCCGGGCGATGGACGACGATTTCACGATGTCGGCGAAACGGGTGCGGGAGGGGAAACGCGAAGACGGAAAGGAAGGGCCCGAAGACCGCGACTCTCCGCGGGGCGGTTCTGTCACTCAATCCACCGCGTTCGCCCAAGGGTCACTGGCGGGGATGGCTTTCGGGTGCTCGTCATGCCCATAGACACTGGCCATCGCGGGTGCCGGCGGCGGGGGGGCCGACAGTTTGGCCAGTTCCTCGAGGATATAGGGAAGGGCCTGGTCGTTTTGCGTCTCGTCGAGCCAGTGGGCGCGCGCAAAGGCCCGCGTGCCCTCCAGGATATCGCCCGCGATTTCCGCGCTCTCGGGATCGAGGGCGAGGATCAGCCGGGAAAGTTTGGCGATGAGGTGGTGTTCGACCTGTTGCTTCGCGTCGTGCACGCGATGCGCATCCGTGTGCGCGGTGAGGGCGGCCGCGGCGAGGCGGTGTTCCTCGGTGATGACGAGTGGGCGTTTTTGGATCTGGAAGAAGGGCGGCCGCGTGGCCCGCAGAAATTCCTGACGTTCCTCCAGATCGTGGATAGTCCGGTTGTACCGTTCCGCCAAAAGCCGCAGATGGGCCTCCATCAGAAACCAGTGCTGAAGCTCTTCGGGCAAAGCGGTCGGTCTGAGGCAATCTCTCACGACCCGGTGACTAAAGCGGGAGCGGGGGAAAAGATAAGCGCGATCCCGACGGCTCCGGCGACTACCAGCCGCGGTGACTGCGTAGGTGAAATCCTCTAATCGGGCGGTGCAGGCGAAGACTCATCGGCGGCCGATGGCAAACGTCTGGCTTCCGATCCCTGTCCCAAGGCCCGGGAAATCGAGCGTAACTTCCCGCGTGCGGCCGGGTTCTCGGGACAGCCTCGCGTGGGGCAAAAGCCAAACAACCATGAAAATTCTGCTCACCTTTTTGCTCTGGGCTCTGCTGCTCGTGCTCTGCTGGCCGGTGGCCTTGGTGGTGTTGATCATCTGGCCTTTTCTGGTGCTGCTCTCGATTCCGTTCCGCCTGATCGGCACGCTCATGAATGCGATGCTGGCTCTGGTGAAGGCGCTGCTCTTCTTGCCGGCCCGGATTCTTGGATATCGGGCATAGCCGGGGGCGCTTTTGGCGGAGGGATCGTGCGGGCACCCATGGCCGAGACCGGAAACCTTGCCCGCAGCGGAGGGGGTGGGCGGATTTGCGTTTGGTAGGACGGCGGATTCCGTTGGGCGGTGGACCGTGCAAATCGAAGGTGGGTCGCGCATGGCGTCGTCGGAGGTTGGGCGGCGCTCGTGGCGTTGAGCGGCTGCATGGCCGATGTCGGGCCGGAGCGGCCGTTGCGCATGCCGGTCGTGGTGCCGGCGGCGGCGGTCGAGCCGAAGCCTGCCGCGACGGAACGCGAGGTCCTCGCCTTCGCAACCGATGAGGTCCGGCGTGGTGCCCTTGCCGCGATGGTGCGGGTGATCGAGACCCTCCCGGCGGAGCAGCGGGAAGGCGTGGTGCAATCACTCGTGGCGACGTGCGCGCGGCAAGATTTGGCGAAGGCGGGGCAGGTGGCGCAGGCGATGCCGCCGGGGCCGTTGTTGACTGTGGCGACGGCCACGGCGGCGCAGGCGATGCTGGAGCGCGATCCGGCGATGGCCGTCGAATGGGCGCTCGCGACGACCGCTCCGGCGGTGGATGATGAGACGCGGCGAGCGGTGGCGACCGTCTCTGTCCAGCGCGATCCGCGGTCGGCTCTGGAGCGGTTCGGGCGGCTGCCGGCTTCGGAGGGGCGCAACCAGTTGATCAGCTATGCGGCGGCGGCGTGGGTGAGGCGCGACGCGATGGCGGCGCTGGAGTGGGCGCGGGAGCGTCCGCCCGGCGATGAGGGAACGCGGGTGTTGACTAGTATGAGTTTCGCACTCGCGCAGACC
>JBIKOK010000027.1:0-49434 GCA_044358025.1 Opitutaceae bacterium
CAAACAGCCCGACGGTGAGGCTTTGAAGCCGCTTGAAATGCGGCGCGCTGCGCGTGGCGGCATGGTCGACCTTCCGGTGAAACTCGAGCATCAGGGCGCGTTCGGCGTCCGGCTCCGGTGCCGCCGGTGCCGCCGGCGGCAGGGGCGGCGCGGGCGGCAGGCGGTTGAAAAACGCGAGGTAGCGGTCGCCGGTCTGGAGCCGCGCGAAGTTCTCGCGGCGCACCGTCAGCGTCATGGCGTCGATGATGATCAGCGGGCGGCCGAGGTTGCGCGCGTAGGCGACGATGTCCGCCGTGCCGCCGCGGCCGCGGGACGGTTCGCCATTCCAGAACGTCAGCAGCACATCGCAGTGGTTGACCGTTTCCATCCCGCAGTCGAGGTAGGCGTCGTCGCGGTGCGAGCGTTCGCCGATTACCCGCGCGTGCTCGGCTTCGGCGAGCAGGGCCTCGACCCGCCACCAGACGTCGGGGGGGAAATCGGCGCGGAACTCCGCCGGCGGCAGGGGCAGCACCGCCTCCCAACCGATCCCGAGCTTGAGGGCGGTGCGGGCGAAGAGCATGTCGGCGCCCTCGGCGACCGAGGAGAGGGCGAGCCATTCGACACCGGCCTGCGCTCGCAGCTCCTCGAGCACCCGGTGCAGGACTCGTTCGGCGGCCACGGGATCGGTGAGACGCCGGTGACCGGTGAATCCGACAACGTGAAACACCGGCAATTGGACTGGGGCGGTCATGCGAATCGCGCGGCAAGCGGAGTCACCGAGTTCCCGCGCGTCAACGGCGAAGCGTGCCTAAATATCCGGGGGCAAATTGCTCTGGCCCGTCTGGGGGCCCGCTGCCATACAGGCCCGCCATGTGCACCGCCATCGTCGCCTGCGCGGCGTCATTTTTGAGAACCATGCATCACCTTTGGGCCCTGTTTTTCCGTCGTCTGTTCGCGTTCGCGTTGGTCGCGGCAGCGGCCGGGCTCGCGGCGACCGCGACCGCCGGCCCGGGCGCCCTGGGTTTACCGGGCGAGCGTCCGGCGGCGCTCGGTTTTGCGCCGAAGGGGCTGGATCGCGTGGAGAAATTTATCCGCGGGGAGATCGAGGCGAAACACTATGCGGGCGCGGTGTGGCTCGTGGCGCGCGACGGGAAGATTGCCGCCCACGGCGCGAGCGGCCTGCGTGACGTCGATGGAAAATTGCCGATGACGGAGGACACGATTTTCCGGATTTTTTCGATGACGAAGCCCGTCACCGTCGCCGCGGCGATGACGCTGATCGAAGAAGGCCGGCTCACCCTCGACGATCCGGTGGTCCGCTATCTGCCCGCGCTGGCGAAACCGCGGGTGTTCGTCGGCGGCACGGCGGATGCGCCGCAACTCGTCGCGGCGGAGCGGCCGATCACGATCCGGCACCTGCTCACGCACACCTCGGGTTATCCCTACGATGTTTTCGCGCCGCAGCCGCTGAAAACGATCTGGGACCGGGCGGCCCTGTGGGAGAGCGCGACGCACGACGCGTTTGTTGCGAAGGTCGCGCAGCTGCCCCTGTTGCACCAACCGGGCAAGCGGTGGACCTACGGCATCAATATCGATCTCCTCGCGGCAGTCGTGATCAAGATCACCGGCCAGCCGCTCGGCGAGGTGATGCGCACGCGGATTTTCGAGCCGCTGCGGATGAAGGACACGGCGTTTCGCGTGACGGCGGCGGAGTTACCCCGCCTCGCGAAAGCGTATCGGCGAAATGACGCCGGCGGTTTCACCGTGGAAAATCCCGTCCGCCCCCTGGTGAACGACCGGGGCGGGGTGCGTTCGGGGACGTTTGACGAAGGCGGCGCCGGCCTGTTCTCGACAGTGGGCGACTACGCCCGCTTTGCGCAGATGCTGCTCAACGGCGGCGAACTCGACGGCGTGCGGGTGCTCGGGCGCAAATCGGTCGAGCTGATGTCGCGCAACCACGTGACGCATCTGCTGCCGACGGACGACCCGTGGACGCCCGCGGGTTTTGGGTTCGGCGTGAGTGTGCAGGTCGAGGGAGCGTATGCGGCGGGCGCGCTGGGTTCGCCCGGTCAATACGGCTGGCAGGGCTACGCGACGACGTATTTTACCGTGGACCCGCGCGAGCGGATGATCGCGCTGCTGCTGGTGCAGCACCAACCCTACAATGAAAACGGACTTTTCGAGCGCTTTGCGAACACAGTCTATGGGGCGCTCGCGCAGTAGCTGCGGCCGGGCCGGTCCCTCGCGAGGGGCGGGACCGATGCGGTCACGATAGCATTGCCCACGACGTCCTTCCCGGGGCCCCGGCCGCGCCGGCCGGAGAATTCGGCGGGTTCGCCGGTATGCCCGAATCCTCCGCTGCATCACGAGGAAGTCCGGAGTTAGGCCGGTGTGTCTCGCGACTGCAGGTCTGGCTGCGGCATTTTTTTCTCCGGCGGGATCGCGGCGGGCGCCCCTCCGCTGTCGGCCCCGGTGCGAGCCGTGGAGGCGCGCGCGGCCGCGACCGGGCCGGAGCGGTCGCCGGCAAAGACGGAGTCGGTCGGGCGCGACGCCGCCGGTCGCCGCCCCGAAGTCCACGGGTTGCGAAGTCTGACCGACGCTCCGCGTTCTTGCCCCCTCTGCCGGGATAACGCCCGATCCTGCTTCCGCCGCCGACAGGTTCCGCGGCCCGTGCGGCCCTCGCCGACGCTGAACGAGCAGCAGGGCCGCGCCGGCGGCCCGCGGTTGGGCGGCGATCCCTCGCCCCAATCATCACCCGGTCCTGGACAAATCTCTTTTTACCGAGCGCACCAAGATCCAAACCGAGGATACGGAGCCAGCCCGGGAAGGCGAGCCGGACTAACTCTTCGCCGGCCGCGGGGGCGCGGCTTTGACGGGGACGGGTTTTTTCGCGCCGCTCGAGTAGTTCGGGGCCATGGGGAAAAAGGGCGCGATCACATCGATCACGGGTTTGAGGAACGGCGGTTCGGTGCGCGTGAAGGTCCAGTGCAGGGTGAGGATGCCGAAAATCAGCATGAGGATGAACGCGACCAAACCGGGGCTGATGCTCCGGAGGAACCGGTAGAAGCTGAGGGTCATCAGCACGGCAAAGAAGGCGCAGATGATCGTGAGGAAGGCGTGCTCGGCGAAGAGGGGCTGGAGCAGTTTCCAGAGCGATTCCCACGCTTTGCTGAGAGGAGAAAGGTCGGCGTTCTTCACGGTGATCGGTCGAGATTGTGGCGCAGAAGAGGAGGGCGCGTCAAAAAAGAACGACGGGGCGCCCGTGCGGACGGTGCGTAGGGGCCGGGGCGGACCGGCCGCCGCAAAAAATGAGCGGGAAGCGAAGTGGAGGCTGGCCGTCGGGGGGCCGCTGGGGTTTTGAGCGGGCGTCGCCGACGGCAGGACTTTTCCCCTACAGTTCCCCTCCCGGCGTTGCTTCGACTCATGAACCCTTTCGTGAACTCGTCCTCCCCGGCGGATACCTCCGGCGCAGTCGGCCTCGACCGGGAGGCGGTGGGCCCGAAACCGTATCGGATTTTTTGAGCTACAGCCATGCGGGCACGATGTGGGCGCGCTGGTTGCTGCAGCGGCTGGAAGGCTACCGGGTGCCCGAGCGGTTCCACGGGCGGGCGGCGCCGCTCGGCGAGGTCGGCGCGCGGATTGCGCCGGTGTTCCCGGACCGCGACGGATTGCCGACGGCCGATGATTTGGGCGAGGCCGTGCACGGGGCACTGCGGCAGTCGGCGACGCTCGTGGTGATCGGTTCGACGACGGCGGCGCGGTCGCGGTGGGTGAACGAGGAGGTGATTTATTTCAAGCGGATCGGCCGGGCGGACCGGATCTTCGCGCTGATCGTCGGCGGCGAGCCGAACGCGGCGGACGAGGCCGAGGAGTGTTTCCCGCCGGGGTTGCGCTTCCCGGTCGGGTCGGCCGGGGTGTTGAAGGAAAAGCCGGTGGAGGTGATCGCCGCGGACGCCCGGGCCCACGGCGACGGCAAGGACGACGCGTTTATTCGTTTGGTGGCGGGCTTGCTCGGCGTGGGGTTCGACGAGTTGCGGCAGCGCGAGATGCAGCGCCGCCATCGCCGCATGTTCTGGGTCACGGCGATTTCACTGGTGGGCATGGCGATCACCCTGGGGCTGGCCGTGCTGGCCATCCGGGCGCGGGACGACGCGCAGCGCCGCCAGGAGAACAGTGAGCTGGTGATGCCCCAGATGCTGCAGGATGTGGAGACGCGGCTGAAGAAAGCGCACCAACTGGGAGCGCTCGACGACGTGGCGAAAAAGGTGATGGCCTATTTCAAGTCGCTCGATCCGCGCGATCAGACGGACCGGTCGAATACGCAGCAGGCGAAATTGTTTACGCAGATCGGCCAGATTTACCTCGCGCGTTTGCGCTACGCGGGCGCGACGGAGTCGTTCACCGCGGCCTTCGACCGCGCCTCAGGTCTGGTCACGCGCCATCCTTGGGATGGGGAGATCCTGTTCGAGTGGGCGCAAGCGGAGTATGGGCTCGGTTACGGGCCGTACCAGCAGGGCCAGTCTACCGAGGCCGGGGCCTGGTGGCGGCGTTACCGCGATTCGGGCGTGGCCTTGACGGGCCTGGATCCGGCTCTGCCACGGTGGCAGCGGGAGGCGGTGTCGGGTTACCACAATCTGGCCGCGCTCGAGCTCAAGCGCGGCGAGCTCGCGGCGGCACGCCAGGGATTTCTGGGCGAGCGCGAGGCCCACGAACGATTGCTGGCGATGCTACCGGACGATGCGGAACTGCAGGCGAGCCTCGCCCACGTCGACTCCTCCCTGGGCAGCATCGGGGAATGCGCGGGAGACCTGACGGAGGCGGTCGCCCGCTTCGGCGCGCAGGTCGCGCGGCTGGAGGTGCAGGTCAAAGCCGATGCGCTTTCGGCCCGGATGAAGCAGCGGCTCGCCACCGCGCTGGGCTTGCCGTCCGACACCCGGGCGATCGCGGGGCAGCCGGCGGGGGCGTTGGCGCGGCGGCGGCGGGCGAAGGAAATTTTCGAGGCCCTGACCGCGCAGGATGCCACCAACGCGACTGGCAGGTTTCGGCGGAGACGGCGCGGCTCAAGCATGCCCTGCGGTTGCGCGCGCAGGGTGACGCGGCGGTCGCCGGCCGCCTCCTGCGCGAGGGTCGGGCGGCGCTCGAAAAACTGGCGAAGAGCGGGACGTCGAACCGGGCGATCACCTCGGCGCTCGCCCTGGTCTCGCGGCTCGAGGCGCAGCTGAGTGACGCGGCGGGGGAACCCGGGGCGGCGAGGTCGCCGAGGGGGCGGTCGCGGCGGCGCAAGCCCTCCTCGCGTTGGATCGGGCCGACGAAAATCATCTGAATGAGGTGGCGAGTGCCAACGTCACCGCGGGCGTGATTGCCCAACGCGCGGGTGACTCCGAATCGGCCCGCCGGCATCTTCAAGCCGCACTCGCGACCGTGGAGGAACGCGCGCGCACGTCCACGAAGGCCCGGGTCCTCGATCCGGCGGCCCGCGCCCTGATGTTGCTGGGTCGGGCCGAGGCGGGCCGCGCGGTGCAGGAGCGAATGGCCAAGCTCGGCTATCAGCCGCTGGAGCCCTGGCCCGGGAGTTCCGGCGTCAAAATTTTTTCCGCTGAAGTTCAACATTAACCCAAAAGGAGAAACATACCATGGCGTATCCGAAGCTCCCGATCACCGCCACGCTCACCGACTTCAAAGTGCTAGCGACCAATACGCCGCGCTTCTGCGCCGCCACCACCGTCATCTCGGGCAGCGGCGTGGGCAACGGCCACCCGAGCCGGCCCCATCAAATCCAAGTCAAAGGGAAGAAAAAGCCGGTGGATCTCGTGTTGACGATTGCGAACGGCATCGGCGGTTCGACCGAGGTCTTTTGGCCGGCGGGCATCGCTTTCATCGGCGCGCCCAGCAACACCGATCCTACCGGCGGATACAATTTTTCGAAAGCCACGTGTGCGGGGGCTTCGCTAACCGTGACGGACAGGAACACGACTCACGGCCCCGGCGCCGCCGCGTCGGTGGGGGAAGCTTATCTGACGGTGGTGCGGCTGAGCGATTTGGCGATGGGCGTCATCGATCCCGTGATCGAGAATTCGGACGACGCGGTCGTGGTGGCGGCGGAAGGCGCGGAGGGGCCGCAACCCAAGCCGGCCCGCCGCAAGAAAGGCTGAGCGGGCGGGAGCGGCTTTGGGGCCGGCGCGCTCCGCCGGCACCCAAGTCCGTGGCCTCGGCGCGGCGGCGATGCGGCCGCGGGCGATTCACTTCGCCCCGGGGACAGTGCCGGCTTTCACGAGCACCATCTTCTCGGGGTCGAGGTGTTTTCTGATCGCGGTGTTGACCTGCTCCCTGGTGAGCGCGCCGACGCGGGCGGGATATTGGTCGATGAACGAGAGTTCGAGCTCGCGGTTGAGGGTGTTGAGGATGGTGCCCGCCATGCCGGCCGTCGTGGAGAGGCCGACCTTGTAGGTGCCGGCGAGGCCGGTTTTACGTTGGGCGAGCTCCGCGTCGGTGATCCCGTTCGTATACCATTCGGTGAGCTGGCGTTTGGTGGAGGCGATGCCTTTCTCGAGCATCTCGGGGGCGAAATTGCCCTGGATGCGCCAGTCGCCGTCGACGAAGGTGTCGCCGGCCACGTACGAGCCGATGCCGTAGGTCAGGCCTTCCTTGTCGCGGACGTTGGCCATGAGGCGGCCGGTGAAACCGCTGCCGAGGGCCGCGGTGCCGACGCGGAGGGCGAGCGTATCGGTATCGGCATAACGCAGACCGGTGGGCTGGCCCCAGATCAGCGAGATGTTGGTCTTTTCCGGCATGAAGACGTTTTGGTCGCGCGCGGTGTCGAGGCCGCCGGCTTTGGCGGGGGCGGGTTTCGGCGCGCGTTCGCCGCCGGTCCAGCCGGCGAAGACTTTCGCGATTTCCGCGCGGGCGACGGCGGGGTCGACGTCGCCGACGAGCACGAGGCGGAAGGTGGCGGGGCCGTAGTATTTCGCGTGAAACGCCTGCACGTCGGCGAGGGTGGTCTTCTCGGCGCCGGCGAGCAGCTCGGGGCCGGGGGCCATGCGGTTGGGGTGGCCGGCCGGGTAGAGGGCGCGGGAGAAGGCGTCGTCGGCGCGGAAGTCGGTGTCGTCGGACTGGCGGCGGTAGAGGCCGGCGAACTGTTTCTTCAGCTTGGCAAATTCATCGGGGGAAAACGCCGGGGTGCGGAGCTGTTCGGCGATGAGGCCGAGGACGAGCGGGAGGTTCTGGCGGAGGCACTTGGCGTTGACGTTGAGCGAGCTCGGGCCGGTGCTGAACGAGATGGTCGCGCCGACGTCGCCGAGCAGCTGCGCGATGGCGTATTTGTCGTGGGTGGTCGTGCCCTTGTCCAACATGCCGCCGGTGAGATCGGCGAGGGCGGGGTTGGTGTCGGGGCTGAGGCCGTCGCCGGCGGCGATGGAGCCGCGGATCGTGACGACTTCCTGCACGCCGGTTTTCAGGACGACGAGTTCGATGCCGCCGACGGACTGGCGGACGGCGTTTTTCGCCACTTGGGCGGAGGTGGTCGTGGCGGTGAACGAAAGGGCGGCCGAAGCGAGAACGGCGACGAGCGTGGAGGGGCGGAGGCGGCGGGACGCGGGGAGGGAGAGGCGGAGAGAGGGGGAGAAGGGGAGGGCTTGCATGGGAGGATTGTTTTCGAAGGTAGCCGGGCCGGGATCGGCGCGGGCCGCACGCGCACGCGTGCGGCGACGGTGAAGAACGGCGTCGGGAAATTATTTTGCGGCCGGGGGCGCGAGCGGGATGAACCAGCCGGTCACGCTCTGGTTGATATCGAGGTATTGGTTGGCGACGCGCTGCACGTCGGCGGCGGTGACTTTCGCGGTGGCGGTATCGAGCGTGTAGTACAGCGTCCAATCGCCGGCGGCGATGTCCTCGTTGAGGTTGCCGGCGATGGAGAAGGCGCCGTCGCGTTTGTAGGCGGTGGCGGCCTTGATCTTGCCGAGCGCGGTGGCGACTTCGGCGGCGGTCACCCCGCCGGATTTGAGGCGGTCGACTTCCTCGAGGATGATTTTTTCGACCTGCTCGTGCGTCGCGCCGGGGGCGAGGTTGGCGTAGATGTTGAGGAGCGACGGATCGTGGAAGTAGCCGGTGTTGGCGCTGGCGCCGGTGGTGAGGTTCTTATCGGTGAGCGCGCGGTAGAAGCGGCTGGTTTTCCCGGATGAGAGGATGCTGGAGAGGACGTTGAGGGCGGGGATGTCGGGGTGGCGGGCGGCGGGGGTTTTGTAGGCGAGGCCGACGACGCCGAGCTCGCCGGCGCGGCGGACGATCACCCGGCGCGGGCCGCTCTGGGCGGGCTCCTCGGTGTAAACCTGGGGGATGGGTTTCGGGGCACGCGGATATTTGCCGTAGTGTTTTTTGACGAGGGCGAGGCCGGCGGCGGGGTCGAAGTCGCCGATGATGGTGACGGTGGCGTTGTCGGGCCAGTAGAACGTGTCGTAGAACTCGCGGAGTTTTTCGATGGAGACTTTCTCGATGTCGGAGCGCCAGCCGATGGTGGAGTGGTGGTAGGGGTGGGCCTGGAAGGCGGCGGCGGTGATCTCCTTGTCGAGGGCCTGCTCGGGATCGTTTTCGCCGATCTCGAATTCGTTGCGCACGACGGTCATCTCGGGGCGGCGGTCGGCTTCGCGGAGCCAGAGGTTGCGCATGCGGTCGGCCTCGATGGCCATGTAGCCCTCGAGGTGTTCGTTGCCGATCTCGGCGTAGTAGTTGGTGCGGTCGAGGTAGGTGGTGGCGTTGTAGTTGCCGCCGACGGTCTCGAGGAACTGTTTCACGCTGTTGCCCTTCTTGTCGTTGAAGGCGTCGGAGCCCTTGAACATGAGATGCTCGAGGAGGTGCGTCGCACCGGTGGTGCCGGTGACCTCGTGGCGCGAGCCGACGCGGTAGGTGACCATGAACGTGACGACGGGCGCGGAGTGCTCGGGGAGGAGGAGGACGGCGAGACCGTTGGAATCGAGGGTGTATTCGGAAATCGCGCCGACGGTTTTGACGAAGGAGAAGCCCTCGGCCTTGACGGGCGCGGCGGCGGGTTTTTCGGCGGCGCGGAGGCGGCCGGGCGCCAGGCTCAGGGCGAGCGCGGCGGAGGCGAGGGCGAGGGTAACGAAGCGGGGGCGAAGGAGGGAGACGTGCATGCGGAGTGGAAACGTAGGGCGGGGAACGTGGGGGAAGTTGGCCGAAAGTCCAAGCGGTTAGCGACGAATGGAGGGAGGCAGGGATGGCCGGCGGACCGAGAAACGGAGCGGAAAGCCGTTACTCGAAGAACGGGAAGAGGCGTTTAAGGGCGGCGCGGTCGGGCTGCGTGCCGTATTCGCAGACCTCGAACGCCTCGGCGTGTTTGACGGCGGCGGCGGCTGTGCCGGGATACCACGCGGCGAGTTCCTTCGCGAAGCGGAGGGCGATGGCTTGGTAGCGGCGGTGAAAATTCTCGCGGACCTGACGCTGACGCGCGCGCTGGCCGGCGGCATCGGCGGGGTAGAGGGCGGCGGAGCCGTTGGCGCCGCCCTCGGCGAACTGCGAGACCATGACGGCGAGGGCATCGAGTTTCTTTTCGATCACGGGGTCGATCGAGACGACGACGTCGGCGCGGGAGGGGGCGGGTTTCTGGAAGCGGTCGGTGTAATACAGAAAGACGGGATTTTTCGTCATCGCGGGCACGTCGGGGCAGAAGAACGGGACGGTGACCATGAAGGCGGCGTCCTGGACGAGGACGCCGGTGTAGCGGTGGTCGGGGTGGTAGTCGTTGGTGCGTGGGCCGAGGACGAGGTCCGCATTCCAAGCGCGGATGAGGCGCGTGAGCGTGCGGCGGTTTTCGAGGGTGGGCTCGAGTTCGCCGTCGTGGTTGTCGAGGACCACGCCTTGGATACCGAGGATGCGGTGGGCTTCGTTGACCTCGGCTTTGCGGCGGAGGGCGAGGGGGCCGCCGGCTTCGCGCCAATGGCCGATGTCACCGTTGGTGACGGAGACGAGGAGGACGTGGTGGCCGGCGGCAGCCCAGCGGGCGGCGGTGCCGCCGACCTGGAGTTCGCAGTCATCGGGATGCGCACCGAAGGCGATAATGCGGAGTTTGCCGTCGTGGGCGGGCGGCAGGGTTACGCCGGGGATGGCGGCGCGGAGGGTGGCCGAGAGGGCGAGGACCAGAGCGAGCAGGGCGAGGACCGGAAATGCAGAGGCGAGGCGTGGGCGGAGGTGGGCGGGGGAGTGGGGCATGGGGAGGGGGAGCGTGGGCGGGAGTGTGGGGTGAAGGGGCGCGGGCGCCAAGCGGTTTGGGTGGAGAGGCGGGCACCAGGTCCTTGCACCCGGGGGAGGGCTCCGTGGGGGGGCGGCGCCGAGCCGGATGTCCGCCGAGCCGTCGACCGCTTCGCGAGACGTGTTGCTCAGCTGCGCGTCGCAGGACGCGGCGGCGCTGCGACGCATTTGCGAGGTACTGTGTTACCGGGGCGGAGGTGGCACAGGTCTCCCGACCCGTGAGGTTGGAAAGCCACGGGTGGGGAGACCCGTGCCGCGCGGAAGGCGGCCGGAGCCGCCGGACGCGTCGCGCTGAACGAGCGCGGCTGTCGGAGGGAGCGACGGGGGCCGGGGAGAAATTTTGCGGGCGGGCGGGAAAAATTCTGGGACGTCGCGCGGCGCTTCAGTCCCCGCGCGAAATCCCGGAGCGCGGGCTGAAGCCCCGCGCGACGACCGCAGGCGCCGACGGGTTCGCGGGCGCCGACCGGCGTCTTCAGGGTTTTCGGGGGAGCGGAAGCCGGCCTGCGCGCGAGCAATGCGCCCGTCCCTCTGCTTTTCCCTGTTCCATTTTCCCTCGTCGATACACACCCGCACCCCTGGGACCTCCGTCGGCTGAATTCCCCGGGGCCGGCGGGTGTGCCGTCGCTGTATCGCCGCTGCCTGATCGAGGACGATCGCCAGGCCTGCGGGCCGGTGGCGGTGGCGAAGAGGGTGTTTCTCCAATGCGAGTGCGATCCAGGGCTGTATCAGGCGGAGGCGGACTGGTTGAAGGAGGTCGCGCAAGCGGACCCGCGGATCCGCGGGATCGTGACGTGGGCTCCGTTGGAAAAAAGCGCGCCGGCGGGCGAGGCCGTCACGCAGCTGGCGTCCCACCCGCTGATCAGGGGCATCCGGCGGCTTATTCAATCTGAGGCGGATCCGGAGTTTTGTCGGCAACCCGAGCTCGTGCGCGGCGTGTCGGGGTGAGCGGCGCACGGGCTGAGTTTCGACCTCTGCGTCAGCCACCGGCAATTTGCCCCTCCGATCACCCTCGTGCGCCAGTGTCCGGCGGTGCGCTTCGCGCTCGATCATAGCGCGCAGCCCGACATCAGGGCGGGACGGCTCGATCCGTGGCGCACGGAACTGCGCGAGTGGGCGCGGATGGACAATGTGTGGTGCAAGCTGAGCGGCTTGGCGACGGAGGGGGATCAAGCGAAGTGGACGCGCGCGATTTGCAGCCTTAGATCAACCACCTCGTGGAGTGCTTTGGGATTGATCGCGTGATGTTCGGCGGCGACGGGCCGGTGAGCACGCAGGCGACGGACTATCCGCGGTGGGTGGCGACGGTCAATGAGGCGCTGCGCGGATCTTCGCCGGATGAGTTGCACCGGCGCTACGTGCGGAATGCGGAGCCGTTTTACCGGGTGTGAACGGAGCGGCGGTTTCCCCCCCGCCGGCGGTGGGCGGGGCGAAACAAATCGGGCGCTTCGCAAAGCGCCCCTCCGGCGGAATGGAAAATCGGTCTGGTCTTGGCGCGGGGCGGCGCCCCATCGTCGGGCGATTAAACGAACGTCATGGTCACGGTTTTTTTGGGCCGCTCGTTGCGGGGGCGCTGAATTGAGCCGGGGTGCCGGTGCTGGCGCTAACCCGGCCGCTGGAGCTGGAGGATTTGTTCAAAGTGAAACGGGTCGTCGATCCGCAGCTTGCGCCGGACGGCCAGCGCATCGCCTCGGTGGTGACGGAGATGCGCAAGAAGGAAAACCGGACGAAGGCGGATATTTCGGTCATCGCCGCCGAGGGCAGCGGTAGTCCACGCCAGCCCACCGCTTCACCGAAGCGTGACGTTCATCCGCGCTGGTCGCCGGACGGAAAGTGGAGCGCGTTTGAATCGGCGCGCGATGGCGAGGGGCAGATTTTCCTCCTGCCGGTCGGCGGCGGAGCGGCGCGGAAAGTCACGGCAGTCGCGACGGGCGACCCGAGGCGGATGGCGGCGGCGGGGGCGAGTTACGGCGGCTACATTGATAAATTGGTTTCAGGGGCACATGCACCAATTCAAGACGCGCGTCACGCCCTGCGGCGTTGACGATTTCGTGAGCTTGTAGGGGGCGACAGAGGAGACGTGGTTCGACGAGTGGGACCGCGGGATTCCGTGGGAGAGTCCGGACTTTGAAAAATGGTCGCCGCCCAAGCACGCCGCGAAGTTCAAGACGCCAAATCGGGTGATCTACAACCAACTGGATTTCCGCGTGCCGCTGCACCAAGGGCTGAGTCTGTTTACGACGTTGCAGCGGAAATGCGTGCCTTCGGGGCGGCTTTATTTTCCCGACGAGGGGCACGGGATGCTGAAGCCGCAGAACAGCGAGCTGTGGCCCGCGACGGTGTTTGCGTGGCTGGGGGGTATTTGATGAAGGAGGTGTGGTGCGGTGGTGGCTGCGGCGAGTGAGTCTCGGGGTAGGGCCAGTCGTTGACCGGCCCGGGTCCGATCGGAGACCGGCCCTACTTTCGGCGTAATCCGGGCGCCCGGGGAAGATTTCCCGTGCTTGGCCGCGGTGGGGATGAAAAATAACTTTACTCATCCGCTGGCGGCGGCTCATAGCAATCGCCGTGCCCCCGCAAGATACCGAGACCGCCCGCTGGCTCGCCGAGCAGGTGCAGCCCCACGAACCGATGTTGCGCGCGTGGCTACACAGCCGGTTTCCCCAGCTCACCGATGCGGACGACATCGTGCAGGATGCCTACGCGCGGCTCATCGCGGCGCGCGGCAAACGCGAGGTGCGCCTGCCCAAGGCGTTTTTCTTCGCGACAGCGCGCAACCTCGCGCTCGATTTTTTCCGCCGCCGGCGCATCACGCACGCGGAACCTTTAGGGGGTTGGGACGAGTTATGCGTCTTGGAGGCGGGCGAAGACGTCGCGGAGACCGTCGCCCGCAACCAAGAAATCGAACTCATGACCCAGGCCATCCATGCTCTGCCCGACCGCTGCCGTCAGGTGATGACGCTGCGCAATGTCTATGGCCTGCCGCAGAAGGAAATCGCGGCGCAACTCGGCATCTCCGTGCGCACGGTCGAGGCGCAGGTGACCATTGGGATCAGGCGCTGCACGGAATTCGTGCGCCGTCGCTGCTCGGGCTGAATCCGCCATGGACTTTCGCTCCCCCAGTTCGGGCCGCGAGGCCGAGATCGAACACCGCGCCGCCGCCTGGCTCGCGAAACGCGACCGTGGGTTCACGGCGACGGAGCAGGATGAGCTGTTTCTCTGGCTGGCCGAGGACCCGCGCCACGGCGAGTGGTTCGCGCGGCATCAGCAGACTGAGAAGGGGTTGAAACGCCTTGCGCAATGGCGGCCCGAGCACGGGGCGTGGCCAAATCCTGATTTGCTGGCGCAGTCCCGCCCGCAACCTTCGGCGCGTGTGTCGGGGTGGTGGGGCGCAGGCGCGCTGGCGGCGGCGAGCCTGGCGCTCGCGTTCAGCTTGTGGCGGGGGACCGACGCACCGGGGGAAAGAAAACTTCCGGAGGCGGCACCCCTGGCGGCCGAAATCGCGCCGGTGCTCCGGCGGCTGCTGGAAGATGGTTCGACCATCGATTTGAACCGCGGCGCGGAGGTCGAAGTGCGGTTCACCGCCGAGGAGCGACTGGTGCGGCTGGTGCGGGGCGAGGCGCATTTCACTGTCGCGAAAAATCCCCTGCGGCCCTTCGTCGTCGAGGCGAATCGCGTGCGCGTGCGGGCCGTCGGCACGGCGTTCGAGGTCAGGTTGCAGCCCGAGGCGGTCGAGGTGGTCGTCACCGAAGGTCGCGTGCGCGTTGATCCGCCGCCGGCGGCGCCGGTAGCCCTTGGGGTGGTGGCCGCGTCCCCGCCGGAATCGGCCTTGGTGGCCGTCGGCGAGCGCGCGGTGGTCTCGCTCGTCGCGCGGAATGCGGTGGCGCACGTCACCCCGGTCTCGCTGGCGGAAATGGCGCGCCCGCTTGCCTGGCAGCCGCGGCAGCTTGAGTTTGCCGATGCGCCCCTCGCGCAGGTCGTGGCGGAATTCAATCGCGACAACCGGGTGAAGCTCGTCGTGGCCGATCCGATCCTCGCCGCGCTGCCCATCGGTGCGACGCTGCGCTCGGACAACGTCGAGGGTTTTGTGCGCCTCCTGGAGACGAGCTTTCAGGTGGCGGTCGAGCGTCGCGCCGACGGCGTGATCGTGTTGCGCCGGTCGACGGCGGCGGGCGTGCCGCGCTGAGTGTCGGATCCCGCCCGGCGACGGCGGAAAAAAATCCGCCGATTTCGTTACGGGGTCAGGGACGGAAACGCGTCTTGGTAGCAGTTCTACCCCATCCCATGACCAGTTGCCGTCCGTTTCCTTCATTTTCCGCCCTCGGCGCCGCCGCCCGCTTTGCGCTCGGCAGCCTGCTGGTGGTCGCGATTTTTTCTCTGCTCCTTGCGCTGCCGGTGCGCGCCGCCGAGGCGAGAAAAACCTTCGACGTTCCGCCCGGCGAAGCGAGTGAGACGCTGAAACGGTTCGCTCAACAGGCGGGGCAGCAGGTCTTCTATCCGACGAACGAGGTGCGCGGCGTGCGGACAGCGGCGGTGCGGGGTGAGTTCACTGTGCGCGACGGCATCGGCCGGCTGCTCGCGGGCACGGAGCTGCGGGTGACGTTTGACGAGCGGAGCGGCACGTTTGCCGTGGCGAGGGCCCCCGGTCCAAACGTTCTGGCGGCGGCGCCAGCGCCGGCGGCCGCCGGCCGCGCTAGTGGCGCGGGCACGCTGGAGGGTCGGGTGTTGAATCTCACGAGCAAAAGCTATCTCACCAACGCGCGCATCACCGTCGATGGCACGACGCGGGAAGCGTTCACCGACGAGTCAGGCGAATTTCGCCTCGCGGGCGTGCCGGCGGGCGAGGTGAGCGTGCGGGTGTTTTTCACCGGCCTCGCGCCGCAAATGGTGCGGGTCGCAGTGTCGGCCGGGCAGACGGTGCGCCGCGATTTCGAACTCGATCGCACGCCGCGCGCCGGCGACGAGGGTGTCGTGTCGCTCGGCGAATTCGTCGTCGCCGAGGCGCGGGAGACGAACGCCGCGGCCATCGCGATCAACGAGCAGCGCTTCGCGGGCAACATCAAGAGTGTCGTCTCTGGCGACGAGTATGGGGACATCGGCGAAGGCAACGTCGGCGCGTTCCTGAAATTTGTGCCGGGAGTCACGATCGACATGGCGGGCTTCCAGCCGAACACCGTTTCCGTGCGCGGCGTGCCGGCGAACAACACGCCGCTCACCGTGGACGGCAATCCCATTGCCTCCGCGGCCACGAGCGGCACGAACCGTAACTTCGAACTCGTCGGCCTCTCAATGAACAACATCGCGCGCGTCGAGGTGAGCAAAACCCCTACGCCCGACATGGCCGCGAACTCCCTCGGCGGCGCCGTGAACGTGATCAGCAAAAGCGCCTTCGAGCTGGCGCGCCCGCAGTTCAGCTACCACGTGTTCGAATCGGCCAACGGCATGTATCTCTCGCTCGGCGAAAAATCCGGCCCGGGTAAGGGCTCAAGTGGTTGGCGCATTCGGCCGGGCCTGGACTACTCCTACATCGTTCCCGTCTCGAAGACCTTTGGTTTCACCTTTAACGGCACGTATTTCTCGCGCTTCCAGCAGTCTTACTCGTCGCAGCCCACGTGGTCGCCCATCGCTACGAACAACGCCGCCGGCACCGCGACGAGTCCTGCGCTGCTCAGCTACCGTCTGCCGAGCGCGCCCGCGATTTTGTCGCGTGAATCGTTCAGCGTGACCGCCGATTGGAAGTTCACACCGCGCGACGTGCTCTCGGCGGGCGCTTCGTATTCGGGCACCAACCAGTTCACCGACATCGTCGATCAAACGTGGACGGTCGGGACGGTTGCCTTGGGGAACTACGGCCCGGACTTCACACGCGGCAACGCTGGCGCGGGTTCGGTCTCCTACTCCACGCAGTCGCGCCGCAAGGCGGGCGCGACGATTTTCACGAACGCCAAGTGGCGGCACACCGGTCCTGTCTGGAAACTCGACGCGGGCGGGGCGTATTCCACCTCGACCGTGCACTACCGCGATGTGGACGAGGGCTTTTTCGAACAGGCCGCCTACACGTTGCGGACCGTGACCGTGAATTTTTCCGGGATTAACGCGATCCGGCCCGCAACCATGTCGGCCGCCACGCCGGCGGGTGTGCCGGTGGACGGCACGAGTATTAACAATGCCACCATCGGTAGCGCCCGAAGCAACCAGGCCGACGTGCTCGCCGTCGTCGGCAGCGTGCACGTGAACGCGCGCCGCGATTTCGACCTGGGCATTCCCCTGACGCTTAAGACCGGCATCGATCTGCGCCGGGAGGAACGCGACATGCGCAATCCCCAGCTCTCGCGAAATTTCGTCGGCCCCGACCGCGTCGCCAATACCGCTGACGATGGGGTCGGCCGCTACGATCTCGAGGCCACCGGCTATTCCGGCCAGCACATGGCGTGGGGCCTGGAGCCGCGCCGCTGGCAGAGCACGGCCAAGCTGTGGGCACTCTATCAGCAGCGTCCCGAATATTTTGTGCTCAACGAGACCTCCGCGATCAGCACGAGTGCGAACAACTCGCGCCAGATCACCGAGACCGTTTCTGCGGGTTACCTCCGCGCCGATGCGCGGCTGTTCCAGAACCGCCTTTGGCTCGTGGGCGGCGCGCGCTACGAGCGGACGGATGACGATGGTTACGGCGTGCTCAACGATCTCCGCGCGACCTACCAGCAAGACGCCGCGGGTAACTTGATTCTCGTGAACGGCCGGCCCGTGCGCGTGACGACCGACGCCCTCGCGCTCGCCCGGTTGCAATACAAAGACCGCGGCGCGCACTCCAAACGCGACTACGCCGACTTGTATCCGAGTTTCAACGCAACGCTCAACGTGCGGGAAAACCTCATCGCGCGATTTGCCTACGCGAAGACGCTGGGCCGTCCGAACTTCGTGCAGATCATCCCCGGCACGACGGTGAGCGATCCGACTGCAGCCACGCGCACGATCACGGTGAATAACACCGGCCTCACGCCGTGGACGGCGGACAACTGGGACGTGACCCTTGAATACTATCCGAACAAAGGCGGGTTGTTTTCAGTCGGCGCGTTTCGCAAGGACATCGCCGATTTCTTCGGCAGCGTGACGACAATCGCGACGGCCGAGCAGCTTGAGCAATACGGGCTGAGCGACGATTATGTGGGCTACAACCTCGTCTCGCAGTTCAATATCGGCGATGCCCGCGTGACCGGCGTCGAGTATGCGTGGCGCCAGCGATTGGAGTTTTTGCCGAACTGGGCGCGGGGTGTCGGCCTGTTTTTCAACGGTACGGAAATGCAGCTCAGCGGCGCGACCACGGCGGATTTCAGCGGATTTACCGATCGCACGATCAATTGGGGCGTGAGTCTCGACCGCCCGCGGTTCAGCACGAAGCTAAACTGGAATTACACCGGCCCGCGCCGCCAGACCGCCGTCGTCGGCGCCAACGTGCCCGCAGGTACCTACACGTATTTGAAGTCACGGCTCCAGATCGACGTGAACGTCGAGTGGCGGCTCTCCCGCCGCCTCGGGGTCTATGCGACGGTCCGCAATCTCACGAATATGTCGAATGTGACCGAGGCCTATGCGCCCAACACGCCGGCGTATGCCCGCACGCGGCAGATCGATCTCTTCGGTGCGGCCTACACGTTCGGCCTCAAGGGGACTTTCTAACGGAGCGGCGGTTTCCAACCGCCGATACCTTCGATGACCCGTCGCCATTTCATCGCCACGACCGCGGCTGTCACCGGCACAACTCTGGCGTTGCCGGCCGCCCGCGCCGCTACTGCCCGCGCGCCGCGCATCCTCCTGCGCGAGGCACTCCAGTATGAAAACATCGGCGATGTCGGCCGCGTGCCCGGCACGATCCGGTTGATCGAGCGCCATCTTCCGGGGGCGGAAGTGACGCTTTGGCCGTGGAGTCTCCACGAGCGCGAGCGGGACATGCTGCGCAAGGCGTTCCCGCGCCTCCGCATTGCCGAGGGCGAAATCGAGGCGGGCGGCCGCGCCTCCACGCCGGCCCTGGCGGAGGCATGGAGGCAGGCTGAATTTTTTCTTTCGCCGACGAAGAATGCGCGTAGCTACACGGAGTGGGCCGCGACGGGCCGGCCCTTCGGGTTGTTCGGCGCTTCGTTCGATCCGGTGACGGACCGGCGCACCCGGCCGCAGGGCCTGACCCTGCGCGAGCTGCGCGCCGAGATCGAGCGGCTGCCGCGGGGCGAGTTCGACAAGAAGTTTGGCCCGCGGGCGTTCTATGAAAAGGCGGCCTTCATCTACGCGCGCGACACGCTCGGGCGGCGTTTCCTGGAGCGCGAAGAGCTGAAGCCCGGCGTGCTCGAGTTCGGTCCGGAGGGCTGCTTTGCGCTCGATCTGAGAGACGAGGCGCGCGCGGCGGATTGGCGCAAGCGCCACGGCCTCGCGGAGGAAGACTACATCTGCGTGGTCCCGCGGCTGCGTTACACGCCGTATTACCGGATGAAGAATCTGCCGCGGAGTGCCGGCGACTACGAGATCGATGCCTTGAACGACGCCGCCGTCGCGCAAGATCACGCCGCCCTGCGCGACCTGATCGTGCGCTGGGTGCGCGGGACGGGTGCGCGCGTCGTCGCCTGCCCGGAGATGACCTACCAAATCGCCACGGCGAAGGAGCAGCTCATCGACCCGTTGCCGGACGACGTGAAGAAACGCGTGGTGTGGCGCGACACCTTTTGGCTGCCGGACGAGGCGGCGGCGCTCTACGCGAAGGCGCGGGCGGTGATCAGCGCGGAGTGCCATTCGCCGATCATCGCGCTCGCCGCGGGCACGCCGATGCTGCACGTCCGCAATCCGGTCGACACGATCAAGGGGCAGATGTTTGCCGACATCGGGTTGGGCGACTGGCTGTTCGAGTCGACGGAGGCGACCGGCGCGCAGCTTTGGACCGCGCTCAAGACGATCCACGAAGATTTGCCTGCGGCCCGGGCGCGCGTGCGCGAGGTGATGGCCAGGGTGGCTGGTCTCCAGCGCGGCATGACCGAGACCATCGGGCGCATGGTGAATTCCCGATGAAACGCCGTGCCTTCCTCCAGTTTTCCGCCGCGGCAACGGCTGCGGTCACCACGCGCCCGCTCTTCTCCGCGACGGCGCGGGCGCCGCGCGTGCTGGTGCGATCGGCGTGGCAGAGCGTGAACATCGGCGACATCGCGCACACGCCGGGGGCGCTCGCGCTGCTGCAGCGGCATTTTCCGGAAGCGGAGCTGACGCTGTGGCCGCGCGACCTGACGTTGGGTGCGCGCGAGCTGGTATTGAAGGCGTTTCCGCGCGTGCGGTTCGTTGAGGGCGTGATTGACAAGGCGGGCCAGCCCTCGACGGCGGAGCTGGCGCGGGCCTTCGCGGAGTGCGACGTGGCGGTGCACGCCTCGGCGGCGCATTTCTCGGCGTCCGCGGATTTTGCGGCGTGGAAAAAGATTACGGGCAAGCCCTACGGCGTACTCGGCATCACGTTTGATTTTGTGTCGGGCATCGGCTCGGACCGCTCTTCGGAAGGCGGCACGCTCGCGGAGTTGCGGGCGCAGATGGAAATGCTGCCCGCGGGCCGCATCGAGCCGGGGCTGCGGGCGCTGGTGGATGGCGCGGCTTTCTTGTTTCTGCGCGACACGCTTTCGCGGGATTACGCGCGGCGCGAGGGCGTGAAGGCAGGCGTGCTCGAGTTTGGGCCCGACACGGTCTTCGGTTTTGGTCTGCGCGACGAAGCGAAAGCGGGTGAGTTTCTCCGCGGCCACGGACTGGAGCGGGGGAAGTTTGTGTGTGTCATCCCGCGGCTGCGTTACACGCCGTATCACCGCATGAAGGAGGACCGCCGCTACTCGCCCACGGGCGCCCGCAATGAGAGCGAGCGCACGCGCGATGCGATCAACGCCCGCACCGCGGAGCCCGATCACGCGCGGTTGTGTGACATGATCGCGGCGTGGACGAAAGCGACGGGGCTGAAGGTGCTCGTCTGCGCCGAGATGACGTATCAGGTCGAGCTGGGCCGGACGCACCTCCTGGAAAAGCTGCCGGCGGACGTGCGTCGGTCCGTCGTGTGGCGCGACTGCTATTGGATGCCGGACGAGGCCGCGTCGGTTTACGCGCAGTCGCTTTGTGTCGTCAGCATTGAGCCGCATTCGCTCATCATGAGTCTCGCAGCGGGCACGCCAGTGATCCACGTGCGGCAGCCGACCGATACGTTCAAGGGCCACATGTTTCGCGATATTGGACTGGGGGACTGGCTCTTCGATATCGAGGAGGCCGAGGGAGCGCGCCTCGCGTCCACGCTGGAAAAAATCACGGCCGATCCGGCGGCGTCGCGCGCGCGGGTGAGCGAGGCGATGGCTGGTGTGCAGAAAATCCAACAGCGCATGATTGCCGCCGTGCGCACTACCATTCGCCCATGAAACGTCTCCTCTTTGTTTTCAGTTTGCTGCTGGCGCCGGTGGGGGCAGCGGACGTGCTGCTCGTGGGCACGGCGGAGCCGGAGCTGGCGTTTGTGCGCGCGACGGCGTTCAAGCCGTTTCACGCGCGCTTCGACATTCCGTTCGACGAGGCGAAGACGCTCGCCGCAGCCGATCTTGCGGCGCGGAAGGTCGTGATTCTCGCGCGCGGCGCGGTGGTGGCGGATGCGGCGGCACTGCAGGCGTGGGTGGAGCGCGGGGGCACGCTGTTGGCGTTTTCCTCGGCGCTGCCCCCGGGACTGCAGGCGGTCGATCTTGGGGCGGACCCCACGCAGGTGCCGGGCGACCTTCGACTGGTGAAGCGCGCGGAGCGGTTGGCGGCACTGGTCGAGGCGGCAAAGCCCGAGACCGTGCCCACGAAACGCGAGCCGTGGGGCTATACGCCGCTCGGCGCGCCGGCGAAGGGGCCCGAGCGCACGGGGCCCTTGGCAGCGAAACGACCCCTGCCGGCGTTGCGTCATGAGCGTGTTGCGACGGGTGAGGCGCTCACGTTGGTGCAGGACGGAAAGGCGCGGGCTGTGATCGTGCTACCGACCAAACCGTCAAGCGCGCTGCGCGCCGCAGCGGATGATTTGGTGGACGCGCTGGCGCGCATCTCGGGCGCGACGGTTCCGATCATCGCGGCGGGCGCACCCGTCGCGGGGGATACGGTGCGCATCGTCCTCGGGGGAGATGAGCGCTGGCCCTCGGAGGTGGTCGCCCGTGTGAAGACGTTGCCGCCAGAGGGTTTTGTCCAGCGCACGCTTGGCCAGGCGATCCACCTCGCAGGCTCCGACGTGGGGCAGGGTGGCCTCGCGCTTACGGGTACGGCCCACGGTGTTTATGACTTTATCGAGCGCCAACTCGGCGTGCGGTGGCTGTGGCCGGGCGAAGCCGGGACGGTGTTTCCGCGGCGGGCGACGATTACGATTCCGCCGCTCGACATTGAGGACGCACCGGCGTTTTCCGTCCGCCGGCTGCGCAATTACGGCGGCGTATCGGGTTCGGCGGACAAGCCGGTCGTGAGTCTCGAAGACCGCGTGAAGGTGGCGTTGAACGCGCTCGGCCGGCCGGACTTGCGGGTTTACGCGGCGAAGCACGCGGAGGCTAATCCGTGGTTTTCCCGGCTGCGTCTCGGGCAGAGCCGGCGCGTGAGTTTCGGCCACGCCTACAACGACTACGTCGAGCGGTTCGCGGGTGAGCATCCCGAGTGGTTTGCGCTGCAACCTGACGGGACGCGCGCGGTCACGAAGGTGCGTCCGCGGCTCGACAAGGAGAATCCCGGTCTCATCGCGCAGGCGGCGCGCGACGCGCTCCGCGAACTGGACGCCGATCCGCTGCTCAGCATGGCGTCACTCACGCCGAACGACGGCGGGGCGAGCGCGTGGGATCTCGACGCCGGGGCGCGCTTGCTGGATCCGGTCGATGCTCCGCCGATCACGCTGCCCATCCGCCTCGGCGGCCTGAAGGTGACGCTGCCGTATGTTTCGATGACGGACCGGATGGTGACGTTTTATAATGGAGTTGCGGAGGAGGTGCAGCGCCTGCGGCCCGGCACGGTGCTCGGGGCCTCGGCTTACAGCGCGTATCGCACGCCGCCGCTGCGCGTGGTGCCGCACCCGCAGCTCGCGTTCACGTTTGTCGGTCTCGTGTATTTCGACGAGAGCACGCGGCAACGCGACCGGCGGAGCTGGGACGGCTGGGCAGCGGCGGGTAACGCGCTGATGTTGCGACCCAACGCGCTGCACTCGGGCCACGGCCTGCCGGGCGTGTTCGTCACGAAACTCGGGGAGGATCTACGGCACGGCTACGAGACGATGATGTTTGGCGCGGACTTCGATTCGATCATCCACCATTGGTCTACGCAGGGGCTCAATTACTACGTGCTCGCAAAGCTCCTGTGGAATCCCGCTGCCGATGTGCCGGCGCTGGTGGACGACTACTGTTGTGCTGGTTTCGGAGCCGCGGCGCCGGAGGTGAAGAGCTATTTTGCGCAACTCGAGGCGCTCACGAGCGAGCTCGCGGCGGGCATTGCGGGCGATATCGCCGGGGAACTGCGGGCCGAGGAAGACGAGCCGGCGCGCGGGCTCGATCCCGATTCGATCTACGCGGTCATCCCGAAGTACTACGGCCCAGCGCGGCTCGCACCGCTGCGGGCGACACTGGCCCGCGCGGCGTCGGCGGCGAAGAGCGGTGCGAGTGGGAGCGAGGCGGAGGTCTTACGTCGCATCGCGTTTCTCGGGCGCGGGCTCGACTACGCGGAGCAGCAGGCGAAAGTCTTCTCGCTGGTGAATGACCGGAAACGGGATGGAGCGGCCCTCGCGGCCGCGCTGCGCGAGCGGCAGGCCGTGTTTCACGACATCTACGACCGGGACTATTTCGCGGTGGGGTTTCCGCGGTTGCTCTTCAAGGAGCAGGCGGTCGGGGCGATCAAGGCGACGAGCACACGGTCGAGCGCGAAGTGAGCAAGGGGTGATTTTGGCCGTGTTCCGACGATCGGGGCGACGGCGTCGTCGGGGAGCGGGGCCGCGAAGGTTTTCTGCCTCTTCGTCCCGGTGGCCGGCCAGGAGGTGCGGGGCGAGATCGGGGGCGGGTCGAGCACGTATTCGGCGGAGTGACACGTGGAGCACAGCGCGGTGGCGAGGGCGGCGCCGGGGAGCGGGGAATCGGCGCGGTGGCCGTTTTCGACCGGGAGCGCGATCTCGCCGGCGCGCGCGGGGAGCGGTGCGAGCGCGACGAGCGCGCCGGCGGCGGGGCCGGCCACGAAGGGAACATGGCGGTGGCGGTCGGCGGTGTTTTTCGTACGGGCGCGACGCGGACGGTTTCCACGACGTTGTGGGCGTAGCCGGCGGGGTTCCAGAGCGGCTCGAGCGGTTGGAATTCGCCGATGCGGTTCAGGGCGCGGGTCATCAGCGGCTGGCTGCCGCGCTGGGGCGGCGTCGGGAGCGCGGAGGAGGACGGTGCGCCCAGGCGTCGCGCCCGCGAGCAGGAGGCCGGAGGACGGGAGGAAGCGGCGGCGGTCGAGGGGCGGAGGCGGAGAGGCGTCGGGCCACGCGAGAAAAACGGGCGGGTGCTCCGGGACCGCCCCACGGCGCCGGGGTTACTTGGCGGCGGGCGCTGCCGCGTTGGTCCAGCGTTGCAGCACGCGGACGAGATCGGCTTTGTGGACGGGCTTGGCGATGAAGTCGCGCATGCCGGCGGCGAGACATTTCTCGCGGTCGTGTGCCGTGGTGTTGGCGGTGAGGGCGACGATGGGCGGGGCTTTTCCGCCGAGGTTGGCGAGGATGCGGTGGGTGGCTTCGAAACCGTCCATCTCGGGCATCTGGCAATCCATGAAGATGAGCTCGTAGGCGGTGTGGCCGGCGGACTCAATGGCAGCGGCGCCGCTGACGGCGAGGTGGACCTCGCAGCCGAGGATGGTGAGGAGCTGCGAGCTGACGGAGCGGCTGATGTTGTCGTCGTCGACGACGAGCACGAGCGGACGGTGGCCGGGGGCGGCGGTCGCGGTGGTGGCGGCCGCGTCGAAGGGGGCGCGGGAGCCGGAGGGGCGGAGGACTTTGGCGCCGGGGGTGGCCAGGACGGCTTCGAGCAGGGATTCGGCGCGGAGGAGCGGTTTGCGCAGGACGGCGGTGATCGGGAAATCGAAACCGGCGGTGGCGATGCCCTCGGGGTCGCGGGAGAGCAGGACGATGCGGGTGCGGCAGAGGGCGGGGTCGGCTTCGAGGAGGCGGACGAACTGGGCGCCGCTGGATTTGGCGATTGTTTCGTCGAGGAGGAGGACGAGTTCGCGGGCCTCGGCGTCGAGGGCGTCGTGGAGCATTTCCGCGGCCTGGGCGAGGGAATCGGTGGCGTCGTGGTCGAGGCCGAGCCGGGTGAGCATGGCGGAGGCGGCGAGGCGCGCGGCGGCGAGGCCGTCGAGCACGACGACGTGGAGGTCGGGCGGGTGGGGGGGCGGGACGACGGGCTGGGTTCGGTCGGCGGGCAGCCCGAGGAGGATCCAGAATTCGGAGCCGCCCTCGGGGAGGCTGCGCGCGCCGATTTTTCCGCCCATGAGCTCGACGAGGCGTTTGCTGATGGCGAGTTCGAGGCCGGAGCTGCCGAAGTTGCGGGGCGAGGTGGCCAGCGAGTCGGACGGACGGTCGAAGATCGTCGCGTGCCTTTCCGCGGGGATGGCGGGCCCGGTGTCGGTAATGCTGAAATGGATGCAGTCGTGGGCGTGGTCGGGTGTCGTGCCGGAGCCGGCCGACAGGGAGACGCGCAGGACGACGCGGCCTTGGGCGGTGAACTTCACGGCGTTCGACATCAGGTTCAACAGGACCTGACGGAGGCGGGCGGCGTCACCGGAGACGTGCAGCGGCACGTCGGGGGCGATGACGATGACGAGTTCGAGGCCCTTGAGGTGGGCGAGGGGCGAGAGGGTTTCGACGACGTCGTTGAGGGGGTGGCGGAGCTCGAAAGGGCTGTGGGCGATTTGAATCTGGCCGGTCTCGATGCTGGAATAGTCGAGGACGTCGTTGAGCGACTGGTGGAGGGATTCGGCGGAGGCGCGGAGGGTGGTGAGGTGGTCGCGTTGGCGGGGCTTGAGGGTGTTGTCGAGGAGGAGGTCGGCCGAGCCCATGATGCCGTTGAGGTGACCGCGGATGTCGCGGCTGAGTGTGGCGAGCATTTCGCTCTTGGTCTTGTTCTCGCGGGCGAGGGCTTCCTTCTCCTGGAGAACGTGGGCGGTCCGATCCTTTTCCTCGGCGAGGAGGCGCTCCCGCTCGGCGAGGGCGAGGCGCGCGTCTTCTTGGCTGCGCCAAACCCGCCAGACCAGAAGGGCGAGAGCGACGGCGGCGAAGGTCGCGGCCACGGGTTCGAACCAGCCGGTTTCCGCCAGGAAAATCTCCAACGGGAGATCGGGGGCGGTGGTGGCGACCATGCGGCATTGTCGCCAAGCCGGGGGCCGAACCTCAAACCCATAATCAACGAAAGTGACTTTAGACGGCGAAGGCGGTCGGGGTGTGGGCGCGGGGCGGGCGGTCGGCGACGCGGAGCGGGGTGGGAGCGGGTCAGGGCACGGGCGGATGGCCGGGCGGCAGGATGGGTCGGGCGGCGAGCGGCAGGACGCGCAGGTAGTCGGCGGGTGGGCGGCTGATGGCGCGAAAATCGGCGTGGGTGATGGTCACGTCGCGCGTCTGGGCTGCTTGGGCGGCGGTCATCCCGCCCTGACCGCTGTCAGTGAGGAGCACGAGGCGTTCGACGAGGCCGGGATCGCGGCGGCGGACGCGTTCGGCGGTGCCGAGGCCGAAGCGCATGTGGCCGGCGCCGACGACCACGAAGGCGGTGCGCCGTTGGTCGGGGGCGGTGTCGACGCGGCGGGCGGCGACGATCGCTGCGGCCATCGTCTCATCGCGGGCGGCCTGGGCCTCGAAGACGGGGCGGAGTCGGGCGGGGTCCAGGGCGAGGTGTTGGGCGAGTGCGAGATTCATGAGGCGCTCGTACACGGGATCGTCGGTGAAAATCTCGGCCGGGAGGTGGGCGCGGAGGTCGGGCGGGAGCCGGGCGAGACCGCCGCCGCGACTGACCGTGCGGATGGTGTCGGCGGGGGCGTTAAGGGCGCGGAGGGGGATGCGGTGGTGGCGGGCGAATTCGCAGAGGGCGCGGTAGTCGGTGTAGTTGGCCCACTTGTTCGGCCAGTCGATTTGCGCGGCGAGGGTGGCGAAATCGATTTCGCTGCGGTTGTAGCGGTCGACGGCGGGTTGGTCGCGGGCCTCGAGTTGCTCGAGGCAGAGGACGAGCGGGACTTGGCGGAGGTAGAGTTTTTGGAGGAGGTCGAGTTGGAGGTCGTGGTGGCGTCGGACGGTGTGGGCTTCGCCGAGGAAGATGACGCTGGCAGTCGCGAGGTCGGCGAGGACTTCGTCGTCGGAGACCTCCTCGCCCGCGACGAGATCGAGCCAGAATTCGGCCGGGGCGAGGAGGGTGGGGGCGACGCGACCATGCGGGGCGCGCGGGGCGGTGGTGCAGGCGGAGAGGAGAACGGCGAGCGCGGCGCAGACGAGGGCGGCAGTGGATTTCATGAGCGCGGATCAGAGAACCGGAGGATCAGGCCCGCAGCGAGCGAAAGGCCTTGGCGGGGGAGTTCATCCCCAGGGCGGACAGCGGGGCCTTGGCCATCAGCTCCGATATTTCCAGGGGAGACTGGTTGCGTGCGGTGAGGTGGTATTTGGCCATGATCATGAAGTCGTTCATGGTGCCCAAAACGGAGCGCGAGGGAATCGGAGCCAACTGCACGGCCGCCAGTTCGGGCACGATCCAACGCTGGAAGTGAAACTCCAGATCGTTGCCGGTCATCACCCGCTTGAGTCCGTCGATCAGCCGCAGGATCAGGTCGCAGTCGGCGCGCACGCCGCGACCGTGCACGAGCACGGGGAGAAACGCGGCGGTGTTCCAGAACAGGAGGTAGCGGTGGCGCGAGGCGGTGAACTCGTGGGCGCACCAGTCGGCCACCCGGTTGGCCACGGGCGGCGGGGCGGCGGGCACGGTCAGGTGCAGGCGCCGGGCCAGCATCTTGGTCGGACGGAGGGTCAGCATAAAAAATCCGTCGGCCAATTCCGCGCGGACGGCAAGGCGCTTTCGGCGGGGCTGGACGATCCGGGGGAGGGGGTGCCGCCCGACGCCTTTTTACGGGTGGTGGGACGCGGCTTACGGCGCGCGGTGGGGCGCGGGGGTGGCGACGATTTTTTCCTTGAGGTGGGTGACGCGCGTTTTGGATTCGGCGTTGCGGACGGCCATGGCGTAGGCGGCGGGTTCGCCGACGAGGAAGACCTTTTTTTTGCCGCGGGTGATCGCCGTGTAAATCAGGTTGCGCTGGAGCATCATGAAGTGCGCTTTCAGGAGCGGCACGATGACGACGGGGTATTCGGAACCCTGCGACTTGTGGATGCTGATGGCGTAGGCGAGGGCGAGGTTGGCGAACTCGCCGCGGTCGAAGGTGTGGACGTCGTGGTCGAATTTGGCGTCGAGCGTGCCGGCTTCGGGGTCGATGGAGACGATGGTGCCGATGTCGCCGTTGAAGAGCCCCTTGTCGTAGTTGTTGCGGAGCTGGATGACCTTGTCGCCGGGGCGATATTCGCCGTGGACGGAGCGGAGGGCGCGGGTGCCGTGGGCGAGGGGGTTGAGGGCGGCCTGGAGTTGGACGTTGAAGTTGCCGACGCCGGCGACGCCCTTGTGCATCGGGGCGAGGATCTGGACGTCGTGGACGGGGTGTGGCCACTTGAGTTTGCGGGGGATGAACTCGGTGACGAGTTCGATGACTTTGCGGACACAGTCGTCGGTATCGGCGGCGGCGATGAAGTTGAGATCGGCCCAGACCTGCGCGCTGGCGACGTCGGGGAGGACGGCGCCGAGGGTGGGGTCGCCGGAGTTGATAGCGTGGGCGGTGGTGACGATCTGGCTCTGGCCCTGCTGGCGGTAGATGACGGAGAGGCGCGTCACGGGCAGGGCGGAAAGCTGGGCGCCGGTAGCCGGGGGCGGAGAGCTGGAACCGAAGACGGAGTCGGAGACGGCGATGAGGTCCTTGAGGACGTTGCCGGCGCCGACGCTCGGGAGTTGGTCGGTGTCGCCGACGAGGAGGAGGTGGGCGCGCGAGGGGACGGCCTGGAGGAGGGCGGAGGCGAGGCGGACGTCGAGCATCGAGGCCTCGTCGAGGACGAGGAAGTCGGTGGCGAGCGGGGCATTTTCGTTGGCCGTGAAGCCGCCGCTGGCGGCGTCGTATTTGAGGAGGCGGTGGATCGTGGAGGCGAAGCCGCCGGTGGTTTCGGAGAGGCGTTGCGCGGCGCGGCCGGTGGGGGCGGCGAGGTGGACGCGGACTTTCTTGGCTTTGAGGATGTCGACGAGGGCGCGGAGGATCGTGGTGTTGTGCGTGACGAGGTAGTCGTCGGTCACGTAGAGGCCGCTGCGAGAATCGAGGGAGAGGCAGACGCACACGGCTTCGCCGGCGGGTTCGATCGCGGAGAGACGGAGGCGATGGCCGAGGCGGGCGCGAGCTTTCGGACGGACGGTGCGGGCGACTTTGCGGGAGAGGGTGAAGAGTGTGGCGGGTTCGGGGTGTTGGAGGAAAAGCGTGTGAGCGGGGAGGCCGGTGCGTTGCTCGCCGCGATGCGAATAGGTCGGGTGTTTGACGGCACCGGGGGTGGCGATGCAGCCGAGGGACCAGGCGAGTTGTTGGACATCGCGGGCAAGGCGGGGGCTGGAGGTCGTGAACGAAACGACGCCGAGTTTGTCGACGGTGCCGTCGGTATCGAGGAGGCCGCGCAAGAGATCGAGGCGTTGGGTGGCTGACGCGTTGAAGTAAGCGGGGGGAATGAATTTTGCCTCGGAACGGACGGCCAAGCTGAGTGATTGGAGCGCGGTGCGGAGGGGGTTAGCGTGGCCTTTGCCACGACCGACGATTCGCCAAGAGAGGGTGGGAGCGCCTTGGGAGATGACCTGATTGAGACGAAGACCGAGCGGCGCGAGGCGGACGGAAAGATTGGCGACCAGAGCGGCGTCGGTCGTAGTAAGAAGGACGGCGTCACTGAGCGTGCCGTCACCCATGAGAGCGCCGAGGACGTAGGGATCGATGGGGAGGACCGTCGGGGTCGGATCGGAACAAGGCGTGAGGAGCGGCACGCCAAGGCGGTCGCGCTCGGCGCGGTCATCGTCGAGACGGCGGCGGATCGTTTTGAGCGGGACAATGCGCCAGCCGCGGGAGCGGATTTTCTTTTTCTTGGCGGGGCTCCAGACGGAGGTGCGAGTCCAGACTTTCCAGAGGTGATCTTCGCAGCAGCGCGTGGAGCGACCGTCGGCAAAGGCGACGCGAAAGACCGGCTTCGTGCCTTGCGGGTGAATGCTGCGCACGGCGACGGGTGGACCCTCGGCGGAAATCACGAGATCGCCGGGGCGGAGATCACCGATGGAACGAAAGCCTTGGGGCGTGAGCACACGGGCGTCGAGGGGCTGGGCTTTGCCGGTGCCGGGTCCGCCGGTGAGGATCGTGAGTTTGTGGGTGAGCGCGTTTTTGAGGGCGGTGCGCTGGAGGTCGGCGAAGGTGAAGCCGGCTTTTTTCTCGGCCCACTCGACGGCGGCGTCGGTCTTGATGGGCGGGAGGCCGCTGGGCGTGCGGGTGAGGCGGGCGACGACGGCGGCGATTTTTTCTTCGGCGCGGTCGTTGTGGGGCAGTTGGATCAGGCCGGAACCGGGCAGGGGATTCGGCACGCCGGCAGGGAGGTGGCGGACGAGGGATTTGGTGGTGACGAGGGCGGCGATGCGGGCTTCGAGAAAACGCGATTCGGTTTCGAGGAGCGCGGCGGCGTAGTCGATCAGATCGGCTTCGCGGTAGGCGGTGTGGCCCTCCTCCTGGAGGGTTTCGAGGGCGTAGAGGAGGCCGGCGTCGAGGCGGGGCGGGGCGTCGTTGGCGAAGCCGAGGTTGATGGCGATGCGGTCGGCGGTTTTGAAACCGATGCCGTCGATCTCGCGGGCGACCTGGTAGGGCTGCTCCAGGAGAATGGGTTTGGCCTTGGCGCCGTAGTGCTTGACCAACTTCACGCACTGGCCGGGCGTGACGCCGTAGGTCTGGAGAAAAATGTAGAGCTCGCGCTCGGTGCGTTTTTCGTCCCAGGCGGACTTGATGGCGGTGGCGCGTTTTTTGCCGATGCCGGGGATGTCGCGGAGTTTGCCGGATTCTTCGGAGAGGACGCGGAAGGTGTCGGTGCCGAGGGCGTCGACGATTTTGTTGGCGTAGGCCTTGCCGATGCCGGGGACGAGGCCGCTGCCGAGGTATTTGCGGATGCCGTAGACGGAGGACGGGAGCTGGCTGGTGAAGGCGGCGATCTTGAATTGCGCGCCGTGCTGGGTGTGGTGCGACCATTCGCCGGTGAGGTGAAGGGTCTCGCCGCACTCGACGCTCGGGAGCGCGCCGACGATGGTGACGAGGTCGGGGCGGGATTTCGCGGCGGGGGGCGAGGGAGCGGGGGTGGGCGGCGGCGGAGCGGATTTTTCATCGGGGCGGAATTCCGCGATGGTGTAGTGGTTCTCCTCGTTGAGGAAAATGATGCGCTCGAGGACGCCGGTGAGCGTGGCGGAGGAGGCAGGGGAAGAGGAGGCCACGGCAAAAAGAGCGCGAAGGGTCAGGCGGATTGCCAGTCCTCGACCGTGAGGCCGGGCACACGGGAGAACTCGCGGAGGTTGTGGGTGACGACGGTGGCACCGAGGCGGAGGGCTTGGGCGGCGAGGAGGAGATCGCAGGGGCCGATGCGTTCGCCGCGGCGTGCGAGGTGGGCTCTCAGGCGGCCGAACGCGACGGCATCGGCGAGGGTGAACGGTTCGGTCGGCAGGGTGGTGACGAGGGCTTGGAGTCGGGTGCGTTGGCGGGCGGTGCCGAGCTTGGCGGCGCCATACTCCAGCTCCCCGATGACGATGGGTGAAAGGCGCAGGGCCGGCGCGTGGGCGAGCCAGCGGCGAACGATTTCCTCGTGCCCGCGCATGAAGAGCGCGCAGGCGTTGGTGTCAGGAATGAACAGGCTCACCAGTTGAGGTCGCGGGGCGTGTCAGGTGTGGTGTGCGGCTCGCGCAACGGGAAGTCAGGGCAAGAGCCGGCGAGATTGAGCAGCTTCCTGCGCAAGATCGCGTGGTCGTCGCTGGCGGGGGTGATGAGCACGCCCTTCGCAGTGCGGCGCAGCGTGACGGTTTTGCCGGGGAAGCGGAACTCTTTGGGCAGACGCAGGGCCTGCGAGCCGCCGGTCGCGAAGAGTTTGGCCGTTTTGGTCATGTAGCTACCGTGTAGGTATCGCGGCGGCGGTCAAGAAGGCCACTCGGCGGCGAGCGCTGCGCCGATGGCGGGCAGGTCGGCATAGACCGCGTCGGCGCCGGCGGCGTGGAGTTCCCCGGCGGTGTGCGTGCCGGTCGTGACGCACCAGCAGGGGAAGCCGGCGGCGTGGGCGGCGGCGATGTCGAAGGGGGAGTCGCCGATCAGGAGGGTGGTAGCGGGGGTGGCGCCGAGTTGGGCGAGGGCGTGAGCGGCGAAGGCGGGTTCGGGCTTGAGCCACGGGGTGTCGGCGGCGCCGAAGTTGCCGTGGAGGAAGGGCGAGAGCCCGAGGTGGGCGCAGATGAGGCGGGAGGAGGAGCCGAGTTTGTTGGTGAAGACGGCGAGTTGGGTGCCGCGGGCGTGGAGGGAGTGGAGGAGTTCGCGGGCGCCGGGCAGGAGGAGGACGTCGTCGAGCATCGTGGCGTCCCAGTAGGCGCGGTAAATCGGGAGGGCGGCGGCGACGCGGGCGGGGCCGGCGAGTTGGGCGAGGGCGTTTGCGAGGCCGCCGCCGACGGCGGCGCGGACTTGCGCGAGGGTGGGCGCGGGGAGGCCGAGGTGACGCAGCGTGTGGCTGTGGCTGCGGTGGATCGCGGCGAAGTGATCGATGAGCGTGCCGTCGAGGTCGAAGAGGAGGGTGGCGAAGCGGGACATGAAGGGTGGGAGATTTGGTTTGGCGGCGCGGCGTGTCACGAGTGAAGTGGGCGCATGACCGCCCGTCCCACCCTTTCTCCTGCGCAGGCCGCGGCCACGGCCGAGGGCGACCGGATGGAGGTGCGGCTGGCGGGGACGTGGCAGATCACCGCGCCGCGGCCGTCGTGGGAGGGGGTGCGCGGGGCGCAGAACCCGGCGCGGGTGCGGCTCACGACGGACGGGGTGGGGAAGTGGGACAGTTCGCTGCTGCTGTTTTTGTTCGAGACGCAGCAGTGGTGCCGGGTGACGGGGGCGTATTTCGAAGGCGAGGCGTTGCCGGAAAAAATCCGGACGCTGCTGGCGCAGCTGGCGGCCTCGCACGCGACGAGCGTGCCGTTCGACCGGTCGGAGAGTTTTTTGACGACCGTGGGGTTGGCGACGCAGGACACGGTGTTGAAGGGGCAGGCGATTGCGCAATTTGTCGGGGAATGCGTGCTCGGGGCGATCGGGCTGGCGCGGAGTCCGCGGAAATTCCGCTGGCGCGACTGCATCGACGAGATGCAGCAGTGCGGGGCGATGGCGCTGCCGATCGTGAGCCTCGTCAGCCTGCTGGTGGGGGTCACGCTGGCCTACACCGGGGCGATCGTGCTGCGGCAATACGGCGGCGACATCTATATTGCGGATCTGATCGGGCTCTCGATGGTGCGCGAAATGGGCGCGGTGATGACGGCGGTCGTGCTGGCGGGGCGCACCGGGGCGGCGTTTGCCGCGACGCTGGGCAACATGAAGGCGAACGAGGAAATCGACGCGCTCGAGGTGCTGGGCATTCCGCCGGTGCAGTTTTTGGTGCTGCCGCGGCTACTGGCGCTCGGCGTGATGATGCCGCTGTTGGCGCTCTATGCGAACGCCCTCGGCATTCTGGGCGGCCTGATCGTGGCGTTCGGGCTGCTCTCGATTCCGCCGGCGGCGTTTTGGGCGGAGATGCTGACGATCGTGGATCTCTCCGACGTTTCGACCGGGGTGATCAAGGCGACGGCGTTCGGGCTCATCATCGGGTTGTCGGGCTGTCTGCGGGGTCTGCAGGCGGAGCGCAGCGCGGCGGGCGTGGGGCGCGCGGCGACGTCGGCGGTGGTGACGGCGTTGCTGCTCATCATTGTGGCCGATGCGATTTTTGCCGTCGTGTTCAACGCGCTGGGACTCTGAGCGACCATGAGCGACCTCGTCCCCACCTCCTCCGCGAGTGCGAATGAACCGGCGATCGAGGTGGAGAGACTGCAGTGCGGTTACGACGGCAAGGTGGTCTTGAAAAACGTGTCTTTCCGCGTGGCGCGCGGGGAGATTTTTTTCATCATCGGCGGATCCGGTTGCGGGAAGAGCACGCTGCTGCGGCATCTGGTGGGATTGAACCAGCCGACGGCCGGATCGGTGAAGTTTTTCGGGCGGTCGTTCGCGGACGCGAACACGGCGGCGCGGCGCGAGGTGCTGAAGACGTTCGGGATGCTGTTCCAGGGCGGGGCGCTGTGGACCTCGCTCACGCTGCGGCAGAACGTGGCGTTGCCGCTGGAGGAATACACGGCGCTGTCGGCGCGGGAGATCGAGGAGATCGCCACGTTGAAGCTCGCGCAGGTGGGGCTCGGGGGCTTCGAAGATTACTATCCGGCGGAAATCAGCGGCGGCATGAAGAAACGCGCCGGCCTGGCGCGGGCGCTCGCGCTCGATCCCGAGATCGTGTTTTTCGACGAACCCTCGGCGGGACTCGATCCGGTGACGTCGCGCAAGCTGGACGAGCTGATTTTGCAGATTCGCGAGACGTTCGGGACGACGATCGTGGTGGTGTCGCACGAGTTGGCGTCGATTTTCGACATCGCGGACCGCGTGATCATGCTCGACCGGGCCCACCAGGGCATCATCGCCGAGGGCAAGCCGCGGGAACTCGCCCAGCGCAGCCGCGACCCGCGCGTGGCGGAGTTCCTGCGCCGCGGGGATGTGTTGCCGCAGTAAAACCTTTCCCCGCCGGCCCCGAACCGTTTAGCTCCGCGCTCTCATTTGTGAAAACCAAGGTCAGCCCAGCCATCATCGGCACGTTTGTGATCGGGGCGTTCGCGCTGGCCGTGATTGCGCTGCTGACCTTCGGCGGGGTGAGTTTCTTTGCGAAGCCGCAGCGCTTTGTGGTGTATTTCGACGAGTCGATCCACGGCCTCACGCTGGGTTCGCCGGTGAAGCTGCGCGGCGTGCCCGTGGGCCGGGTGGTCGACCTGAACGTGCGCTACGACGAAAAGAAGAATTTCTCGGTCGTCGCGGTCGTGTGCGAGCTCAGCAAGGACAAGGTGACCGACACGAAGGGCGAGGCGATCAATGTGGCCGACCGGGCGGAGTTGCAGACGCTGGTGGACCGCGGGCTGCGGGCGCAGCTCGGAGTGCAGGGGCTCGCGACGGGCCTGCTGTTTGTGGAGCTCGATTTTCTGAACCCGCAGTCCTACCCGGCGGACAACCGCACGACGGAGCTGAAATATGTGGCGGTGCCGGCCGTGCCCTCGGCGATCTCGGCGTTTCAGTCGAGCGCGAGCGAGATTCTGGCCAACCTGAAGAAGGTGGATTTTGCGGGCCTTTCGCGCGAGCTCACCGGCCTGCTCGGGGACGGGCGCAAGCAGCTCGCCGGCCTCGATCTCAAAGGCGTGGCCGAGCAATGGAAGCGCACCGGCGAAAAGGTGGAGGCGATCGTGAGCCTGCCCGAGTTGAAGAAGACCTTCGTGAATCTCGACGGCGCGATCACCGATCTGCGCGGAGTGCTGGGCAAGATCGATGCGCAGGTCGGACCGGCGGGCCAGGAGCTGACGGAGACGCTCACGCAGGCGAAGATGGCGGTGACCTCGCTCAACGACGCGTCGACGGCCGCGCGGAAATTTCTCGCGACGCACAACGGCCTCGGCGACGAGGTGGTCGGGACGCTGGCCCAGATGAACGAAGCGGCGGCGGCGGTGACGCGTCTCGCGGATTTTCTCGAGCGCAACCCGAGTGCGCTCATCACCGGCAAGAAACGGCCGCAATGAGCGGGTGGCCGCGCAACCGACGAATGACCCGAAACCGACCATGATGAACTCGCGTGAAAAAGGGATGGCCGGCGTGCTGGCCGGCGTGCTGGCCGGCGTGGCCGGGCTGGTGCTCGGCGGGTGTTCGTTGCTGCCGCAGGCGCAGACGGATCCGACGCGGTTTTTTGTCCTGTCCGCGCAGAGCGGGGCGCCGGAGGCGGCGCCCGCGGGGAAGTCGCCGGTCGTGCATCTGCGGCCGGTGGAGTTGGCGAGTTACATCAAGGCGAAACCGATCATCGTGCGGCGGGGCGACAACGAGATCGAGTTCCGCGAATTTGCCCGGTGGGGTGAGCCGCTGGAACTCGGCATCGGCCGGGTGTTGCGCGAGGATCTCGTCGCGCGCGGCGCGGCGGGGACGGTGCTCGCGGCGGGTTTGCGGGCGACGGAGATCGATTACGACTATACGCTGGTGGTGCGGGTGCTCGCGTGCGAAGGCGGCGCGGACGGGGCGGTGTATTTCCGGGCGGTCTGGGAACTCGCGACGACGGGCCTGGCGCCAAAGCTCGCCGCCCGGGGGGAAGTACAGCCGGCCAGCCTCCGGTGGGACGGCAAAAGCGAGGGGGCGCTGGCGGCGCAGCTCAGCAAGGCCGTCGCGATTTTGGCGGAAGATGTCGCCGCGGGGCTGGGGCGGGCCGGAAAGTAGGGGCGTAGTCCGTCCTGATCGTTCCTGAGTGGCGGCCCGCTCGTTGCGCAGATTTTCCCCATGAACCCATCGGATGTTTCGACCTTCGCGGTGCGGTGATTTTTCCTCGAAATGGGCGCGGCCGGGCGTCCGACGCAGAAGACCGCGGCGCGGGGCGACGAGGTTGCGGTGGAGCAGGCTTTTTCGGTGGCGCGTTCGCGGGCCGAGTTGGAGCGCGGGGCCAGGGCGCGTTCGGCGAGCCTGGCGGGCGCGGTCCGGGCGATCGAGTTGGTCGGCACGGAGTGGGGCGATGACCTGCGGCAGGACGGGCTCGTGGCGACGCGGCTTTGGGGGTACGACCGGCCGGCGGCGTCGCCGGGGGTGGAGAAAAAAGGCGCCGCCCCAAGGGACGGCGCCGAGAGACCCTTCGGCGGGGATGACCGCCGGAGGGAAAAGCGTCGCGCTTACTTCAGCGCCGCGCCGATGCGGGCGAGGGCGGTGACGACGTTTTCGCGGGAGTTGAACGCGCTGATGCGCACGTGGCCTTCGCCGCACTTGCCGAAGCCGGCGCCCGGGGTGCAGACGACCTGGGCCTTGTTCAGCAACAGGTCGAAGAACTCCCACGAGTCGCGGCCGGTGTTAATCCAAAGATAGGGCGCATTGTCGCCGCCGATACAGGTGAAGCCCCAACTCTTCACGGCTTCCCGGATGAGTTTCGCGTTGGCCAGATAGAAATCGATCAGGTCGCGCGTCTGCTGTTTGCCGGCGTCGGTGTAGATCGCGGCGGCGGCTTTCTGAATGGGGTAGGAGACGCCGTTGAATTTCGTCGTGTGGCGGCGGTTCCAGAGCGCATGGAGCGGGTGGGCGTTGCCCGCGGCATCGTAGGCGACGACGGACTTGGGGACAACGGTGTAGGCGCAGCGCGTGCCGGTGAAGCCGGCTGTCTTCGAGAAGCTGCGGAACTCGATCGCGACGTCGCGCGCGCCCTCGATCTCATAGATGGAGTGGGGGATCGCCGGATCGCGGATGTAGGCCTCGTAGGCGGAGTCGAAGAGGATGACGGCTTTGTTCTGCTTCGCGTAGGCGACCCAGGCGGCGAGCTGGGCCTTGGTGGCGACGGCGCCGGTGGGGTTGTTGGGGAAACAGAGATAGATCAGGTCGGTGGCGACGCCGGGGATGGCGGGCACGTAGCCGTTGGCGGGCGTGCTATCGAGGTAGGTCACGCCCTGGTAGCGGCCGTCGATGTTGGCGCCGGTGCGGCCGGCCATGACGTTCGTGTCGACGTAGACGGGGTAAACGGGATCGGGGATCGCGAGCTTCACGTCCTGCGCAAAAATTTCCTGGATATTGCCGCAATCACACTTCGAACCGTCGGAGATGAAAATCTCGTCGGCCTCGATCGGGCAGCCGCGGGCGGCGTAGTCGTTGGCGGCAACGGCGTCGCGAAGGAACGCGTAACCCTGCTCGGGACCGTAGCCCTTGAACGTGGCGCGCTTCGCCATTTCGTCGGTCGCGGCGTGCATCGCCTCAACGCAAACCGGCGGGAGGGGTTCGGTGACGTCGCCGATGCCGAGGCGGATGACGGGCTTGGTCGGGTTGGCGGCGACGTAGGCGCTGACGCGCTTGGCGATGTCGCTGAAAAGGTAGGAGGCCTTGAGTTTGGTGTAGTTCTCGTTGATGCGGATCATGGCGGGGAATGGTAAAGGGAGCGTGAAGCGGCGGTGGGAGACGGTCCGGAGCGGGTGAAAAACTTGAACAAACGCGGCGCGTGCGGTTTGTTCAAGCCCGACGTTGCCCAAAACCGACCCGTACCCTATGCAAAAAATCGAATCTGTGTCCGAGATGCGGTCGTTGGCCGCGGACGTCAAAGCCCAGGGGAAGACGATTGCGCTCGTGGCGACCCAGGGGGCGTTGCACACCGGACAGGAGGCGCTCATCCGCGCGGCGGTCGGGAGCGCGGACGTGGCGGTCGTGTCGATTTTCGTCAACCCGCTGCAGTTTGGTCCCAATGAGGTGATCGCCAACTATCCGCGGAGCTTCGCGGAGGACGTGGCGCTCTGCCAGCGCTGCGGCGCGCACATCGTCTTCGCGCCGGCCGCAGAGGATATTTATCCGCGCGGCTACTCGACCTTCGTGACCGAGGATTCGACCGGCAAACTGCTCGACGGCGTGTCGCGGCCGAATCACTTCCGCGGGGTGGCGACGCTGATGGCGAAGCTGTTCAATATCGTGCGGCCGACGCATGCGCTGTTCGGCCAGAAGACGGCGCAGCGCGCGGCGGTGGTGCGCAAGATGGCCGCCGACCTGTGTTTCAAGGTCGAAGTGGTCGTCGTGCCCACGGTGCGCGAGGCCGACGGGCTGGCGGCGGGCGTGCGCAACCGGGAGTTCACCGCGAGCCAGCGGCAGGAGTCGCTCGCGTTGAGCAAGGCGCTCTTCAAGGCCAAGGAAATGTTCGACGCCGGCACACGTAATCCGGACCGCCTCATCGCCGAGGCCACGCACATCCTCAGCCAGCACCGCCGCGTCCGCATCATCTATATTGCGATTGTGAACTGCCTGACGATGGAGACCGTCCGCGACATCGAGCCCGGCAAGAGCATGCTCGCCCTCGCCGCGTGGGTGGACGAGGTGCGGATGGTCGACAACATCGTGTTGTAGGCGGCGCGCCCGGGCGGCGGCCGGGTGCGCCGGGCGCCGGTCGCGCGCCGGGCGGCCCGCCGCTCAGCCGGCGGCGGGAGCGGATTGGGCGCACACGACGTGGATGCCTTTCGCGCGGAGTTTCTCCACCAGCGGCGCGGGCGCCCCGGCGTCCGTCACGACCACATCGACTTTGGCGAAGTCGCAGAGAAAAAAGGTCGAGCGCCGCGCGAATTTCGTGCCGTCGATACAGAAGATCACCTTGGCGGCACCGGCCATCATCGCCCGCTGGATGTCGACGATGAGGGCGTGGGAATTGTAGATGCCGTCCTCGGCGATGCCGCTGCCGCTCAGGATGGCGACATCGGCGTGCATGCGCAAAAACGTGTCGACCGCATCCGGTCCGACCAGCGTGCCGAGCCGCGGGTAAATCACGCCGCCGGAGACATGCACTTCGTGGCGATTGGAGCCCGAGAAAAGATGGGCCACGGGCAGCGAGTTGGTGATGACCTGGGCGACCTTGTCGCCGAGGTGCTTCGCGACGTGGAAACAGGTCGTCCCGCTGTCGATAATCACGTTTTGCCCCGGCTGGATCAGCGCCGCGCAGGCCTCGCCGATCGCCTCCTTCTCGGACACCTGGTGCGTATCGCGCACGTTGAAAACGAACTCATCGGTCTTGGGTTGAAGCGTCCGGGCGCCGCCATGGGTGCGGCGGACCGATTTGCCGGCTTCCAACTCCGCGACGTCACGGCGGACCGTTGAAACCGAGACCCCGACGTGCTGCGCAAGCTCCTCCAGGGAAGCGAATTCTGCTGCTTGGAGGTAGGATTCGATCTTCGTGCGGCGCTCTTCGGGGTGCATGCTGCTGGAAGGTCTTGGAATCTTTTGGAAGCTATTGCAACCAATCCCTTGACACATTGGAAGATTTTGGGCGATATCGAGCCAATCCTTTCCGCTTCCGACCATGTCGCTGCCGCCTCCCTCCCCTCATCGCGTTGAGATTGAACATCTCGTTCGGCGGGCGATTTACCAGCGACTCGGCCAGAGTGCGCCGCACTCCGCGCAGGCCCCGCATCCGCTCCTCGTGAACGTCAGCGCGCGGCACTGTCACCTGACGCCGGAGGCGGTCGCAGTGCTCTTCGGCCAGGGCGCCACGCTCACGCCGATGAAGTGGCTCTATCAAAAGGACCAGTTCGCCGCGAAGGAGACGGTCACGCTCATCGGCCCGCGCAGCCGCGTGATTTCGAATCTCCGCATCCTCGGTCCGTGCCGCGATTTCAACCAGATCGAACTCGCGCTCACCGACTCGATCGCGCTCGGGTTTGAGATTCCGATCCGCCAGTCCGGCGCCATCAAGGAGACGCCCGGCTGCATGCTCATGGGCCCCGCGGGATTTTTCGAAATGAAAGAGGGCGTCATCCGCGCCGCGCCGCACGCCCACATGAACCCGGCCGACGCCGCGTTTTACGGCGTGAAACAGGGCGACTTCATGCGCCTGCGCGTCGGCGGCCCGTGCGCCGTCACCTTCGAGCGCCTGCTCGTCCGCGTGCACCCGGATTTCAAGCTCGAGGTCCACATCGACACCGACGAGGGCAACGCCTGTGCCCTGGAATCCGATACACCCGTCGCGCTCCTGAAATGAATTTTCCGCGTCACGTCCACTCCCCATCCACCTCACCCTCACCCACCAGATCACTATGAATGAATCCATCGGCATGGTAGAAACCAAAGGCTATGTAGGCAGCGTCGAAGCCAGCGACGCCATGGTCAAAGCGGCAAACGTCTCCCTCGTTCGCCAAATTCAAATCGGCGGCGGCATGGTCACCGTGATCGTCAAAGGCGACGTCGGCAGCGTGCGCGCGGCCGTCGACGCCGGCGCCGAGGCCGCCAAACGCGTCGGCGAGCTCGTCTGCTCGCACATCATCGCCCGCCCGCACGGCGAACTCGTTCGCACGCTCGGCCTCTGAGCCGCGGTCCACTCTCACCTCTTAACTCTCAACACCTCCCTCACCATGGCACAGGAAGCAATCGGTCTTATTGAAACGAAGGGTTTCTGCGCGCTCATCGAAGCCGCCGACTCCGCTCTCAAAGCCGCCAACGTCACCATGACCGGCTACGAAGCCGTCGGCAGCGGTTATGTGTGCGCGTTTTTCCGCGGCGATGTCGCCGCCGTCAAAGCCGCCATCGATGCCGCCGCCGAAGCGGCTGGCAAAGTCGGCGAAGTCATCGCCGTCCAGGTCATCCCGCGTCCGCACGACGAGCTCTCCGGCCTCGGCAAGTGGCTCGTGCAGGCGCCGTCGGCGTGAGTCGGGGCACGGGCTTTCCCGCCCGTGATTTCCGCGCTCACGGGCTGGAAGGCCCGTGCCACTGCCACCCATGAACATCCTTGTCGCCAACCTCGGCTCGACCTCGTTCAAGTTCCGTCTGATTCGCTTCGACGGCGCGGGCGGCGCGTCGGTGCTCGCCAAGGGCGGCTACGAGCGCGTGACCGATTACGGCCGGGCGATCGACGATTGCCTCGGCGAACTCAAAGCCGCCGGCCACGTCACCACCACCGCGGATCTCCACGGGGTCGGCTTCAAAACCGTCCTCGGGAAAAACCTGACCGGCTGCCTGCGCGCCGACACCGACGACCGTGTCATTGCCGCGCTCGACGGCTTCAAGGAAATCGCGCCCGCGCACAATCCGCCCTACGCGCTCGGCATCGCCCGCTTCCGCGAAAAACTCCCCGGCGTCCCGCTCGTCGCACTTTTTGAGACGGCGTTTTACCAGTGGGTGCCCGAGGCCGCGGCGCGCTATGCCGTGCCGCAAGCCTGGCATGATGCGGGCGTCCGACGTTACGGTTTCCACGGCGCGAGCCACAAGTTCGTCGCCGAGCGCAGCGCCGAACTCCTCGGCCGCGCCGACATCGCCGAACGCGTCCGCCAACTCTACCGGGCCGGCGCGACGCCCGTTCCGGCCGGGTCCGCGCCGCTCCGCATCATTTCCTGCCACCTCGGCGGCAGCAGCTCCGTCACCGGCATCCGCGACGGCGTCGCCATCGGCACGAGCATGGGCCTCAGCCCGCAGTCGGGCCTCCCGCAGAACAACCGCGTGGGCGACCTCGATTCCGCCGCCGTGCCGTTCGTGATGAAAACCCTCGGCCTCTCGCTCGCCGAGGTCGAACGCCAGATGACCAAAGAATCCGGCCTCCTTGGCCTCTCCGGCGTCGGCAACGATCTCCGCGACGTCCGCGCCGCCGCGCAGCAGGGCAATGCCCGCGCGCAACTCGCGCTCGACGTCTTCGTGCAGTCCGCGCGCCACTGGATCGGCGCGTTTCTCCTCGAACTCAACGGCGCCGACGCCCTCGTGTTCACCGCCGGTATCGGCGAAAACAATCCCGACCTTCGCGCTGCGATCTGCGCCCAGCTCGACCAGCTCGGCCTCGTGATCGACCCCGCGAAAAATGCCGCGCTCCGCGGCACCGAGGGCGAAATTTCCGCCGCAAACTCCCGCGCCAAGATTTTCGTCATCCCCGCCAACGAGGAACTCGTTGTCGCCCGCGAAACCGCGCGCTGCATCGCGGCGCAAGCCTGATCCGCGCGGTATCACCGTTTCCCTTTCACCCAACCCGCAATTCTCAACCACCCACTATTATGTCCAAAGCCATCGGTCTCCTCGAAACCCGCGGTCTCACCGCCCTCGTCACCGGCGTCGACGCCATGCTCAAGTCCGCCAACGTCACGCTCGTCGGCCCCATGAAACAGGTCGGCAACGCGATGGTCACCGCCGTCGTCACCGGCGACGTCGCCGCCGTCAAAGCCGCCACCGACGCCGGCGCCCAGGCCGCCCGCACCGTCGGCGAAGTCATCAGCGTGCAGGTCATCCCGCGCCCGCACGACGACGTCGCGCTCATCTTGCCCAAGACCGTCGTCGCCACGCCGGCCAAGAAATAAGCCATGTTCCTCGCGCGCGTCATCGGCTCGGTCGTCTCGACGAAAAAGGACGAGGCGATGAAGGGCCGTAAACTCGTCGTGTTGCGGCCGCTGCTCGTGGATGAAGCCAATCCCGCGCAGCTCCGCCCCGGTGCGAACACCCTCGTCGCCATCGACTCGCTCGGCGCCGGCCTCGACGAGGTCGTCCTGTTTTGCCAAGGCAGCTCCGCCCGCCAGGCCAGCGGCATGAAAACCCTGCCCGTCGACGCCGTCGTCGTCGGCATCGTCGATACCGTCGATGTGCTGAACCACAAAATCTATCCTGCCAAAAAGTAACCCGGGTCCCCCACGATGAGCGCCAATCTTCAACTCGATGAACAGACGATCCGCACGATCGTCGAGGACGTCCTGCGCGGCCTCGGCCGGTCGACGGCGTCCGCCGCCGGCCCGGTCGTCACCCACGCCGGGCCCTCCGCCCCGTCCCTTTCGGCGCGCCGCGGCGGTCCGCGCTTCGGCGTGTTCGAGGACGTTAAAGACGCCTGCGCCGCTGCCCAGGCCGCGTTCGAACAGCTCCGCAACAAGGGCGTCGCCGGCCGCGCCAAGGTGGTCGAGATCGTGAAGGAACTGTGCACCAAGAACGCCGCCGCATGGGGCAAGTTTGAGTTTGAAGAGACCAAGATCGGCCGGCTCGAGCACAAGATCGCCAAGCTCGAAATCGTGAAGCTCGTTCCCGGCGTCGAGTGGCTCCGGCCGCGCGGCATGAGCGGCGACCACGGCATCACGATGGAAGAGCACACGCCCTTCGGCGTCGTCGGCGCCGTGCTGCCCGTCACCCACTCGATTCCGACCCTCAGCGGCAACGTCATTAACATCGTCGCGGCCGGAAACTCCGTGGTCTTCAACCCGCACCCCGGCGGCGCCCGCTCCGCCGCGCTGGCCGTCCGCACCTTCAACGAGGCGATCTTCGCCGTGCTCGGGATCGAGCATCTCGTCTGCACCGTCGAGAAACCCACGATCGAGACCTTTGGCGCGCTCACGCGGGACGAGCACGTCCGCCTGCTCTGCGTCACCGGCGGCCCGATGGTCGTGAAGGCCGCGATGGCCTCCGGCAAACGCGCGATCTGCGCCGGCCCCGGCAATCCGCCCGTCATTGTCGACGGCACCGGCAACCTCGCCAAGGCCGCCGCCGACATCATCTCCGGCGCCGCATTCGACAACAATCTGCTCTGCATCGGCGAGAAACAGGTCTTCGTGCTCGAGCACGTGGCCGACCGCCTGATGAACGAACTCGCCTCGGCCGGCGCCGCGAAACTCACCGGTCCGCAGCTCGCCAAACTCACCGCCTCGGCGTTCACCGATTCGAAGGATGCCGGCGGCTGCTCCCACGCCGTGCTCAACCGCAAACTGGTCGGCGCCGACGCCGCCGTGCTCGCGCAGCACGCCGGCGCGACCGTCACGCCGGATTGCCCGCTGCTGTTTGCCGAGACCGAGGCCGAGCACGTCTTCGTGATGGAAGAGCAGATGATGCCGATGCTCCCCATCATCCGCGTGAAAGATTTCAACGCCGCCGTCGCCGCCGCCGCCAAGAGCGAGCACGGCTACAAACACTCGTGCGTGATCCATTCGCTCAACGTCGAGCGCATGACCCAGATGGCCCGCGCGCTCGACACCACGCTCTTCGTGAAGAACGGCCCCAGTACCGCCGGCCTTGGCCTCGGCGGCGAAGGTTACCTCAGCTACTCGATCGCGACGACGACTGGCGAGGGTATCACAACGCCCGAGACGTTCACCCGCACGCGCCGCTGCGTGATGGTCGACAACCTCCGCATCTACTGAACCATGTTCCTCGCGCGCGTAGACGGAGTGGTCATTGCGACGGTCAGCCATCCCAGCATGGCCGGCCATCGCTCGATCATCTGTCAGCCCATCGATGCCGAGGGCCGCGACGAAGGCCCGCCCGTACTCGCCATCGATCCGCTCGGCGCCGGGCAGCATGAACGCGTCCTCATTTCGACCGACGGCTCGCACACCCGCGCGCACGTGAAGGATCCGAAATCCCCGCTGCGCAATATCGTGATGGGCCTCGTCGACGCGAAGGAGACCGACTGACATGCGCCTCGGTCACGTCATCGGACGGGTCACCCTTTCCCAGCAGGATCCCGCCTACAAGGGCGGCCGCTTCCTCCTCGTGCAGCCGTTCTCCCGGGAGCAGTTCGCCGGCGCGCCCCTGCTGCCGCTGGCCAAAGGCTCTTCCCTCGTCGTCTACGACAATCTCGGGGCCGGCGTCGGCCACGTGATCGCGTTCACCGAAGGCGCCGAAGCCAGCGCGCCCTTCGACCAGCCCACGCCCGTCGACGCCTTCAACGCCGCGCTCGTCGACAAGATTTTCTACACTCCGCCCGTCTGATCGGGCCGGCCAATTTTCACCGCCCAACGCCCAACTTCCGTCCCATGTCTACCGTCATCACCGCCCGCGACGCCGAGGAACTTCTTCGCAAAGGAGAGCAGCCGCCCGCCGGCGCGATCCTCACGCCTTCGGCGCGCGACGTCTTCCGCGGCCGCGCGACGATTCTCCCTGCCGCCGGGGCCAAGCCCGTCGCCTCCGGCCCCGCGAAGAACTACGTCGCGCCCAGCATTCCCGATTTCGAGTTCAAGTGGACGCCCGGCTCCGACCCGAAGACGCCCGCCGAGATCGAACGCTTTTTCAACTCGCCCGCGATCCAGGTGATCAAGCAGCGCATCTGCGAGATGGGCCGCCGGCTCTGGCAGCGCGACTACACCGACGGCAACGGCGGCAACATCACCGTCCGCGTTGGCGACAATCTCGCGCTGTGCACGCCCACGCTCATCTGCAAGGGCTTCATGACGCCCGAAGACATGTGCCTCGTCGACCTCGACGCCAACCAGCTCGCCGGCACCCGCGTGCGCACGAGCGAAGCGAAGACCCATTTCGGCATCATGAAGCGCCAGCCCGCCGCGAAGTCCTGCGTGCACGCGCATCCGCCGCACGCGACCGCGTTCGCGATCGCCAACGTCAACATCCCCTCCTGCCTCATTCCCGAGGCCGAGGTGTTCCTCGGCAAGATCGGCGTCGCGAAATACCAGACGCCCGGCACGCCCGCCAACGCCGACGAGGTCGGCGAGGTCGGCAAAATCCACCAGGCCGTGCTCATGCAAAATCACGGCGTGATCTGCTGGGGCAAGGACGTGGAGGACGCGTATTGGAAAATGGAGAACATCGATTCCTACTGCCGCACCGTATGGATCGCCGCCGGCCTCGGCGGAGGACTGCACCGCTTTACCGGCGGCCAGGCAAAGGAGCTTATCGATCTGCGCCAGAAACTCGGTATGCCCGATCCGCGCTCCGGCCTGAAGGAATGTGAACTCTGCGACAGCGCCGACTTTCGCCCCGGTGTGGTGTGCGCTGCGCCCGCGAAAAACGAGGCGTCCGCCTCCGAGTCGCGCGACCCACAGATCGAAGCGATCGTCGCCAAGATCACCGAGCAGATCCTCAAGCAGCTCACCGCAAAATAAACGCCTGCGTGCAGGCGATCTCGCGAAGCCAGCGCGAGCAAGCTCGCTCCTACCTCTCAAACCATGAAAGTTTCCATCATCGGCGGCGGTGGCCGCGTCGGTTCGAATGCCGCCTTTGCGCTCCAGTGCGCCGGCATCGTTTCCGAAATCCAGCTCCTCGACGCCAACGCCGACCTGGCCGAGGGCGAGGCGCTCGATCTCCTGCACGGCTCGTCGTCGATCGCCGACCAGCGCATTTACTCGGGCGATTACGCGCGCGCCAAAGACAGCGACATGTTCGTCATCACCGCCGGGCTGCGCCGCAAGCCCGACGAGTCGCGTCTCGATCTGATCAATCGCAACGTCGCGCTCTTCTCCGGCATCCTTGAGAGCCTGAAGACCGCCGGTTTCCGCAAAGACGCGCTCGTCTTCGTCGTCTCGAATCCCGTTGATATTCTCACGCAGCTCGCCGCCGCCAAGCTCGGCCTCCCGTGGCAGCAGGTCCTCGGTCTCGGCACGATGCTCGACACCGCCCGCTTCCGCTCGCTCCTCGCGCAAGACCTGAAGCTCGCCCCCACGCAGGTGAAGGCGCTCATTCTCGGCGAGCACGGCGACTCGATGTTTCCCGTCTGGTCGTCGGCCACTTACGCCGGATTGCCGCTCGCGAAGCTCGCCGGCTGCACGCCGAGTTTTCAGTCGCAGATTTTCGAACGCACCAAGGGCAGCGGCGCCGAAGTCATCCGGCGCAAGGGCGGGGCCGGGTGGGCCGTCGGGCTCACGATCGCCGAAGTCGTCCACGCCATCGCGCACGACAAACGCCAGGTGCTCCCCGTCTCCACGGTGCAACAGGGCGCCTACGGCTTGCGCGGCGTCTCGCTCAGCGTCCCGACCGTCGTCGGCCGCGCCGGCGCCCTCGCGCACGTCGAGGTCGAGCTCTGGCCGAAAGAACACCAGGCCCTCCAGGCCTCGGCCCGTGCGTTGCAGGAGACCTTTGCGAAGGTAAAATCCGCGTAAGCTCCGGCCCCACGGCGGTCCCGTCCGCCCGGTTCACCCCGCCGCCGCGTATGACCGCGACGGCTTTTGACGTCTCCACGTCGCTTTGTTTTGTCTTCCGACCCACCTTCCCACCATGCCCACCATGCCCACCTACCACTTCGTCAATTATCTCTGGGACGACGCCAAAGCGTCGTCGCTCGATCCCGTCGGCCGGCTGATCTACCGCTCCAATATCCTCGGCAGTGACCAGCGCATCACCAACACCGGCGGCGGCAACACCTCCGCGAAAATCATGGAGAAGGATCCGCTCACCGGCACCTCCACCGAGGTCCTCTGGGTCAAAGGCTCCGGCGGCGATCTCCGCACCAGCACCCGCGAAAACTTCTCCTCGCTCTACCAGAGCAAGCTGATCGGCCTGCAGGCGCTTTACGCCGCGCGCAAGGACAAGGGCCTCAAGTCGCAGGCCGAGGACGACATGGTCGGCATGTTTTCGCACGCGACCTTCAACCTCAATCCCCGGCCCTCCTCGATCGACACGACGCTGCATGCGTTTTTGCCCGGCAAACACGTCGACCACATGCACCCGAACGCGATCATCGCGATCGCGGCGTCGGCCCACTGCGAAAAGCTCACGAAGGAAATCTTCGGCGGCGAGATGGCCTACGTGAAATGGATGCGCCCCGGCTTCGAACTCGGTCTCGCGATGCAGGAGATCGCGAAGAAAAACCCGAAGGTCCGCGCCATCATGATGGGCCAGCACGGTTTCATCTCGTGGGCCGATGACGAGAAAACCTGCTACACCGACACGCTCGGCTTCATCGAAAAGGCCGCGGCCTACATCGAGGGCAAATACGCGGCCAAGGGCGGCGACCAGACCGCGTTCGGCGGCGCGAAATACCAGTCGCTCTCCCCCGAAAAACGGCGCGACCATTTCGCGACGATCCTCCCCACGCTCCGCGGCCTCGTCTCCAGCGAGAAGCGCTTCATCGGCACCGTGCAGGACGACGACAAGATCCTCCGCTTCGTGAACTCGAAGGACGCCGCGCGCCTCGCCGAACTCGGCACCTCGTGCCCCGACCACTTCCTGCGCACGAAGATCAAGCCGCTCTATGTGAACTGGAATCCGCAGCAGGACGACCTCACCACGTTGCGGGAGAAACTCGCCGCCGGCATCGAGCGTTACCGCAAGGACTACGCCGCCTACTACGCGAAGTGCAAACACGCCAACTCGCCGGCGATGCGCGACCCGAATCCGACCGTCGTGCTCATTCCCGGTCTTGGTATGATCGCGTGGGGCAAGGACAAATCCGAGTCCCGCGTCACGGCCGAATTCTACAACTGCGCCGTCGAGGTCATGCGCGGCGCCGAGGCGATCGACACCTACATCGCGCTCCCGCAGCAGGAGGCGTTCGATATCGAATATTGGCTTCTCGAAGAGGCCAAACTCAAGCGCATGCCCGCCGAGAAGGAGCTGGCCCGCCAGGTCGTCGTCGTGATCGGCGCCGGCTCCGGCATCGGCAAGGAAACCGCCCACCGCCTCGTGAAAGAGGGCGCGCACATCGTGTGCGTCGACCTCAACGAGGCCGCCGCGCAGGAGACCGCGAACGAACTGCTCGCAAAAAACGGCGCGGGCATCGGCGTCGCCGGCAGCGGCCTCTCGAATTGCGGCCCCGTCCTCGGACTCGCCGCCAACATCACCGACCGCGCCAGCATCCGCCGCATGCTCGACGATGTCGCGATCGCCTATGGCGGCTTCGACTCGATCTGCGTGACGGCCGGCATCTTCGTCCCCAGCAACACGACCGGCCACATCCCGGACGACAAGTGGTCGCTGACGTTCGCGATCAACGTCACCGGCGCCTACCTCGTGGGCGACGAAGCGGCGAAGACGTGGAAGAAACAGGGCCTGCGCGGCAACCTCGTCCTCACGACCTCGGCCAACGCCGTCGTCGCGAAGAAAGGTTCGCTCGCCTACGACTGCTCGAAGGCCGCCGCCAACCATCTCGTGCGCGAACTCGCGATCGAACTCGCCCCGCTCGTCCGTGTGAACGGCGTCGCCCCCGCGACCGTCGTCAAGGGCTCGGCGATGTTCCCGCGCGACCGCGTCATCGGCTCGCTCGCGAAATACAACATTCCCTACACCGACAAGGAGGCGACCGAGTCGCTCGTCGCGAAGTTGGCGCAGTTCTACGCCGACCGCACGCTGACGAAGTCGCCCATCACGCCCGCCGACCAGGCCGAGGCGTATTTCCTGTTGGTCTCGCAGCGCCTCAGCAAAACCACCGGCCAGATCATCACGGTCGACGGCGGGTTGCACGAGGCGTTCTTGCGCTGAGCCTGGGCCCGGCGGCAACCCGCGCCGGGCCGGTGGAGCGGTCCACCGGCCCGGCCGGGTGTTCGTTTTTTTCGGTCGGCCGCGGAGGGCGCGCGGCACTTTCGTGCGCGCGGCATGATTCCGCTCGCGATGCGGGGTGAAAATCGTCTCTTGTCACGGTTCGCGCGGCGGTTCCTCCGCCGGGCGATCTAC
>JBIKOK010000368.1:0-4469 GCA_044358025.1 Opitutaceae bacterium
CCGCCTCCTCCTCCTGGTCTGCCTTCCGCGCCCGCCCCTCCGCCTCGCACCCCGCCGCCGGCTCCGGCGCCCCGCGCCTCCCGCGCCCACGCAAACGCTCCGCCCTTTCCTCCTCCCGCCGCTCCGCCGTTCCACCGATCGACCGCAGGCTTGCCCGCCCCGCCCGCATCGGACTTCCCCGCCCGCGCCGCAGTCTCGATCCGACCGGCTCTGTCGCCTCATCGTCTCAACTCAGTCCGACCTTGAGGTCGGTTCCGCGGCTGTAAACACTGCGCCCCTTTCCGTCTGACCGGCTTCCCGCCGCCGTCCGCATGCGCCCGCCTTTCGCCCACCTCGCCCGCACCCTCGCCTCCCCTCGCGGCGCTCGCCTGCTTTTCATCTTCCTCACCCTCGTCGGCCTCCTCGCCTTCGCCGCCGCACCGGGCCTGAAACGCACCCTCGGCCTCAATCATTTCGACCTCTGGTTCTCCGATTCCTACGCCGTGCTCGCGGCCGTCGACGCCCATCGCGCGGGCATCGATGCCCTCGTCTCCAACCCGCTCGATCTTCTGCACCGGCCTCACAGCTACACCGACTGGTGGTATGCGCTCGGCCCCCTCGGCCTGACGCGCGACAACAATTTTCTCGTCGGCGCCTCCTGGGTCGCCGCCTTTCTCCTCGTCACCTGGCTGACCCTGCGCCCCACCCATCCCGCCGCCGCCCTCGGCTGCACCCTGCTCGTGCTCTCGCCGCCCGTCCTTCTCGCCCTCAACCGCGCCAATAACGATCTCGTCATCTTCACCCTGCTCGGCCTCGCCGCCCTCCTGCTCCACCCCCGCCGCCCTTGGTCATGGCTTCCGGCCCTCGCGCTCATCGCGCTCGCCACCGGTCTGAAATTTTACCCGGTCGTCGGCGCGGCGATCTTTTTCCTGGTGCGGCCTGCCCGCCGGCTGACGGCCGCCCTCGGTCTTGCGGTGCCCGTCCTCGCGCTCGTCCTCCTCGATGTCCTGCCCGACATCGCCCGCGGTCAGTTCCCTCTCGCGCCCGGCCTCTACTGCATGGGTGCCGGCCAACTTTTCCGCGACCTCGGATATCACGGCCCGGGCGTGCCACTCTTGGCCGGCCTCCTCCTGGCCCTCCCCGCCTGGGCGCTCGTCCGCGCCCGCCTCACCACCGGACTCGCCGATGACTCCCGCGACTTCGCCCCTCGCGCCCTTTTCCTGCTCGGTGCAGCCACCCTCACCGCCTGCTTCCTCGCCGGGATTAGCTACGGCTACCGCTGGATTTTTTCGCTTTGGCTCGCGCCGTGGCTGCTCGCCACCCGCCGCGACCTCACGCTCGCCCCTTCACGGCGGCGTCTGGCCACCGCGACCGGCGCGCTCCTGCTCCTCATCGTGTGGCTGGATGGCACCTACTGCCTCGTCACCAATACCCTTGTCGGCCCCATGCCCTCCGCCCAGCTCCAAAGCTGGCAACTCACATGGCGCCTCGGCACGCAGCCCCTCTCGTGGATTTTCTTCACGCTTCTCACGGGCTGGATCGCCGACGCCCTCCGGTGCGCCTTCACCACCCTGCGCACCCTCGTCCACCCCCGCTCGCCCGCGCCGTCACCGCCCGCCTAACGGCAGCACCTTGACCCGGTTCGCCACCCCCTCGATCGTCATCCAAAATCCTCCGAGGTTCGCCGGCACGATCTTCACGGTCGGACTCGGCAACGCCGGCGTCACGTAGGTTCCGCCATTGGCGATCTGCCACCGCTGCCCGTTCTCCAGCGTCAGCACCGCCCGCCCCTCCCAGCCCGTGAAATTTCCCGCGATCCGGCTCTCCACCGTCGCATATTCGATCTCGGTGCCGGGCGTGAGCCGCACCTTCGCCCGCGCGAGCAACCCGCCCTCCGCCTTCGCCGCCTCGGCCTTCGCCACCTCGGTCTGCCCCTGCGCCACTTTGGCCGCTTCCGCCCGGGCGCTCTCGGCTTTCCGCACCTCCGCCTTCGCCGCCCGCGTCTCCGCCTCCGCCCGCGCCGCCTTCGCCTCCGCCGTCCCGCGCGCCTCCGCCGCGACCGCCGCCTCCCGCTTCACCGCCGCCAAGGCCCCGCTCTTGTACTCGCGCACCAGCGCATCGAGCCGCGCCACTTCGTCCGGCGAAAGTTTCCCGAGCCCCGCCGCCGCAAACTCCTCCGCGCGCACCGTCTTCGAAAATTCCGCTTCCGCCGCCCGCACCATCACCCCGCACGCCAGCCACCCGAGTCCCATCGCGACCAGTTTTTTCATCACCGTAACTCAGCCCGCCCCCACGCCCCCCGCAACGTCATTCCGCGCGCCCGCCCCCGCACCACACCCCCGCCAGCCCACCGCATTCCGGTATTTCTCCCGCCGGCGCTTTTCTGCTTTCGCCTTTCCCCGTTCTCCTTTCATTCTCCGCCTCCTTCGCATGGCCGGCAAAATCACCTCGCTCCTCGCTCCCGCCCGCATCGCGCTCCGCGTTCAGAGCACCAAGCGCACCGCCGCGCTCAACGAGGTCGCCCGCCTCCTCGATGGCCACGTCGACGTCGCCAACTACGCCGGCTTCTACGAAGAACTCCTCGCCCGCGACCGCCTCGACACCACCTGCCTCGGCAACGCCATCGCCCTCCCCCACGCCCGCACCGAGCACGTCAAACAGATCGTCCTCGCCGTCGGCCGCAGCGACGCCGGCATCCCCTTCGACGCTAACGGCGAGATCGTCAAACTCTTCTTCGTCCTCGGCACCCCCAAGTCGAAACCCGGCGACTACCTCGCCGTCGTCAGCGCCCTCTGCAAACTGCTCCGCGACCCCGCCGACCGCGCCACCTTCCTCGCCGCCGAAACCCCCGAAGCCTTCATCGCCGCCCTCGCCGAGGTGGAGAAAAAACTCGGGCTGTAGTCCGGCGTAGCGGCGCGCGTCCCTGCCCGCCGAGGCCTGTCTCTCCCGCGTCCCTGCCCGCCGACTTCACAGTCCGTTTCCCTCTCGCGCCCAGGTCGGCGTTTCAACCCTTCGATCGCCGCGCTCCGCTCACGCAGACTTGGCGCAACCTGCCGCACTGGGATCAGCCCGGCGCCACGTATTTCCTGACCTTCCGCCTCGCCGATTCCCTGCCCGCCGCCGCGCGCGCCCGGAGCGAGGAAATGCGCGCACTCAACGACGCCGAGCCCTTCGCCTGGATCGAGCGCTACCTCGATGCCGGTGCAGGCGCATGCGTTTTCACGCAGCCAGAGCACGCCGCGATGATGGCTTCGCCCCTTCGCCATTTCGATGGCCATCGTTACGCACTCGGCGCCTTTGTCGTGATGCCCAACCACATCCACGCCCTCGTCCAGCCGCTCGGCGGTGAAACCCGTCTCAAACTCATCCACGCGTGGAAATCCCACTCAGCCCGCGAACTTCAGCGCGCCGGTGCAATCCACGGCCATGTCTGGCAGGACGAAGGTTTCGACCGGATCGTGCGCGACGCGCCCGAGCTGCAGCGCTTCCACGACTACCTCCTCGCCAACCCCGCCGCCGCACACCTGCCTCCCGGCACCTTCCTCTCCGGCATCGGCACGGCGAAATGGTTTTCCCCGTAGCGGCGGGCGTCCCTGCTCGCCCAGGTTTTGCACGCCTCCGAACCGGCGGGCAGAGACGCCCGCCGCCACACCCGCTCTCCCGGCTCGACGCGCCCAACCCGCTCCCCCACATTTCCCCCCGATGATCCGCTCCTTCATCTTCAGCGACGGCAAACTCGTCGGCCAGGACCTCGAACGCGAAGCCCTCCGCCTCGTCCGCGCCGACAAGGGCCTGCTCCTCTGGGTCGACCTCGACAACCCCACCGAGGAAGAAACCAAATTCGTCCTCGAAACCGTCTTCCAGTTTCACCCGCTCGCCATCGAGGACTGCGTCGCCCCTAGCTCCCTCCCCAAGGTCGAGGACTACGAGGACTACCTCTTCATCGTCACCCACGCCGTCGATTTCAAACGCACCGACAAGTTCAACACCACCGAACTCGACCTCTTCCTCGGCCGCGACTACCTCGTCACCTTCCACACCTCCCCGCTCCGCTCCGTCTCCACCCTCATCGACCGCCAGCTCAAGGGCGCCACCGTCGGCCCCCGCGGCCCTGACCGCATCGCCCACACCCTCCTCGATCTCCTCGTCGACCACTACGCCCCTGTCATCGAGGAACTCCGCGCCGAACTCGAGGAACTCGAGGAGGACGTTCTCGCCCGCGAGTCCGCTCAAAAAAAACTCGTCAACGAGCTCCTCCACGTCCGCGGCGATTTCACCAAACTCCGCACGATCATCCGGCCCCAGCGCGACGTCATCGACCGGCTCGCGCGCGGCGACAGCAAGCTCATCCGGCCGAAACTCCTCCCCTACTTTCGCGACCTGCGCGACAACCTCGTCCGCCTCGAGGACACCGCCGCCAGTTACCATGAGCGCCTCATGATGGCGTTCGACATCTATCTCAACAAAGCCGCCTTCGAGGCCAACGAGGG
>JBIKOK010000028.1:0-49117 GCA_044358025.1 Opitutaceae bacterium
GGCGACGGTGGGTCGGACCGGCGGGAGATCTGGTATGACGGCAAGACCCTCACGGGCTGCGCGAACGATCTGCATGGGCCGTATCTCGGGCCGGAGGGGTGGTTCTACTGGACCAAGGGCGCCTTTGCCGAGCAGCGGCACACGCTGGGCAACGGCCGCGAATTCGTGACGCGGGCGTCGCATATTTTTCGCGCGCGACCGGACGGCACGGGGCTTGAGCCGGTCCTCACGGGTGGCATGGACAACCCGGTGGGCGTGGCGTTTACGGCGACGGGCGAACGCGTGTTGAGCGGGACGTTTTTCCAGATCGGCACGGCGGGGAAGCGCGACGGACTGATTCACTCGGTTTACGGCGGCGTGTATGGGAAAGAGAACTCCGCCACCGCCGGGCACGCGCGCACGGGCGATCTCATGCCGATCATGACACACATGGGCGCGGCGGCGCCGAGTGGTCTGATCGCGTATCGCGCGGGTAGCTGGGGGGACGCGTTTCGCGGCAACCTCTTCGTGAGTTATTTCAATCTGCGGAAAATTTCGCGGCACGTCATGGTGCCGGACGGCGCGACGTTTACGACGAAGGACACGGATTTTGTGACGTCGGACAGCCAGGACTTTCACCCGACGGATGTGCTGGAGGATGCCGATGGCAGTCTGCTGATTGTCGATACGGGCGGTTGGTATAAAATTTGTTGCCCGACGTCGCAGCTCGCCAAGCCCGATGTGTTGGGCGGGATCTATCGTGTGCGAAAGGTCGGTGCGCCGAGAATCGCGGATGCGCGCGGATTGAACTTGCCGTGGGCCACGCTAGCCGTGGGCGAGTTGGCGAATCTTCTCGGGGATGAGCGTCCCGACGTGCAGCAGCGCGCGATGCAGGTGCTGGGTAAACGGGGGCCGGAAGCGGTTGTGGCGGTGCAGGAAATTGCGGCGAGAGATGCGTCGGCGATGGCGCGGCGGAATGCCGTGTGGACGCTCGCGCGAATCGACACCGGGGCGTCGCGGACCGCGGTGCGGGCGGCGTTGGACGACAACGATGCGGCGGTCGTCATGACGGCGATGCAGGGGTTGAGCGTATGGCGCGATGCGGGAGCGCTTGGCCGGCTGCTGGTGTTTCTGGGAGCGGACAATACTCCTCACGCACGGATGGCCGCGGAAGTGTTGGGGCGGGTGGGTGACGCGCGGGCGATCGGACCGTTGCTCGCGGCGGCGGGGCGGCTCGGGGAGGTCAAGTTTACCGTGACGGGTGCGCCGGAAGGAGCGGCGGACCGCGCGCTGGAGCATTCGTTCATTTACGCGTTGATCGAGATCGGTCGGCCCCGGGAGTTGTTGGCTCAGCTCACGCCCGATGCTTCGCCGCGGGTGGTGCGCGCAGCGCTCGTGGCGCTCGATCAGATGGCCGGCGGTGGCTTGAAGGCGGCAGACGTGATCGGCTGGCTTGAGGCGAGCCATGGGATGGTGCGGCAGACGGCGGCGTGGGTCGCGGGGCATCATCCGGAATGGGGCGCGGCGTTGGCGGAGCATTACCAACTGCAACTGGCGCGAGATGCGCGCAGCGAAGTCGAGCGGACGGAACTGCGGGAGCAACTTGCGCGCCTGGCTTCGTCGGCGGCGATTCAGGAGGTGCTGGCGACGACGGCGGGCGATGCGCGCGCGACGTCTGCGACCCGAGAGATCGCACTCGGCGCGATGGCGGCGGCTGGATTGAAGGAGGCGCCGGAGCGGTGGCTCACCACGCTCGCGACCTTGCTCGCCAGCGCTGACGCGGCGCTCGTGCGGCAGAGTGTGGCGACGGTGCGGGGGCTGGCGCTGCCGAAGGCGGGGCACGCCGGCGTGGCCGCGGCGTTGGTGCGCGTGGGGCGCGCGGAAGGCGTGCCCGTGGACGTCCGGTTGGAGGCGCTCGCGCTCGCGGCGCCGAGGGCGTTGGCGCCGGTGGAGGAGAGCCTGTTCAATTTCCTGCGGGCGCACCTGGCGGCGCGGGAGCCGATGGTGGTGCGGAGTGCGGCCGCGACGGTGTTGGCGAAGGCCCCGCTGACGCCCGCGCAGCAACTGGCGCTGACCGAAACCATGAAAACGGTCGGAGCCCTCGAAGCACTGAAGCTCCTGCCGGCGTTTGAAAAATCGCCGAATGAAGCGCTCGGCCTGAAACTGGTCGCGGCGCTGAAAGTGTCTCCGGGTTTGCCCGGAGTGCGGGCCGATGTCCTCAAACCGTTGTTCGCGAAATATCCCGCGCCGGTGCAAGAGCAGGGCGCGGCGTTGCTCGCTCTGATCGACGCCGACGCGGCCCGGCAAAATGCACGGGTCGACGAGTTAATGGCTGGCGTGACGGGAGGCGACATCCGCCGCGGCCAAGCGGTCTTCAGCAGCGCGAAGACGGCCTGCACCCTGTGTCACGTCGTCGGGTATCTCGGCGGACGGCTCGGGCCCGACCTGACCAGTATTGGAAAAATCCGGAGCGAGCGCGAGCTGTTGGAGGCGGTGGTTTACCCGAGCGCGGCGATCGTGCGGGGCTTTGAGCCGATGGTCGTTACGACCAAGGGAGGCGAAACCCACAGTGGCATCCTGCGCAAAGACGCGGCGGACGAAGTGGTGCTGGCGACGGGACCGGAGACTGAGCAGCGGATCGCCCGGGCCGACATCGCCGATGTCCGGCCGGGCACGCTGTCGCCGATGCCGCCGGGAATGGAGGCGGTGCTGTCCAACCAGGAACTGGCCGACTTGCTGGCGTTCCTGAAATCACGGCAATGAGGCGCGACGGCGGGGTGATCGGCGCACTTTTTCCGCTCAAAATCCAGCAATCCTCTCCGGTATGAAACATGTGGCTATTTGGTTGGTGGCGTCGACGGGTTGGCTGGCTGCGCAAACGGACGAAGCGGCGGTGCGGGCGCAGCTGCCGGAGTTTCGCACGATTCCGGCGGCGACGCCCGACGAGCTGACGCCCACGGCCGGGCAGCCGGCGGCCGCGACGTTTACCGCGTGGACGCGGTCGCAGGGGGACAACGGGGCGCGGCGCTATTCGGCGCTGCGGCAAATCACGCGCGAGAATGTGGGCGAACTCGCGCCGGTGTGGACGTTTCGCAGCGGCGACGGCGCGGCGAACGTGCAGTGCACGCCGATTGTGGTGGAGGGCGTGATGTTTGCGCCGACGCCGGGGCGGGCGATCGTGGCCATCGACGCGGCGACGGGGGTGGAAAAATGGCGTCGGAAAATTCCGGACTTGCGCAATGGCCTGCAGGATTCGCCGGCGCGGCGCGGATTGGTGTTTTGGCCGGGCGATGCCGCGCATCCGGGGCGATTGCTGTTTGGTGCGGGCGACTGGATCTATGCGCTCGATCCGAAGAGCGGTGAGCCCGTCGCGGAGTTTGGCGGCGCGGGCCGGGTGCCGATTGCCACCGGGGCGACGGCGGCGGGCGCGGTGTTCCAGCATGTCTTTGTGACCACGGGACTGTCGGGGGATGTCTTCGGCTTCGATGTGCGGAGCGGGCGGGAGCTCTGGCGGTTTCACTCGGTCGCACGTGGGGAAGAGTTTGGGGCAGAGACGTGGGACGGCCCGCAGGCCGGGGCGAACGGATGGAGCGGGCTGTCGATCGATGATGCGCGTGGTATGGCGTTCGTCGCGCTGGGTGCGCCCCGGCCGGACATGGTGGGAGTGCGGCGGCTGGGCGACAATTTGTTCAGCAACTGTGTGCTCGCGCTGGATGTGCTGTCCGGGAAACGCCTCTGGCATTTCCAGGATGTGCGGCATGATATCTGGGATCTCGATGTGTGCGCGCCACCGAATCTCGTGACGATCACGCGCGAGGGAAAGCGCATCGATGTGGTCACGTGCATGGGGAAGTCGGGGCACCTGTTCGTGCTGGACCGCGTCAGTGGCAAGCCGGTGTTTCCCGTGCGGATGCGGCGCGCACCGGTCTCGAAATTGCCGGGGGAGCGCACGGCGGAGTATCAACCGGACCCGGAATGGCCGGAGCCGATTTCGCGGAGCGAATTCCGTCCGGCCGACATCACGGATCGCACGCCCGAGGCGCGGGCGTTTGTCGAGAGTGTCGTCGCGCGGTCCAACTACGGATTTTTTGCGCCGTTCGAGGAAGGGAAGCCGACGCTCTACATTGGATCGCGCGGGGGGGCGGAGTGGTCGGGCGCGGCGGTGGATGTGCCCACCGGTCGGCTCTACGTGACGTCGAACCGCTGGGTTTCAAAAATCACGGTGATGGCCAACGACGAGCAGGAACGCGATCCGCGGCACCCGGCCTCGGCCGGCGAGAAAGTTTATGCCGAGCACTGTGCGTCGTGTCATGGGCCGAACCGCTCCGGCCTCGGCATGGTGCCGCCCTTGATTGGGCTGAAGTCACGCGCGAAGGATGCGGAGGTGCTGGCGCTGTTGGCGACGGGGCGGGGGGTGATGCCGCCGAATTTGTTGCTCAACGATGCGCAGAAGAAAGACCTGCTGGACTATCTGTTTCGACGGAACCAGCCGCCGTCGCGTCGGGCCGCTGAACCCGCTGATGCGTCCGGTCGGCCCAACTACACGTTCAATGGCTTCGCGTTCCTGGTCGATCACGAGGGCTACCCGGGCATCAAGCCGCCGTGGGGTCTGCTGAACTGTTATGACCTCAGCACGGGCAAGGCGTTGTGGCGCGTCCCGCTGGGCGAATTGGCGGAACTGACCCAACAAGGCGTGCCGAAGACCGGTTCGCAGAATCTCGGGGGAGCGAGTGTGACGGCCGGTGGGCTGGTGTTCGTGGCGGGAACCGAGGATGAGAAAGTGCGGGCGTTTGACGCCGATACGGGAGCGGAATTGTGGTCGGCGAAACTGCCGTTCGCGGGCACGGCGGCGCCGGCGATTTATGAGGCGGGTGGGCGGCAATTTGTCGTGATCACGTCGACCGGGGGCGGGCGCGTCGGCGGGAAGTCGGGCGCAGGGGACGCGTATGTGGCGTTTGCGCTGAAGGGAAAGTGACCGGCCGGGGCCGCGTGCCCCTCTTGGGGCGAAGGACGATTTTTCGGCGACCCTAGCGCCGCCGGCGAACGAGCGGCGCTGTCTTGGCGAATTTTCCGTTGATTGATGCATCCAAGGCGGGCATCGGCGCGTTTCTGTTGGGCGACCGTAGGACTTTGTCCACCCGGCCGTCTACAATCCAACCGTCCGTTCACTCAGTTCCCATGAAGCTTCGTTCCCTGTTTGCCACCCTCGCGCTCTGCACCGGCCTCGTTTCCCTGGCCTCGGCCAAGACCGTCGTCGAAATCGCCATCGGATCCCCGGATCACACCACGCTCGTCGCGGCCGTGAAAGCGGCCGGACTCGTCGAGACGCTGAGCGGTCCCGGTCCGTTCACGATTTTCGCGCCGACCAATGCCGCTTTCGCGAAGCTGCCCGCCGGCACGGTGGAGTCGTTGCTCAAGCCGGAAAACAAGGCCAAGCTCGTGGCGATTCTCACCTACCATGTCGTCCCGGCGAAGGTGATGGCCGCTGACGTGAAGACGGGCGAGGCTCCTTCGGTCAACGGCAAGAAACTCACGCTCAAGGCCGATAAATCGGGCGTAACGGTCAACGGGGCCAAGGTCGTCGCCGCCGACCTCGCGGGCAGCAACGGTGTCGTCCACGTGGTCGACACGGTTATCCTTCCCTGATTTCCGGACTCCACGTTGGAGTCTGAGCAGGTCCCAGCCTTTAGCACACCCGCGATCAACGGATCGCGGGTGTTTTTGTGTCGGCCGGTGGCTGCTTCGCGAAGAGTGGGGTGAGGACTTTGGCGACGACTGCGGCCGGGGCTTTTGAGTTGAGGGTGGGCTGATAGAATCGGCCGTAGGCGAGCTGCTTCTTGGTGCGGGCGGTGCGGACGACGACGTTGAATTCGATGAGGTAGGTTTTGAAGTCCCATTCCCAGCGGTCCTCGTATGTGAGGACGGCGTCGGCGTCGTCGGGCAGCATCGTGAGCGGGCCGCGGGAGGCGACGTAGCCGAGGCGGGTGAGTTCCTGGACGATGGTTTCGTCGAGCCGGCGGTCGTCCGTGAGGCGGTGTTCGACGTAGATATGTTTGAAGGCGGAGAGGTCGACCACCTTGCGGGTTTCGAAGGAGGTGCAACCGGCCAGCAGGAGCAGCGCGCCGAGCAGCAGGAATAGCGGGAAGGTGCGAAGGCGGAGAAGGGCGGGAAGGGAAGCGGAGCGCACGGAGGAGGGACGCACCAACGCGAGGCGGGTGCAAGGCGCGCGGACGAATCGTTGGCTTGCCATCGCGGGCGGGAGCGTTGCCTTTCGGTGAGCCGTGAAGTCCGCCTCTGCCCCGACCGTTCGCTCACTCGCCCGGAGTCTCGGGCTTTCGCACACCACCGTATCCGATGCGTTGCGCGACAAAGGGCGCGTCGATCCGGCGACGGCGGCGCGGATTCGGAAGGCGGCGAAGGAGGCGGGTTACAAACGGAATCCGCTGGCCGCGGCGGTGATGTCGGAGCTGCGGCGCTCGCGCGGCGGAACCTTCCGGGGTGTGCTTGCGGCGGTCGATATTCATGAGCCGCAGCGCCGCGATCCCCACGGGGTGTTTCACCAGGAACTGCTGCACGGAGGACGGGCGCGGGCGGGGGAACTGGGTTTCAAGCTCGAGGAATTTATCGTGAATCCGGCGGAGATGACGCTGCCGCGGTTGGACGGAATTTTGCAGTCGCGGGGAATCCACGGGGTGCTCGTGCTGCCCTCGTGGTATGCGCCGGATTGGTCGGGCCTCGACTGGTCGCACTACGCGGGGGTTTACACCGACTATATCATCGAGCGTCCGGCGTTGCACTGCGTGTGCTGTAACCATTACCGGTCGATGATCGGGGTGCTTGGGCAACTCGCGGAGCGGGGCTATCGGCGGCCCGGTTTTTTTGTGGAAGCGGGGCGGGACGAGCGGACGCAGCATCGGTTCAGTGCGGGATTCCGGTCGTTCCAGGAAACGCGGACCGGGATCGAACGCGTGCCGATGCTCGTGACGCCGACGAAGAACCGGGAGGAGTTCGCGGCGTGGTTTCGGAAGCACAAACCCGATGTCGTGCTGAGTCATTTCACGGAGGTGATCGACTGGATGGAAAGCTGCGGGGCGAAGGTGCCGGAGACCCACGGCTTCGTGAGCCTGAATTTGCTCTACAAAACGCGGCCGTGCGCCGGGCTCGACCAGCAGCCGCGGGAGTTGGGGGCGCGGGCGGTGGAACTCCTCATCGCCCAGCTCCAGCGCAACGAACTGGGGGTGCCCGCGTGGCCGACGACGACGACGGTGCCGGCGCGGTGGGTCGATGGGCCGACGGTGCGGACCGTGCGCTGAGCGGAAAAAAGGCGCGGCCGTTGGGCCGCGCCGAGAGAAGAGAGAACGACGAACGATTTCGAGAACGGGGAACGACCGGTTCAGCCGTGCAGGTAGGTGTTGAGGAGGTTTTCGAGATACTCCTGTTTGCCGGACTTGGGCGTGGGTTCGCCGAGCTTGCCGAGGACGAGTTTCTCGAGGGACTTGAAGTTGGCTTTGCCGGACTCGATGTCCCGGCCGAAACCGGTGTCGAAGCTGGCGTAGCGGTCAGCGACGAAGCGCTCGAATTGGCCGTCGGCGAGAATCTTCCGGGCGAGTTTGAAGGCGAGGGCGTAGGCGTCCATGCCGCCGATGTGCGCATGGAAGAGATCGGCCGGATCGATCGACGGACGGCGGAGCTTGGCGTCGAAGTTGAAACCGCCGGTGCCGAGGCCGCCGGCCCGGAGGATCGAGGTCATGGCGAGCGTGAGTTCCTTCACGTCGGTGTTGAACTGGTCGGTGTCCCAGCCGAGGAGGAGGTCGCCGGAGTTGGCGTCGATCGAGCCGAGCATCTGCTGCGAGGCGGCGACTTCGATTTCGTGCTGAAAGGTGTGGCCGGCGAGGGTGGCGTGGTTGGTCTCGATGTTGAACTTGAAATGTTTCTCGAGGCCGTAGGTGCGGAGGAAGGCGATGCCGCTGGCGACGTCGAAGTCGTATTGGTGTTTGGTGGGCTCCTTTGGCTTGGGCTCGATGAGGAACTGGCCCTGGAAGCCGATGCTCTTGGCGTAGTCGACGGCCATATGGAGAAACGCGGCGAGGTGGTCCTGTTCGCGTTTCAGGTTGGTGTTGAGGAGCGTCTCGTAGCCCTCGCGGCCGCCCCAGAAAACGTAGTTTTCGCCGCCAAGTTCCTGGGTGACCTCAAGGGCCTTTTTGACCTGGGCCGCCGCATAGGCGAACACGTGGGCGTCGGGGTTCGTCGAGGCGCCGCACATGTAGCGGGGATTCGAGAAGAGGTTGGCGGTGCCCCAGAGGAGTTTCACGCCAGTGGCTTTTTGGAGCTGTTTGGCGTGGGCGACGACGGCGTCGAGGTGCTTGTTCGACTGGGCGAGCGTGCTGCCCTCGGGCGCGATGTCGCGGTCATGGAAGGCCCAGAACGGCGCGCGGATTTTCTGGTGAAACTCAAAGGCGGCCTCCATGCGGAGCTTGGCGACCGAGACCGGGTCCTTGCCGCTTTCCCACGGGCGCAGGATGGTGCCGGGACCGAAGGGATCGGAGCCGGTGCCGCGGAAGGAATGCCAGTAGGCGATGGAGAACCGCAGGTGCTCCGACATCGTTCGCCCCTCGATAATTTCGTCGGGGTTGTAATGGCGGAAGGCGAGGGCGTTGGAGGCGCCGGGGCCTTCGTAGGCGATGGTCGGGATGCCGGTGAAAAAGGAGCGGGATTTGGCCATGGGAGGAGGTGTGGGTGGGCGGACAGGGTGGAGGAAACGGTGGAGTGTAGCGGATCGGGCCGCCGAAGAGGTAACAAAGATTCCTACATTTCTTTTGATTTTTCACACGCGCGCGACTGGCTGGGCGGCCCAATGACCGCCGGAAAACGGCGCTCCTGTGAAAACCACCTTCAAAGTCGCCCTGCTGATCGAGACGTCGAACCGTTATGGGCGCGACCTGCTTTACGGCGTGCGGGACTGGATGCGGGAGAGCGACTCGTGGGCGGTGCGGTTCACGGAGCAGGCGCGGCGGGCGCCATTGCCGTCGTGGCTGCGCGACTGGCAGGGCGACGGGATCATCGCCCGGGTGGATTCCCTGCACAGCGCGCAGGTGCTGAAGCGGACGCGGCTGCCCGTGGTGGACGTGAGCGCGGAGCGGTTTGCGTCGGAGTTTCCCCGGGTGAGCATCGACAATGTGGCCGTGGCGCGGCTCGCGGCGGCGCATTGGGCGGGGAAGGGCTTCGCGCACGTCGCGTTTTGCGGCGATGCGCGGTTTTTGTGGTCGCGGCAGCGCGGCGCCGAGTTTCGGCGCCGGTTGGCCGAGGGCGGGCGGCGGGTGCGGGAATTCCGGTCGCGTGCGGGCCAGCCCGGCGGGCCCGGCTCGGATGCGGAGAACCGGGAAATCGCTGCCTGGCTGGAGGCCCTGCCCAAGCCGGTGGGGGTTTTCGCGTGCTACGACGGACGGGCGCAGCAGGTGCTCGAGGCCTGCCAGTTGCTCGGGTTGCACGTACCGGACGAGGTGGCGGTGCTCGGCGTCGACAACGACGAGGTGCTGTGCGAGCTGTGCAGTCCGCCGCTGAGCAGCGTGCAGCCGAATGCGCGCCGCACAGGTTATGAAGCGGCGGCGATGCTGGCGCGGATGATGCAGGGTGAGCAAACCGTGGGTGCGGAGACGCGTTATGTGGAGCCCGTGCGGGTCGTCGAGCGACAGTCGACCGATGTGGTGTCGGTGGCCGACGCCCAGGTGGCGGCGGCGCTGAAGTATATCCGGCAGCACGCCTGCGAAGGGGTGAACGTGGCCGACGTGCTGCGCGCCGTGCCGATGTCGCGCACGCTGCTCGAGCGGAAGTTCAAGGCCCTGCTCGGCCACTCGCCGCACCGGCAGCTGGTGCAGGCGCGGGTCGAGCGGGCGAAACATCTGCTCGTGGAAAGCGAAGTGTCGATCGCGGTGGTGGCGGAGTTGGCCGGGTTCGAGAGCGCCAGCTATCTGAGTGTGGTCTTCCGGCGGGAGACGGGCGGGAGTCCCTATGCGTATCGGGTGAAGCACCGGTCCGATCGCGGGCAGCGTTAGCTCGGCGTCGTCGTCGGGCAAAAATGGGTACGACGGAGCGATCGAACGTTGGGCGGTTGGTGGGGGGCAAGCCGGGTGCCCACCCTACCAGGCCGGCGGCGGCCGGGTTTTTCCCGGTCTGCCCCGGTTCGATTTCCCGCCGGTGCCGGTGGAGCGGACTGAGGTGAAACTGGCGCCCGGCCGGTCGGCGGCGGCCCGCGGCGCGGTCCCGGCCCAGTGAATTTCGACCGGGCGAGGAAATGGGGGCTTGACCCGTCAGCGCGGAAAGTCGTCTAAACATACAGATGACTGCATAACCCCATGAGATCGTTCTCTGCCCCCTTGGCTCAGGATGCGCGCCTGCCGCGCTATCACCAAGTCCGCGACACCCTCAGCGCCGAGATCGCCGCGCACAAGTGGCGGCCGGAGGCGGCGCTGCCGCCGGAGGCGGAGCTGGCGGCGACCCATGGGGTTTCGATCGGGACGGTGCGGAAGGCGGTCGATTCGCTCGTGGCCGCCGGCGTGGTCGAACGGTTTCAGGGCAAGGGCACGTTTGTGCGCCGGCCGGATTTTCAGTCGTCGTTCTTTCGTTTCTTTCGGTTTGCCGGCGCGAGCGGGGGCGGGCGTGTGCCGGTGAGCCGGATTTTGAAACGCGAAGTGACCCCCCTGACGGCCGTCGTGGCGGCGGCGCTCAAGCTGGCGGTCGGGACGCCGGCCATCCGCTTTTCCCGGCTGCGGTTGATCGACGAACGGCCGCTCGTGTTGGAGGATATTTGGCTGCCGCACGACCGGTTCGAAGCGCTCCTGGCGATCGATCCGCGGGAATTCGGCGATCTGCTGTATCCGCTCTATGAGCAGCATTGCGGAGCGATGGTGGCGTCGGCGCAGGAGACGCTCAGCGCCGAAGCGGTGTCGGCGAAGAACGGCCGGCTGCTGGGACTCGAGGTGGGCGCGGCGGTGATTGTGATTGAGCGGGTGGCGTTGAGTGCCGACCGCCAGCCGCTGGAGTGGCGGCAGTCCCGCGGCCCGGCGAGCGAGTTTCGTTACCAAGTCGAAATCCGCTAGACGCCCCCACCGGTGCGCGGGCCAATCCGGGAAACGCAGCGGCGTGATCCGGGCCCCCTTTCCACCCCTCAACCCCACCCTCATGTTTCGCTGGTATCGTGAAATCAACCCGACGGAGCGGCGGACCTTTTGGTCCTGCTTCGGAGGCTGGGGGCTGGACGCGTTGGATGTGCAGATGTTCAGCATCGCCCTGCCGGTGTTGATCCTGGCCCTCGGGCTGGGAAATACCGAGGCTGGGGCAATTGGGAGTGTCGCGCTGGTGACCTCGGCGCTCGGGGGTTGGATTGCCGGTGCGCTGTCGGACCGCTATGGGCGGGTGCGGATCCTGCAGGCGACGATTGTGTGGTTTTCGGTGTGCACGTTTCTCTGTGCCTTCGCGCAGAGCGGGACGCAGCTCTGGGTGCTCCGGGCGCTGCAAGGATTTGGTTTTGGCGGCGAATGGGCGGCCGGTGCGGTGTTGATGGCGGAGGTGATCCGGCCAGAGCATCGCGGCAAAGTCCTGGCGACGGTGCAAAGTGCGTGGGCGGTGGGCTGGGGTGGGGCGGTGGTCATTTTTTCGGGTCTGGCGTGGTGTCTGCCGGGGGAGGTGGCGTGGCGCGTGATGTTTGGGGTCGGGTTGCTGCCCGCGCTGTTTGTGCTCTACGTGCGCCGGGCGATTCCGGACCTGCGGCCCCGGGCGGTGACGGCGCCGACGCCGACGCCAATGCCGGGGCCGGGCGGGCCCTTGGGAATTTTTTCCCCGGCCATGTGGCGTTTGACCCTCGTGGGTGCGCTGCTCGGGGTTGGGGCGCATGGCGGCTACCACGCGCTGATGACCTGGTTGCCGATGTACCTGAAGACAGAGCGGCAACTCTCGGTGCTGAGCACCGGGGGATATCTGACGGTGATCATATTTGCGTTCTGGTGCGGATGCTTGGCGAGCGCGCAGCTGCTCGACCGGATTGGCCGGCGCAAGAACATCCTGCTGTTTGCCGTCTGCTGCGTGGTCACGGTGGTCGTCTATTTGTTTCTGCCGCTGACGAACGCGCAGATGTTGGTACTGGGGTTTCCGCTCGGTTTTTTTGCCGCGGGAATTCCGGCGAGTCTGGGGGCGTTTTTCAACGAGCTCTATCCGGCCGGGATTCGCGGGACCGGGGTGGGTTTTTGCTACAATTTCGGGCGCATCGCGTCGGCCGGATTTCCCTGGCTGGTCGGGCACATGAGCGAGTCGATGCCCCTGGGGCGCGCGATCGGGATCGACGCGGCGCTGGCCTATGCGCTGGTGATCGTGGCGGCCTGGCTGTTGCCCGAGACCAACGGCCGGCGGCTCGACGTGAGCGTGGCGGGGCACGGGACGGCAACCGCGAATCCCGCCGGCCGGCTGCGGAGGGCCAGCGCATGATGCCGCGCGCCCTTGTTTCCGCGCCGGTTTTGGCGGCGACGCTGCTGTTCGTGGCCATCGGCCGCGGCGCCGACCGCGCGACGACTCCCTCTGGCCCAACCCTCCTTGCTGTGGATACACACGCCCATATTTTCCAACGCGCTGCGGCCCCGGTGGCGGGTGCCCGCTACGTCCCCAACTACGATGCGACGCTGGGGGAGTTGCTCGAGCAGTTTGCGATCCACGGCATTGCCCACGGGGTGCTGGTGCAGCCGAGTTTTCTCGGGACCGACAACACCCTGCTGCTGGCGGCCCTGCGGACCCACCCTGACCGGTTGCGCGGAGTGGTGGTGGTTGATCCGGCCATTGCGCCCGCGCAACTCGCGACGTTGGCTGCGGCGGGAGTCGTGGGCATTCGGCTCAATCTGGTCGGGCTGCCGCTGCCGAACCTCGGGACGGCGCCGTGGCCGGCGTTGCTCGGCGAGCTGAAGAAACTGGGTTGGTTCGTCGAAGTGCAACGCGAAGCGCGCGATCTGCCCGCCTTGGTGGGGCCGCTGCTGGCGGCGGGCCTCAACGTCGTGGTGGATCACTTTGGCCGCCCCGATCCTGGGCTCGGGGTCGATGACCCCGGCTTCCGTTATTTGCTCGCGCAGGCGCCGACGCGCCGGCTGTGGGTGAAGCTCTCCGGGGCGTATCGTAACGGCCCCGACGGCATCGGCGATACGATCGCCGATGCGGCGGCGCCGCTGCTGCTGCGGGCGTTTGGCCCCGAGCGGCTGTTGTGGGGCAGCGACTGGCCCCACACGCAGTTCGAACACGCCGAGGAGTATGCCGATGCGCGTGCGCAACTCGACCGCTGGATCACGGATCCCGCGGCGCGCCGGGCGGTGCTCGAAACGACGCCCGCCGCCCTTTTCCGTTTTCCACCCGCGGCGACGGTCGTGCGTGGCTCCCTTCCCTGAAACAGCAACCCAGTCAGAAAAACCTATGAAACTGCCTCCCGAAACCCTGCTCGATTTCACCTGTCGCCGCGCCCGCCTCGGGCTGGCGGCGCTCTGCGCCGGCCTGTGGGCGTCTGCCGGCGCCCAGACCGCGGCTACCCCGACCCCCGCGCCGGCGGCCTCCGGCGAAGTCCTCAAACTTGAGGCCTTCAGTGTCTCCGGCTCGCACATCAAGGGCGCGAGCACGTTTACCGCGCCGACGCCCGTGCTCGTGATCGACCAGGTTGCCCTCCTGGCCGTGGCGCCGATCAACATGGCGGAGGGCCTCAAGCAACTGCCCTCGATTGCGCCCGGCGGCGGGCAGACCAATGGCGGGGGCACCGGCAACAGCAGTGCCAACTTCCTCAATCTCCGCGCGCTCGGTGTCACCCGCACCCTGACGCTGCTCGACGGACGGCGCTTTACGCCGAGCGGCCCGACCGGCCAGATCGACGCGAATCTCATTCCGCAGGGGCTGGTCGATCGCGTTGACGTTGTGAACGGGGGCGCGTCGGCCGCCTACGGTTCCGATGCCGTCGGCGGGGTCGTAAATTTTGTGCTCAACAAAGAATTTACGGGCTTCAAGTCCGACGTCGTGGTGGGCCAGGCGCAGAAAGGTGACAACAAGGAATACAAAGGTTCCGTCACCTACGGCACCGACTACCTCAACGGTCGCGGCCACCTCGTCGTCAACGGCGAGTATGCGGTCAGCAAGGGCGTGAACGGCGACGGGCGGGCTTCGCGCCGCGAAGAGACCAACCAGATTCCCGAGCCCGGCAACACGTCGAAGGTTGTGCGGGCGGCCGACATCCGCTCGCCCTTCACGACTGGCGGACACATCGTCAACGGCGTGGGCGGCACCGCCGCCAACAACGCGCTGATCCGCGGGATCAAGTTCGGTCCCGGTGGGACGCAGAGCCCTTACGACTACGGCAAGCTCTCGACCACCGTCGGCACGACGAACGGATTTCAGAGCGGGGGCGACGGCTTCCGGATCGGCACGGCGCAGGAGATCGTGCGGCCGCTCACGCGGAAGAATCTGTTCCTCCGGTCGGACTTCAAACTGCTGGAGCACATCACCCTTTTCGCCGAGGGCTCCTATAGCGAAACCCTGATGGATCAGCAAAACAGCCCGACGACGCACCTGCTGACGATCCAGCGCGACAACGCCTTCCTCGCCCAGGTGGCGCCCGATTTGGTCGCGCGCATGACCTCGCTGGGCGTGACTTCGTTTACGATGAATCGCCTCACGCTCGAGCGCGGGCTGACCGAATCGCACGTCAACGACAAGAACCGCCGCGTGCTGGTCGGCTTCAACGCCAAGCTCGGCGATTGGAACTGGGAGACCTCCTACCAAGCGGGCACCAACGACATTGCCATTCCGATCACGAACAATCTCATCACCGCCCGCATGGCCGTCGCCGCCGACGCGGTGCTGGTGGGCGGTCAGATCGTGCCGCGCGCCGCCGCGGCCAATCCCGGCAGCGTGGCCTTCAACCCGTTCGGCGTGGGTTCGCCCTCGCGGGCGGCCTTGGACTACGTCATGGGCACCACGCAGTTTGAAGAGACGTCGTCGCAGGACGTGGCGGACACGAAGCTCACGGGCAATCTGTTCTCCCTGCCCGCGGGACCGGTGGCGGTCGCCGTCGGGGCGCAATGGCGCATCCTGAAGTCCACGACGACCACCGACGCCCTGTCGATCGCCAACGGCTACCGCCTGGCGAACAACCAACCGTTTGCCGGCGAGTACACGATCATGGAGGAGTTCGTCGAGACGCAGGTGCCGCTGGTCAAGGATCTGCCGTTCGCCAAGAAGGTGACGGCCAGTCTGGCGGGGCGGCATACGAACTATTCGACGAGCGGCGATGCCAACACGTGGAAAGCCGGCATGGTGTGGCAGGTGAATGCGGACTTCCGCCTGCGCGCCTCGCGCTCGCGCGACATCCGCGCGCCCAGCATCAACGAGCTGTTTTCGACCGGTCGCCAGACCAACGGCAACATCAGCGACAATTTTCCGGGCGGCACCGGGCTGACTTTCCAGGCCGTGCCGAATCTCAATGTCGGCAACCTCAACCTCAAGCCCGAGGTCGCCCACTCGTCGGTCGCGGGTTTCGTCTATCAGCCCTCCTGGCTGAAGGGGGCGAGCTTCGCCGTGGATTTCTACACGACGAAAATCTCGGACGCGATTTTCGTCGCCGGCGGCCAGGACGCCGTGCGCGAGTGCGATCTCAACCCGGCCTCTCCGCTCTGCTCGTTTGTGACGCGCGGTGCGACGTCGGCCAGTCCGCGGGCGGTCATCCGCACGCAGACCTCCTCGGTCAACCTCAACTCCGAGTTTTCCCGTGGCGTGGATTTTGAGGCGAGCTACCGTTTGCCGCTCGACACCTGGTTTGCCAACGCGCAGCCCGGCAATCTGACGGTGCGCGCGGTCGCGGGCTATATCGACGAATATTCCCGCGTTTCGCCGCTCGCCCCGACGATCAATTTCGCCGGCAACGGTCTGGCGAATGCCGCGAACGGCACCTCGGCGATGCCACATGTGCGCGGCACGCTGTCGTTGAACCACTCGCGCAAGGCGATCTCGAGTTTCCTGCAGATGCGCTACATCGGCCGGATGACGTGGGACAAGACGCGCGTCCTGGGCGTGACGACCGACTACAATGACGTGCCCTCGACTGCCTACTTTGACGGCCAAGTCGCCTATCGCCTGCCCACGATGCGCCAGCGCTGGCAGACGGAGATCTATCTGAACATCGCCAACCTGCTCGACCGCGAACCGACGTATGCACCCCGCAGCGGCGGCGCGACGCCGATTCCCACGGATCCGGGCCTGTTTGACCAGGTCGGCCGGATGTTTCGGGTGGGGGTGCGCACGCGGTTCTAACTTGCCGTTGGCCGCTCGCACCCCGGTGGTGTGAGCGGCCGCGTTTATGCGTCGTTTCGTCTGCACCTCTTTCGGTCTCTCAGCAGTCATGATCTTGCTCATGCTGGGCCTTGGCGCGGTCAGGTCCGGCGCGGCGGAGAGTCGCGCCGGATCGCCGGTCGAGCTGGCGGACCGCCCTGTGCTCGGGGTGAATACGGCGGCGGTGTTGGTCGTGGAAATTTCGAATTTCAAGTGCACGCAGTGCCGCAAGTTTCACGAGCAGGTGTTTCCGACGCTGCGCCGGGACTACATCGAGACGGGGAAAGTCCAATGGGCCGTGATCAATGCCTCGGACGACGAGTCCGAGCAGTATGGCAAGATTTTCACGATCGCGCGCTGTGCGCATCGGCAGGGAAAGTATTGGGAGCTGTTGGACGGATTGTTCTCGGTGGCGCACCGCGCGCCGAGCGTACTGGAGGCGTGGGTGGCGAAGAGTCCGCTGCTGGATCGGAGCGAACTGGAGCTATGTCTGAAGGACCGCACCGTGCGCACGGCCGTCGCGAGCGATTTCGCCCACGCGGCGCGCCTGAAGATCCGGGGCACGCCGACATTTGTGATTTCTAAATGGAGCGCCGACGGTCAAAGGACCGAGGCGTTGATCGCGGGCGCCCAGTCGCTGGAGTATTTTCGGCGCGCCTTCGACGAGCTTTTGAAGAAACCCTGATCCCATGTCATCCCCTGCTCATCGTTCCGAGACTGTCGGCCTGTGGACGCGCGCCTGGGGTGCGGTGTGCGGGATTTCGCTGGCGCAATGGATGCTCCTCGCGGCGGTCGGCGGGATCGCGTTCGGTTTTGCCGCACCCGGGGTCGCGCCGCATCTGAAGTTCATCAGCGATATTTTCCTGCGGCTGATTCGGGCGATTATTGCGCCGGTGCTGTTCGGTGTCTTGGTGCGCGCCGTCGGCGGCGTGGGGGAGATGAAGGATCTGGGGCGGCTGGGGTGGAAGGCGCTGGTTTACTTCGAGGTGGCCACGACGCTGGCGCTGCTGCTCGGCTGGTTTGCGGCCGTGGTGGTTCGCCCGGGGGAGGGCGTGGCGCTGGTGGCCAAGGCGGCGGCGGGGGTGCCGGCCATGACATTTATGGACGTGCTGGTGCAGGCGTTTCCCACGAGCATTGTGGACGCGATGGCGCGGGGCGACGTGCTTCAGATCGTCGTTTTTTGTTTTCTCTTCGGGGTCGCGTGTTTGTCGGTGGGCGAGAAAGCGCGCCCGGTGCTGGCGCTGGCCGACGCGGTGGTGACGATCGCCTTCCGGTTCACGCATTTGATCATGTATCTGGCGCCGGCGGCGGTGTTCGCCGCGATGGCCGGCACCGTGGCCTCGGGCGGGGTGGACGTGTTGGTCGGGCTGGTCCGGCTGTTTGCGGCGGCCTGGGGGGCCGAGCTGCTTTTTCTCTTCGCGGTGTTCGGCGGCTCGTTGGTCGCGTTCCGGGTGCCGCTCCGGCGCTTTGTGCATTTCGCGCGCGAGCCCTTTCTCATCGCTTTCGCCACGACGTCGAGTGCGGCGGCGCTGCCCCAGACTTTGGAAAACATGGAGCGCTTCGGTGTGCCCAACCGGATCCTCGGGGTGGTCGCGCCGCTCAGTATCAGCCTGAATCTCTGCGGCAGCACGCTCTTCCTCGGGCTCGCCACACTGTTTGTCGCGCAGGCCGCGAACGTCCCGCTGAGCTTTGATCAGCAGGTGTTGATTTTGCTGACGCTCAAACTCACCAGCAAAGGGGTGGCCGGAATTCCCCGCGCCAATTTTGTCGTCCTGACGGCGCTGTTTACGAGTTTCGGCCTGCCGTTGGAGGGGCTCGGGTTGCTCCTCGGGATCGACGCGCTGATCGACCCGATCCGCACCAGTGTGAACGTGGTGGGCCATTGCGCGGCGCCGGCGGTCGTGGCGCGGTGGGAAGGCGTGGCGCTGCGCCGCGACCTGGAGCCTGTGGGGGCGGCGCCGGCCTGAAGGCGCATGACCGGGTCCGGCCGAGCACCCGAATTATTCGCGAAGCGCGGCTTGCCGTATCGCGTCCCTCGTTGTTTTGCTGAGTTGATCCCCTATGCCCCTTCTTTCGCTTTTTAACCGATCGTTGCTTGAGCGTGCGGCGCGCCCGGCTTTGGAGTTTGCCGGCGTTTCCTTCACCTTTGGGGAGATCGAGGCGCGCAGCAACCGGCTGGCGCACACGCTGCGCGCGCGCGGCCTGAAGCGGGGGGAGCGGCTCGCGTTTTTCCTGCAAAACCGGCCTGACGTGATCGATCTGTGGATCGCCGCCGTGAAACTCGGCCTTGTGCTGGTGCCGGTCAACGTGCTCTACCGCGAGCGCGAGTTGAAACACATTCTGGCCGATGCGGCCCCGGTCGCGGTGGTGACCTCGCCCGATTTGGCGGCTTTCGTTCCGGCCGGCGTGGTCTGCTGGGATGTCGTGGAGCTGGCGGCCGAGTCCGCCACGCAGGCCTCCGAACGCCTCGCGGCGGGGGGCGTGCCGGAGACGCCGCTGGCGTTGATCTACACCTCGGGGACCACGGGGGCGTCGAAGGGGGCGGTGCTGACGCAGGGTAACTTCGCCGCGAACGGTGCGGCGCTGGCCCGCGAGTGGCGATTTACGGAGGACGACCGCTATCTGGCGACGCTCCCGTTGTTCCATGTGCACGGGCTCGCGAACGGCGTGCACTGCTGGCTGATCAGCGGCTGCCACATGCGGTTGACGGAGCGCTTCGATCACGCCAAGGCGGCGGGTTGGTTCGACGATTATCGGCCGACGGTTTTTTTTGGCGTGCCGGCGATGTTTATCCGGTTGTTGGAATTGCCGGCCGAGGTGGCGCGCACGATCGGCTCGCGCCTGCGGCTCGCCGTGTCGGGCTCGGCGCCCCTGCCGGCGGAAGTGCACGAGAAGTTTCGCCAACTCTACGGGTCGGTGATTCTCGAGCGCTACGGCATGACCGAGACGCTGATGAACGTCAGCAACCCCTACGAAGGGGAGCGAAGGCCCGGTACGGTCGGGTTGCCGCTGCCGCACGTGAGCGTGCGGATTTGCGACGAGTCCGGCGCGCCGGTGGCCGACGGCACCAGCGGGGAGCTTTGGGTCAAGGGGACGAATGTCTGTGCCGGCTATTGGCAACGGCCCGAGGCGACGGCCGCGGCATGGACGGACGGTTGGTTTCGGACGGGCGACATCGGGGTGCGGGCCGCGGACGGCTACATCACGCTGCAGGGCCGGCGCAGCGATCTGATTATTTCCGGGGGCTTTAACATTTATCCGCGGGAGATTGAGGAACTGATTCTGGAGCAACCGGGGGTGCGGGAGGCGACTGTGGTGGGCGTGCCCGACCCGGTGCGCGGCGAAGTGCCGGTCGCCTATGTGGTGGTGGATGCGGCCAAATTCGACGAGGCCGCGGTGGCCGGGTATCTGCGCACGCAATTGGCCTCGTTCAAACTGCCGAAAGTGTTTGTGCGCGTGGCGGCGATCCCGCGCACCGCGTTGGGGAAGGTGCAGAAGCATTTGCTCAAGTCCACGCCAGCCGCGCCATGAGCCCCGCCACGCTTTCGTTGTGCGCGCTGCTGGCCGTGATCGTCCTTAGCCTGACGTCGCGGATCAATGTCGGCATTCTTGCCGTGGCTCTGGCGTTTCCGGTGGGGATTTATGCCGCCGGGTGGAAAGCCGAGGCGGTGCTCGGGCTCTTTCCCTCGTCGCTGTTTCTCACGCTGGCCGGGGTGACGCTGCTGTTCGGGATCGCGCAGATCAACGGCACGCTGGGAGTGCTGGCGCGGCGCGGGGTCCGGCTTTGCGGGGGAACGCCCTCGCTGCTGCCGCCCCTGTTTTTTGGCCTGGCCGGTGTGCTCTCGATGATCGGACCGGGCGCGATCGCGGCCAGCGCCCTGGTGGCGCCCCTGGCGATGACGGCCGGGATTACGGCGGGCGTGTCGCCGTTTCTGATGGCGCTCATGGTCGCCAATGGGGCGAATGCCGGCAACCTCTCGCCCTTCAGCGCGGTGGGCGTGATTGTGCAGGCGCAGATGCACAAGGCGGGCTTGCCGCACAACGACTGGAATATCTTTGCGGCGAACTTCGTGGCGCATGCGCTGGTGGCGGGAGCGGCTTATCTGTTGTTCGGCGGGTTGAAACTGCTGCGTGCGCCGCGCGTGGCGGCGGTCGCCGCCGATGAGGCGAGTCTGTCCGGTCGGCAGTGGTTTACGCTGGGCGTATTGGCGGTGTGGATCGCCGGCGTCGTGGCCTTCAAAATCAATCCGGGATTGTCGGCGTTCGCGGCGGCGGCGCTGTTGATCATGGCGCGCGCGGAGGAGGATCACGCGGCCGTGGCCTCCGTGCCGTGGTCGGTGCTGCTCATGGTTTCGGGGGTGAGCGTGCTCGTCGGAGTATTGGAGAAGACCGGGGGCATGGATTTGTTTTCGTCGCTCCTCGCGCAAATCGCCACGCCTGGCACGGCCAATGGCGCGATGGCGTTTGTGACCGGCTTGATCTCGACCTACAGCTCCACGTCGGGCGTCGTCTATCCGGCTTTCCTGCCGATGGTCCCGGGATTGGTCGCAAAACTCGGCGGCGGAAATCCGCTGGAGATTGCGCTCAGCATCAATGTCGGCGCGGCGATCGTGGATGTGTCGCCGCTCTCGACCATCGGGGCGCTGTGTATCGCCGGCTTGCCGGCGGGTGGTGACGCCAGGAAACTTTTCCGGCAGATGCTGCTGTGGGGTTTGTCCATGATCGTCGTCGGCGCCTTGTTTTGCCAATTCTTCATCCGCTTCTTTGTCCTATGAAAATCCTCCTCCGGCTGCTTTTGATTTGGTTGCTCCCTTTGGTCGCGTTTGGCGCCGATGACGCGGCGAAACGGTGGACGCAATACGAACCGTCGTTCAAAGCGTTCGCGGAAGCGGACCTCGCCAAGCCCCCGGCGAAGGGCGGTATCCTGTTCGTCGGCAGCAGTATTTTTCGCCAATGGAAGGAGCTGGCGGACCACATGGCGCCGTTGCCGGTGCTCAACCGCGCCTTTGGGGGCTCGCGCACGGGCGACCAGCTCGCGCGCTTCGAGCAACTCGTGCCGGTGTATGAGCCCAAGGTCATGGTTTACTATTGTGGAAGCAATGATCTGAACGCCAAACCCGCGGATGACTCCGACGTGATCTTCGCCCGCTTCCGGGAATTTTCCGAGCGCGTGCGGGCCAAATATCCGGCGACGCGCCTGATCTATGTCACGGCCACGCGCTCGCCGGATCGCGTGGCCCGGTGGGAGCAGGTTGATCATTACAACGCGCTCGCGCGCGCGTATTGTGCGGCCACGCCCGGCCGCACGTTCGTCGATATCAACCCGGCGTTGGTCGACGCGAACGGGCACCCGCGGCTCGATCTTTACGTCGCCGACAAACTGCATTTTCACCCGGCGGCCTACGTGGCCTTCACCGCGATCATCAAGCCGGTGCTGGAGCGCGTCTGGGCTGAGGCGAACGGGCAGCCGGTGCCGGCGCGGTAGGCGGACGGCGCGGGCGACCGGGGATCCACGTGCCGTCGAGCACGAGGGGCCAAATTTACAGCGAAAAAAAAGGGGGCCCGGCCTGCCGGATCGCGGGTGACGAAGGCGAGGGTGGCCCGGGAGGCCGGCGCGCGCAGGGGCCGGGCGGTCCGGCGCGATCAGCGCGCCGGCGGACGACCGACCAGGCTGAGTTGCGTCCAATCGTCCGGATCGACGGCGAAGGCGGCGCCGAAACCGACGACGACGCGACCGCGGAGCGGCGTGAGCCGTACGAGTTGGAAATCGGGCAGGCCGGCGAGGAGATCGATCGCTCCGCCAAACTTGGCGCGGAAGGCGGCGATCAGCGCCGCGTGGGCGGCGGAATCGCGGGCGATGGGTTCGGCGGCGCAGGCAAACGTGAGGCGCCGGCGTGCGAGCGGCTGGGTCGGCGGGGTTTCGGCTTCGACCAGGAGCACGCTGGCGCGGGGATTGTAGCGGAGATTGCGCGTGTGCGCGGCGAGGCCGCTGACGTAGACGACGAAGGCGCCGGAGGGATCAAGCAGCGTGGCGGCGACGGAGGCGTCGGGTTCGCCGTCGGCGGACGCGGTGCCGAGCACGACGGTCGAGAGGTTGGCGCGGAACTGGGCGATGAGGTCGCGGGCGCGGAGGAGTGGGTCGGACATGCTGGGGTGGGCGGAAAACACGGCGGTTGGAAACCGCCGCGCCATTAAGACAAGATGTCTTTCACGACTTTGCCGAAGACGTCGGTGAGGCGATAGCGGCGGCCCTGGAATTTGTAGGTGAGGCGCTCGTGATCGATGCCGAAGAGGTGGAGAATCGTCGCGTGCAGGTCGTGGATGTGCACGGGATCCTTCGTGATGTTGTAGCCGTAGTCGTCGGTTTCGCCGTAGGTCACGCCCGGTTTCACGCCACCGCCGGCCAGCCAGAGTGAGAAGCAGCGCGGGTGGTGATCGCGGCCAAAGTTGTTCGCGGTCATCGGGCCTTGGCAGTAGTTGGTGCGGCCGAATTCGCCGCCCCAGATGACGAGGGTGTCGTCGAGCATACCGCGGGCCTTGAGGTCGGCGACGAGCGCGGCGGCGGGTTGATCAGTCTGCTGGCACTCGCGTTTGATGCCGCCGGGGAGGCCGCCGTGGTGGTCCCAGTCCTGATGATACAGCTGGATGAATTTCACGCCGCGCTCGGCGAGCCGCCGGGCGAGGAGGCAGTTGGCGGCGAAGGAGCCGGGTTTGCGCGCGTCGGGTCCGTAAGAATCGACGACGTGGGCCGGCTCATCTTTGAGGTCGGTGACCTCGGGGACGCTGGTCTGGAGGTTGAACGCCATCTCGTAGTTGGCGATGCGCGCGGAGATCTCGGCGTCGGGCGTGCCGGCAAACTGATGTTCGTGCAACTCGCGCAGGCGGTCGAGTGCGAGGCGGCGATTCTCTGGAGAAACGCCGGCGGGGTTGTTAAGATAGAGGACCGGATCGGCACCGGAGCGGAAGCGCACGCCCTGATGTTTCGCGGGGAGAAAACCGGCGCCCCACAGATGGGACATGAGGGGCTGGCCTTTTTTATCCTTCGTAATGAGCACGACGAAGGAAGGGAGATTGGCGTTGGCGCTGCCGAGACCGTAGTCGAGCCACGAGCCGAAACTCGGGCGGCCGGGGATTTGCGAACCCGTCTGCATGAAGGTCACGCCCGGGCCGTGGTTAATCGATTCGGTGTGCATCGAGCGAATGATGCAGAGGTCGTCGGCGATTTTTGCGGTGTGCGGGAGGAGTTCGCTGTACCACGCGCCGCTGCGGCCGTGCTGGGAAAACTTGAACGGTGAACCCGCGATGGGGATCGAACTCTGATTGCCCGACATGCCGGTGAGGCGCTGGCCGCCGCGCACGCTGTCAGGGAGTTGCTCGCCGTGGCGCTGATTGAGGAGCGGTTTGTAGTCGTAGAGATCGAGCTGGGAGGGGCCGCCGGATTGGAAAAGGTAAATGATGCGCTTGGCCTTTGGGGTGAAGTGCGGAAGGGAAGGGAGGGCGGCGGCGGAAGATGGGGAGAGTGGGAGCGTGGGAGAGGGGGAGACGGAGGCAGCGGTGGCGTCGCGGCCGAGCAGATCGGCGAGGGCGATGCCGCCGAGTCCGAGGGCGAGACGATTGAGGCACTCGCGGCGGCTCAGGGAGAGCCACGGTGCGTGACCGGTGCAGAGGGGTGAATCGTGGGATGACGGCGGAGGACGGGGATTCATCAGCGTTTCACGACGAAGGTGTCGTGGTTCATGAGGGTGTTTACGAGCGTGGCGGTGGCGGCGATTTCGGGAGCGGGCAACGTGGCGTTGCGCGGGGTTGCGCCGACCGCGAGACTGGCGGCGGCGGACTCGGGGTGGGCGCGGAAGTGGGCGAGTTGTTCGTCGTAGAGCCGGGCGAGGATTTTTTGCTCGGCGACGTCGGGCGGGCGCGAGAGGAGTTGGTGGAAAGCGGCGGTGACGAGTGCGTCGCGCTGGCCGGGGTAGGCGCGGTGGAGCTTTTCGGCGAGCACGCGAGCGGCTTCGACGAATTGAGGGCCGTTGAGAAGCACAAGGGCTTGGAGCGAGGTGTTCGTGGTGTCGCGGCGGGCGACGCAGACCACGCGCTTGGGGACGTCGAAGGCTTCGAGCATGGGCGCGGGGCCGGTGCGTCTCCAGAACGTGTACACACTGCGACGATAGAGGGCTTCGCCTTTGCCGGCGGGCGCGGGTTTGAAGGATTCAGGGATGTCGTAGGTGTAGACGGGCGGGCCGCCGATTTTTTCCACGAGGAGCCCGCTGGCGGCGAGGGCTTGGTCGCGGATCATTTCGGCGGGGAGGCGGTGACGCGGACCGCGGGCGAGCCAGACGTTTTCCGGATCGTCGGCCATGATCTCGGGAGTGGCGAAGCTGCGTTGGCGGTAGGTTTGCGAGAGGACGATGGTTTTATGCAGGGCTTTCACGTCCCAGCCGGAGCGGATGAATTCGCCGGCGAGCCAGTCGAGGAGTTCGGGATATTCGGCGCGGTCGCCTTGGCTGCCGAAGTCGTCGGAGGTCTTCACGAGGCCGAGACCGAAGAGGGATTGCCAGAAGCGATTCACCGTCACGCGCGCGAGCAGCGGATGGCGCGGGTCGGTGAGCCAGCGTGCGAGGCCGAGGCGGTTACGGGGTTGGTCGGCGGGGAAGGGCGGGAGGGCGCCGGGGGTGTCCGGTCCGACGGCGGCGCCGCGGTGGTCGTATTCTCCACGTTGAAGGATGTAGGCGGTCTTTGGGGTCGGCAATTCGCGCATGACCATGATTTCCTTGGCCTCGTCGGCGAGTTTGGTTTGCGCCGCGCGGGTGGCAGCGAGCGTGGCGAGCGCGGCGCGGTAGGGGGCGTCGTGATGGGCGAGGTAGGTGTCGAAGTCGGGTGGCGTCGAAAGCGGAGACTCAGAGGGAGCGGAATAAATGCCGCGGATCTCGAAGGAGGTGAGTTCGCGGGAGAAGACCTGGAGGTCGTCGACGAGGCCGCCTTTGAAACCGCGGTCGCGGAAGCGTTCGCCGAGGGCGATGGTGTCACCGCCGCCGCCGGTGATGTCTTTGGTGAGGTGATCTCGGATAATCTCAGTGCGTGCAGGTTGGCCGTTAATGAACAGGCGAAGGCCGGCGGCGCGGCTCGCACCGTCATTCGAGACGGTGACGTGGACCCATTCGTTGACAGGGAGCGGATCGGTGGCGCGAATAGAAATCGCGTCGCCGGGCCAGAAGTGAATGAGCGACCATTTGGCGCGGCCGTCTTCGATGAGGAGTTCGTAGCCGCGGCTGCCGGCGTCGGTCCAGGCGCGCGAGCGGTGGAGGACGACGGCGCGCTCTTTGACGTCGGGCGTCTTGATCCAGAGTGAAATCGTGAAGGGGTCGTGACGGTGGAAATTGCCGAGCTTCGTCTGAATGGCGTGGTCGCCCGAGAGACGGACCGCAGAGCCGGCACCCGGGCGACCGGGGACGGACTCGTTTTCCTTCGCGGTGGAGGCGTAGTCGTCGGCGCGGACAGGGTTGGGGAAGCGGGCGAGGTTGGTCTGTTTCTCCTCGGAGGGGACTGTCTCGACGGCATCGGGTGCGGTGGTGGTGGCGGGAGCGGCTTTTTGTTTCGCGGGAGGTTTGGGCTTGGGAGGAAGCGGGGTGGTGTCGCGGACGTTGAAATCGAAATGCGCGACTTCGCCGGGAATCGTCGCCGTGGGTGAGGTCGTCGCCGGTTGCGCAAGCCATGCGGTGAAGGCGTCGCGTCGGGAATCGCGGAGTGCGGTGAGCGCGGCTTCGGCGGATTGCACTGCGGCGGTGGCGGCGGTGAATTTTTCTTGGTGCGCGGAATTCGGCACCCACATGGCGGGGGTGGGGGCTGATGGGGTGAAGAAGGAGTAGAGGCCGGCCTCGTCGATGTTTTGAAAAAACGCGGCGAGTGCGTAGAAATCTTTCTGCGGAATGGGGTCGAACTTGTGATCGTGGCAGCGACAGCACTCGAGGGTGAGGCCGAGGAAGGCGGTGCCGAAGGTGGTCACGCGGTCGTTGACGTAATTGATGCGGTATTCCTCCTCGACGGAGCCGCCCTCGGTTTCCTGTGGGTGGAGGCGGTTGAAGGCGGTGGCGAGGACTTGTTCTTCGGTGGCGTTGGGTAGCAGATCGCCGGCGAGTTGGTCGGTGACGAATTGGTCCCAGCGGAGGTTTTGGTTGAAGGCTTTGATGACCCAGTCGCGCCAAGGCCACATCTCGCGCTCGCGGTCGACTTGGAAACCGTAGCTATCGGCGTAGCGGGCGATATCGAGCCAGTCGGTGGCCATGCGTTCGCCGTAGCGAGGGGAGGCGAGGAGGCGATCGACGACCTTGGGTAAGGCGTCGGGCGAGCGGTCAGCGAGAAACGCGTCGAGTTCCGCGAGTGAAGGTGGGAGGCCGGTGAGGTCGAAGGAAAGCCGGCGAATAAGGGTGGCGCGGTCGGCTTCGGGTTGGGGTGCGAGTTTGCGGCGGGCGAGTCCGTCGAACGTGAGCCGGTCGATTGGTGACGCAGAGAGCGACGGGAAAGAGGTGGTCGGGGTTTTGGGGTTTGGGATCTGGGTGGCTGGAGTGGGGACGGGTGAGAGCGGCTCGAAGGCCCAGTGGTTTTGAAAGGGTGCGCCCTCGTCGATCCAGCGCTTGAGGATGGCGACTTCGGCCGGTGTGAGGCGGCCGATTTTTGCGTCGGGTGGAGGCATCATTTCCTCCGGATCGGTGCTGGTGATCCGGAAGATGATTTCGCTCTCGGCGCTCTTGCCGGGGATGATTACGGTCGAGCCATTCTTTTCTCGGAGGGCTCCCTCGCGGGTATCGAGGCGGAGTTTGGCTTTGCGGCCGCTCTCATCGGGGCCGTGGCAATGGAAGCACTTGTCCGATAGGATCGGCCGCACCTCGCGGCCAAAATCGACCGGTGCGGCGGCACCGGCGACGACCTTCAGGCTGAGCAAGACGGCCAGAAATCGAAATGGACGGAGGATCGGGAGAACCATGATCGGAGAGATAGGAATCACTATGAAAGGATGTCTTTGACAAGCTGCCCGTGCACATCGGTCAGGCGGTAGTCGCGGCCGAGGTGGCGGTAGGTGAGGCGCTCGTGCTGGATGCCGAGCAGGTGCAGCGCGGTGGCGTTGAGGTCGTGAATGTGCACGGGGTCGCGCACGATGTTGTAGGAAAACTCGTCGGTCTCGCCAAACACGTGCCCGCGCTTCACGCCCGCCCCCGCGAGCCAAATCGTGAAGCAGCGCGGGTGATGGTCGCGGCCGTAGTTGTCGGTGGTGAGCGTGCCTTGCGAATACACCGTGCGGCCAAACTCGCCGCCCCACACGACGAGCGTGTCGTCGAGCAGGCCGCGTTCCTTGAGGTCGGCGAGCAGCGCGGCGGTGGGCTGATCCGTGTCGTGGCACTGGCTGCGGATGTCGCGGGGCAGGTTGAGGTGCTGGTCCCAGCCGCGGTGGTAGAGCTGGATGAAACGCACGCCGCGCTCGGCGAGGCGGCGCGCGAGCAGGCAATTGGCGGCGTAGGTGCCGGCCTTGCGCGACTCGGGGCCGTAGGCCTCGAACACCGCCGACGACTCCGCCGAGAGATCGGCGAGCTCGGGGACGGAAGCTTGCATGCGAAAGGCCAGTTCGAACTGGTCGATACGCGCCTGCGTCTCCGGGTCCTGATAGTCGGCGAGCGTGCCGCGATTGAGCGCGCCGAGATCGTCGAGCAGTGCGCGGCGGTGCGCGCGGTCAATACCCGGCGGGTCGGAGAGAAACAGCACGGGATCCTTGCCCGAGCCGAAGCGCACGCCCTGGTATTTCGAGGGCATGAAGCCGGCGCTCCACATGCGCTCGTGTAGCGGCTGGGCGTTGCCCTGGCCCGACGGCCGTGAAATCAGCACGACGAAGGCGGGCAGATTCTCGTTTTCCGAGCCGAGCCCGTAAGCGGTCCACGCACCGAACGACGGGCGCCCGGCGAGCTCGGCACCGGTTTGCAGGAGTGTCATCGCCGGGTCGTGATTGATCGCCTCGGTGTGCATCGAGCGGACAACGCAGATCTCGTCGGCGAGCTTCGCGGTGTGGGGAAGCAAGTCGCTCACCCAGAGCCCGCTCTGGCCGTGCTGCTGAAAAGGAAAAATCGACGGCGCGATCCGCAGGTGCTTCTGCTCGGAGGTCATCCCGGTGAGCCGCTGGCCGCCGCGCACGGAATGGGGCAAATCGGTGCCGAAGCGCGACGCGAGGCCGGGCTTGTAGTCGAAGAGATCGATCTGCGAGGGCGCGCCGGCTTGCGTGAGCCAGATGACGCGCTTGGCCTTCGGCGCGAAATGCGGCAAGCCCGGGCGGGCGGCCGCGGCGGAGAAAAGTCGTGGGTTAAGCAACGTGGCGAGCGCCGCCGCGCCGAGGCCCGCGACGCCGCGGCCGAGGAAATCCCGGCGGGTAAGAAACGCAGAGTGTCGCGAAATATTCATGGTGGTCAGTTGCGTGAGACCGCCTCGTCCATGCAGAGGATCGTGCCGGCGACGGCGGCGTAGCTGGCGAGTTCGGCGGCGTCGAAGGTCGCGTCGGGCGCCGTCGCGCCGACGCGCACGTAGGCGGCGGTCGCGGCGGGATCGGTCGCAAACGCGCGCTGCGAGCGCGCCTGCGCGTGGACGAGCAAGTCGAGTTCTGGGGCGCGGGGCGCGCGGGAGAGCACGAGGCGGAACCCGTGCGCCAGACGCGCGGCGGGATCAGCGCCGCCCTCGCGGAGCATGCGGTGCGCGAGCACGCGCGCGGCCTCGACGTAGGTCGGGTCGTTCATGAGGTTGAGCGCCTGCAGCGGAGTGTTGGTGCGCACGCGCTGCACGGTGCAGGTCTCGCGGAACGGCAGGTCAAACGCGAGGAGCGCGGGGTGCGGCACGGAGCGTTTCCAATACGTGTACAGCGTGCGGCGATACAAATCGGCGCCGGTGCCGGGCACATAAACCGTGGTGCCTGTGCCGGCGGTAACCTGCTCGTAGAGGCCGGGCGGATGGTAGGGTTTCACGGAGGGCCCGCCCATGGTGGGGACGAGCAAGCCGCTGACAGCTAGCGCGGAGTCGCGCACGGCCTCGGCCGGTAGACGGAAACGCGACGCGCGGGCGAGCAGGCGGTTCTCCGGATCACGCGCGAGCAGTTCGGGCGTGAAGCGCGAGCTTTGCGCATAGGTCGCGCTCGAGACGAGGATGCGGAGCAACGACCTCACGTCCCAGCCGCTGCGGATGAACTCTTGCGCGAGCCAATCGAGCAGCTCGGGGTGGCTCGGCCTCTCGCCCTGCGAGCCGAAGTCGCCCGCGGTCCGCACCAGGCCGGTGCCAAACACGAGCTGCCAGAGACGATTCACGGTGACGCGCGCTGGGAGAGGATTTTCCGGGCTCACGAGCCAGCGAGCGAGGCCGATCCGGGTGCGCGGCCATGCCGGGTCCATCGGCGGCAAAATCTCGGGCGTGGCGGGGAAGACCCGCTCGCCGGGATGATCGTAGGCGCCTCGCATCAGGATGTGGGTGGCGCGCGGCTCGGCACGCTCGGCCATGACGAGCGTCGTGGGAATCGCGTCGTCGGTGCGCCTGATCTCGCGAGCGAGCGTGGCGATTCGGTCCGAGAGCTGGCGGTACGCGGGGAGTTGGAACGTGCGGTGCGCGCGCAGCAGATCCACGTCGGCGGCGGTGCGGGCCGCAGAGGGGAAGCCGGCCGCGGCGACGACGGCGTTCGGGGCGAGTAGCGCGGGATCCTCGGCGGTGACGTGGACTTCCCAGGACGTGGGGCCAGTGGATTCGCTCCCGTCGAGCGCGATTTGAAGCTCGACCGTTCCGTCGGTGGCGACGAAACCGCCCTCGATCTCGACGACGACGGCGGCGGGTCGCTCGGTGGCGGCGGCGAGGGTCAGGCGTGTCTCGCGATCCTGATCGACGAGGAGCGTGGCCGCGGCGACAGCGACCGAGTCGGCGGCGGCGGCGGCACGGAGCGGGAGCGCGTTGCGCGCGGGCTTGCCGTTCACCACGGCCGTGGTGCTCATCGTATGGAAAGAAAAGGTCGAGACCTCGCTGGGGCCCGTTGCGCTGAGGCGTACCGCCGTCGCGCGAGTGAGCGAGGCTTTCACGCGCAGCGTGATGCGGTTGACGCGGTTCTCGAGCGCGGAGATCTGCACCCGGCGGCGCGACGCATCGATCGGCAAATCGAGGTTGGGCGCAGTCGCGCCTACGATCTCGGCGGGTATCCAAACGACGGATGCCACGGTGAGGCGCTGCTCCCACGCTTGGAGTTCGGCGGCGCTTTGCGCGGCGGCGAGGGCGGGGAGGCGCGCGAGCGCGGCCTCGCGCTCGCGCTCGAGTTCCCCGAGCTTTGCCTCCGCGGAGGGTGCGGGCAGGCGGAGCATCGGCGGTGCGTTCCGGCGGATGCTGGCCGCGTAGGTGCCCTTGCCGGTCTCGGGCAGGTTGTTGAAGAACGCCTTGAGGCTGTAGAAGTCCCGCTGCGTAAAGGGGTCGAATTTGTGGTCGTGGCAGCGCGTGCAGTTGAAGGTCTGCGCGAGCCACGCGGTGGCGACGGTCTCGACGCGATCGGCGGTGGCCTCGGCGAGAAACTCGTCGGCGATCACGCCGCCCTCCTCGTTGAGGATGTGGTTTCGGTTGAAGCCGGTCGCGATTTTCTGCTCGAGCGTGGCGTTGGGCAACAGGTCGCCGGCGAGCTGCTCGATGGTGAATTGATCGAACGGTTTGTTGTCGTTAAACGCCCGGATCACCCAGTCGCGCCACGCGTGCATCTCGCGGTCGCGGTCCACTTGGTAGCCGTTGGTGTCGGCGTAGCGCGCGACGTCGAGCCAGTCGGAGGCCATGCGTTCGCCGTAGTGGGGGGACGAGAAAAGAGCCGAGAGCTGGGCGTCCAGAGCGGACAGACGGAAAGCAGCGACGGCCTCCGGGGAGGGAGGCAGTCCGGTGAGGTCGAAGCTCACGCGGCGGAGGAGGGTTGCGGGATCGGCGGGTGGCGAGGGGGCGAGGCCCTCGCGCTCGAGGCGGGCGAGGATAAAGCGGTCGACGGGATTGCGGACCCAGCTTTCGTTTTTCACGGCGGGTGGCGTGACGGGGCGGAGCGGCTCGTAGGCCCAGTGACGCTCGTAGCGCGCGCCCTCGGCGATCCAGCGGCGGAGGGTTTCCTTTTGCTCGGGGGTAACGGTCTTGTGGGCCTCGGGGGGCGGCATGAGTTCGTCGTCTTGCGCACTCGTGAGGCGGAGCCACGCCTCCGATTGATCGGGGCGGCCGGGCACGAGGGCGCGGAAGCCTCGGCGCTCGGCGGTGGCGCCCTCGTAGGTGTCAAGGCGGCGATGGCCCTTACGGTTGGCGGCGTCGGGGCCGTGGCATTGAAAGCAGTTGTCCGATAGAATCGGGCGGACGTCGCGGTTAAAAGTCAGTGGCTCGGCGGCGCGGAGAGGTGCGACGTTGAGGCAGGCGCCGATGGCGCCGATTAGCGCGAACAGTGAGGTGAGACGGCGACGGGGAGGGGGCACGATGTGAGTGAAATGTGAAGTGAAATGTTGCCGAACGCATCGGTCGGGTCAACGACCCGAATGAATTAAGATGGCTGACAGGAAACGGGATTTTGCTCTCAAGAAACAGCGTTTGCATCGGCTGGTTGGAGGGAGATGCCGAGGAGGGCCGCGTGTTCGCTGAGCGAACGCTCTTTGCGTTGGCGGGTGAGCGCCGGATTGCCGAGCTTGCCGGGATCGTATGCCGTGCGGGTCTTGATCATGGTGGCGAGGATGCGAGCCAGCTTGTGGGCCGGAGCCGTGACGGCTCCGGCCGTGTCGGGGAAAAAACGAAGACAACGAGTCACGCCAACTGCGTGCCCCGTTATATGGGGCGTATTTTTAGAATCGCGTGGTGAGTTGGAGCGAAGTGGTGCGGGGCGCACCGCGAGCCTGGTTGCCCTGCCAGTACATGATGTCTTGCACGTTTTGAACGCGCAGCACGATCGAGACACTTTTATTGAAGAGGTTCGTGCGGTAGGAGGCGCTCGCATCATGGCGTAAAAAGCCGCGCACATTGGGCCGCTTTCCGTCGCGAAATACCATACCGTGAGTGACGGTGAAGCTCTTCAGCATCTGGCCCGGGAGATCGTACTTTTGAAAAACGCTCCACGATTCACGCCCTGGACCGTTCGTCAGCGGGCCGCCCACGTTAGCGGGGCTCCGCCGGTTGGATAAAACGAAGGCACGGAGGTTCGTGTAGTTAACAAGTAATTGGTAGCCCTTGAAGGGCCTTACCGTAATGTCGGTCTCCCAACCGTGCGAGCGTGAGGACACATCCTGAACGGAGCGGCCAACCTGAAGGCCGAGCCCGGCATCGATGAAGTCTTGCTCGATCGTCGCACGAACATCGTTGATTCTATCCACCTGGAAGGCAGTGGCATTGATTATCAGGCGGTTCTCAAGGAACGCGGTCTTGATGCCAGCATCGAGGCCTTCGCCGCTGATATGCTTTGAGAGCGGATCGCCGTAAATATCGACGCTGCCGACCGGTACGCCGGAAAAGGAGCGACTCGTCGAAACAAAAACCGATAGATCGTTAGTGACGCGGTAGGTTAGGCCGAACGTGGGAGAAACGGCATTCTCATCACTCACCGTATTCCGCGCGAGCACGCTGGTATTGAGAGGATTTTGGCTGGCGATCGTGCCCATGTCGTGACGCGCCCCGGCCATGAAAAACACCCGGCTATTGAACAGCGCGAAGACGTTGGTGAGGGAGTAAGCGTAACGTCTGACCTGGGATGTCCGCCGGTCACGGGGTATGTTCCAGCGCGAATCATCGAGCATCTCGGTCCACGCGCCGGCGGTACCGGTACTGAACCGGTAGGGGGAGAGCGGGGCGGTATCGAATCGAAAGCGTAATTGGTCATAGTCGATGAACTCCGCCCCAAGGATGGACTGCTGTTCGATCCCAAAATATTTGAATCGCCCCACCAGATCGGCCTGCGAGGTGAACGTCTTGAAGGTGTCGTTATCGTCGGTTCCGAGGAGCGTGATGGTGTCGGGTACGGCGAGCCCATTAACTGTCTTCACAGTCATCGCACCGTTGACCCGGCGGTCGTACTTTTGGGTTTGGGAGTAGTTTGCGGAAGCACGCACCGAGAACATGTCATTGAAACGATGCTCCACCTGATTGCTGGTGCGGATAATCTGTTGGTCGCGGCGGTTGTTGGGCCCAAAGGGATTAAAATCCCAGGGAATATAAACGCCGTTGGCATTGATGCCGTTGAGGATGTTGTTACCACGGAAGGTTAGATAAGTGAGAGCGGTCGTACCCCCCTGGCGCGGTGCGGGTAGCGCGGCCAGATAGTCGATGTATTCGACGTTGGTGGTCAGGCGCGTATTCTCCGTCAGCTTGTAGGACAGCGCTCCGTAGAGGACGGTGCGGTTGTTCCAGGCAAATTGCTGCCAGGCGTCACCTGCTTGGCGGACCAAGACGAAGCGGGAGGACAAGCGCTTGGTCAGCGGGATGGTGACATCCGCGTCTGCACGTCGCATGCCCCAGTTGTCACCGCGTAGGGTGATGGTGGCTGTTTTCCTGGTTCCTGGTGCTTTGGAAATCGAGTTCATCATGCCACCGACGTCCACGACGCCGGAGAGCAGCGAACTGGGCCCCTTCAGGACTTCGATGCGATCCATGGTGGCGGAATCGAAGAGCATGCTGGGAGACGGTTCACGGATGCCGTTACGATAGGGATTATTCTGTCTGAAGCCGCGTACCTGGTAGCCATTGGTATCGTTGGTCTGGTCCTGATCGCCGACACTGGTAACGCCACTCATGTAATCACTCGCATCGGTCATCGTGAGCGCGCCGATGTCGCTCAAGAATTCGCTGGTCAACACTTGGACCGAGCGCGGGAGGTCTTTCAGCTGCATATTGGTCCGAGTGCCGGAGAGCGTATTGGTCGCCACCCAGCCAGAGTCGCTGCCGGTCACATTGAATTCGGGAAGCAGGATCGTTTCTTCGGCGGCGACCGATCCGGCGACGGGCTTGGCATCCTTGTCAGCCTGGTTCGGCGAGATCGGGGCGGTTTGCGCCAACGCCGATTGGGTGAGGGCGAGGAGACCGGCGAAGGCGGTGAGCAGAGCGCGTGAGGGTTTCATGGGTTGGGTCTTGGGTGTAGATTGCGGATCGGAACCAAGTCCGACTTCCCCTCTGCGCGGGGTGGTCTCGGGCGGGGACACGGTGACCATGAGGGCGCCGGATTTTTGATCTTGGACGACCGTGAGCTTCGTGTGGGCGACGAGGCGGTTGAGGGCCTCGCGGGCGGTAAATTCGCCGGAGAGCGGATTGGTCGTGATGCCGCGCACCTTGGTCACGACGTAGACGACCTGTTCGCCGGATTGCTCGACGAATTGACGGAGCGTCTGCTCGGCGTCGCCGCCGGCCAATTGGTAGCGGCGCGTGCCGGAGGGATCGGCGGCGTGGGAAGCCGGCGCGGAAAGCGCGGCGAGCACGATGAGCAGAATCGCTCGGCGCAGGGCATTAACCGATCGGCACACGCGGAGGAGAAAAGGGGTGAGGGTTTGGAGCATCCATAACGGTCGCTCGGTCGCGATGAGGCGGGGAAGTGAGCAGGCCGGTCATAGGTTCAGACGGACAGTGGGCGCGGACGGGCTACGCGGGGCGCAAAATTATTTCGCCGCGCGCAGCACGAGACGGGTGGCGTCCGAGCGGTCGACCAGGATTTCGTTGCCGGACTCGAGCAGTTGGACAAAAGCCTCGACGTGTTCCGGCCGGAAGCTGCCGCCGATAGGGAGAGTCGCCAAGGTCGGGTCGGCCAAGACGATCTGGATTGGATTGCGGCGGTTAAACTGCGCGGCGACCTCGGCGAGAGGCGTGGCGGCGAACACGAGCGAAGGCCCCTGCCAAATGAGCGCGGTGCGCACGGCTTCGGGCGCGATACGTTCGACCCGGGGCGGAGTGACGGGGCCCTTGGTCGCGACGACGGCGCGTTCGTTGGCGATGAGCAGAGTGGGGCCGGGGTTGGGCGGAGTTTCCGCCCGGGCTCGCGCGGGCGGGCCCGCGAGGGACGGGGTTTCGGTCGGCGAGACCGCGACCTTGCCCTCGGTGACGAGCACCTCGACCTCGCCCGCGCCGAGGCGGACGTTGAATGCCGTGCCGACGGCGCGCACGGCGATGCCTTGAGCCTCGACCTGAAACGGACGCGCGGGATTTTTGGCGACCGTGAAGTGCGCTTCACCGTGCATGAGACGCACGCGGCGCTCAACGGCGGTATATGTGACCTCGGCGGCGGTGTCGCCGTTGAGCTCGAGCACCGAATGATCGGCAAGGATGACGCGTTCGTAGCCGCCGGCGGTCGTGGTGTAACGCAGCGTTGAGGTCGAGGTGGTGCGGACTGCCCAGAAGCCGAGGGTGAGCATGAGCGCGGCGGCGAAGGCGAAAGCGCGGAGGGGAAAGATGACGCCGCGACTGGGCCGGGCGGGGGCTGACAAGAGGTCGCGGTCGGGATGGCGCTGGGCGGTGGGGCGGAAATTGCGCAACGGCTGCAACGTGGCCCAAGCGCGCTCAAGGCGGCAGACGGCGTCGGCGTGGCGCGGATCGGCGGCGCACCATCGCTCGAATGCGGCGGCGTCGGCGGCTGAAAACGTGTCGTCGCGTTGCGCGAGCCAAGCGGCGGCCGTGGCGGCGATCGATTCATCGTCGGACGGGCGCGGCGGAGGGGAGCCGGGGTGAGCGTTCATGGTGTGTCCTCGGTAGCGGGGCGGCGGAGGGTGCTGACGCCGCGTTCTTCAAAGTAATCGGCGCAGCGCCTCATGCCCTTGGCGAGCTGGGCTTTTACGGTGTGTTCGGAGAGGCGAAGTTCGGCGGCGATCTCCTTGTGCGAAAGCGCGTAGAGCAGGCGGAGCGTTAGGACTTGTCGGCAGCGCTCCGGGAGATCGCGCACGGCGGCGGAGAGCAGTTCGAGCTCCTGCTGCTTGTTGACCGCCTCAGCGGCGTTGGGGGCGTCCTCCATGACCGAGAGGGTGGAGAGATCGGCCATGCCCTCGATGGAAACGACTTTGCGGCGGCGGAAAAAATCGAGGGCGGCGTTGCGGGCGGTCGTAAAGAGAAAGGCCTTGGCGTAGCCCACGCGGCCGGTTTCCCGCGCGCGGATCAGGCGGGCGTAGGATTCTTGGACGAGATCGTCGATATCGGGGAGCGAGGGGAAGACGGCCCGCAAATAGGAACGAAGGGAAGACTCGTGGGGTTGAACCTCCTCGTTGAACCAACGGGTGTTTTCGGATTTCGGCATTGGGCGGTGAGGTGGGGACCCGCGGGGAGGAAGCGAGCGCAGCGGAAAATGGGCAAGCGCGGGAGTCGGAAATATTTTCTCACCCAGCATAGCCTGACGCGCGGGCTGGCCCGTCTAGGGGGACGGCGGATAAGATTTTGCAAGAAAAGCCCGGGACCGTTTGTCACCGGGTGGGTGACAAGCCCTCCGGCCGACGCGGCGTGCGGCCGGGCGTGCAGCGGCGGGCGAGGCCAACCCACAGAACGGAGCGGAGGAGCGGTCAGGCGGTGCATCTTGGCGTCGCGTGGAGGCATCATTTCCTCCGGGGCGGTGCTGGTGACGCGGAAGATGATTTCGCTTTCCGCGCTTTTTCCGGGGATGATCACGGCCGAATCGTTTTTCACGCGGAATGCACCTTCCTTGGTTTCGAAGCGGAGTTTGGCTTTGCGTCCGCTCTCATCGGGGTCGTGGCAGTGGTAATACCCACGTCTCGTGATATTTGGACGATAGTCGAAACATCACTCGCTCACGCTCGCGGCTACCGGCAGTCAAAAACTCAAATGACGTTGGTATGACACTTGTCCGACAAGATCGGGCGGACGTCGCGGCCGTAGTCGACCGGCGGAGGCGCGGCGGCGGCGGCAAGGGGCAGGGAGACCAAGGCGAAGAATCGGGCGAGGGGACCGAACGAAAGCACGGCGCAATCGGAACGAATCAGGAGCGGCTGGCCAACCAAAACTGCGGGGGCGGCGGCGATGACCGGGGGTGAAAACGGCCGTGCGCGGCGCACGCCGGGACTCGACGGCGGGCGGTGGGCGCGTCATGGTGCGGGTTGCCATCACGATTTCGGCGTCGTGCGCGCCGTATCGTGGTTTCCCCGCCATGAACGCTTTTATCTCCGATGTTGCGGCGCGACGCGTTGGTTTCTTCCGCGTGGTGCGGTGCGCCCTCGGTTTCGTGGTGGCGGGAGCTGCGGCCCAAACGGTGCCGTCGGGGACGACTCCGGCCGTGGCGCGCGAGGAGATTGCCGCGCTGCGAACGGAGGTCGCGCGGCACGACGCGCTCTATCACCGGCAGGCGGCGCCGGAGATCAGCGATGGGGACTACGATGGGTTGAAGCGAAAACTGCGCGAGTGGGAGCAGACGTATCCAGAGATTGCCCGCGAGGTGCCGGCGGTGGCGGAAGTGGGCGACGACCGGAGCGGGTTGTTCAAGACTTACCGGCATCGCGAGCGGATGCTGAGTTTGGAGAAGGCCTACACGGAGACGGAGCTGCGGGCGTTTGCCGCGCGGGCGGAAAAGGCGCTGGGAAAGCGCGAGCTCGCGTTTGTGATCGAGCCGAAGTTCGACGGGCTGGCGGTGAGTGTCACGTTCGAGCAGGGACGGCTCGTGCGGGCGGTCACGCGGGGGGACGGGATCGAGGGCGACGACGTGACGGCGCACGTGCGGGCGATCGCCGGATTGCCGCGGGCATTGCGGGGGCCGGCGGGCGGCGAGGGGGCCGGAGTGCTCCCGGCGGTAATCGAGATGCGGGGAGAGGTGTATGTGCCGTTCGCGGAGTTTCAGCGGGTGAACGCGGAGCGGGAGGCGGCGGGCGAGACGCAGTTTGCGAATCCGCGGGCGCTGGCGGCGGGGACGTTGCGACAGCTTGAGGCGGCGGAGGCCGGGCGGCGCGGACTCGCGGTGGTGTTTTATGGGATCGGTGCGTGCGAGCCGACGGCGGCCCGGCCGACGACGCAGCGGGGACTGCACGAAAAAATCCGCGCGTGGGGCTTGCCTGGGGTGAGCGACGTGTGGCCGGCGATCGGGGCGGATGGGGTGTGGCGGGCGGTGCAGGCGGTGGAGCGGGCGCGGGCGAGTTTCGCGTTTCCGACGGACGGTGCGGTGGTGAAGCTGGACGAGGGGACGGCGCAGCGCGAACTGGGGTTCGGGGAAAGTGCGCCGCGGTGGGCGGTCGCCTACAAATTCGCGCCGGCGCGGGCGGAGACGCGGTTGCGCGCGATCACGATCCAAGTGGGGCGCACGGGGGTGTTGACGCCGGTGGCGGAATTGGAGCCGGTGGTGCTGGCGGGGTCGACGGTGGCGCGGGCGACGTTGCACAATCGCGACGAGATCGCACGGCGGGATCTGCGCGTGGGGGATTTCGTTCACGTGGAGAAGGCCGGGGAGATCATCCCGGCGCTCGCCGGCGTGAACCGGGCGCGACGACCCGCCGAGGCGGTGCCGTTCGTGTTTCCGACGGCGTGTCCGGCGTGCGGCACGGGAGTCGTGCAACGGGCCGGGGAGGTCGCGGTGCGTTGTCCGGGCGCGGCCTGTCCGGCGCAACTGGGGCGGCGGATCGAGCATTTTGCTTCGAAGGCGGGCGTCGATATCGAAGGGTTGGGGCCGGCGATGAGCGATGCGCTCGTGGACCGCGGGGTCGTGAAGGAGTTGGCGGATCTTTACCGGCTGCGGCGGGAAGACCTCGTGGCGCCCGGAAAAAATGCGGGCAAGGCGGCGGAGCGATTGCTGGCGGCCATCGCGGGGAGCAAGCGGGCGGAGTTGGCGCGGGTGATTTACGCGCTGGGCATTCCGCAGGTGGGCGCGGTGGCCGCGCGGGAGTTGGCGCGCGAGTGCGGGAGTTTGGCGGCGGTGGCGGCGCTGGGCGAAAAAACGCCGGCGGCGGGCGCCTCGGCCGCCGTGCGCGCGGCGGCGGCGCATTTTGCCGAGCCGCGCAACCGGGCGCGGGTGACGGAGCTGATCGCGGCGGGGCTGCGGCCGACGGGGGCTGAAGCGGGCGTCGCGGGGCGGGCGTTGGCGGGAAAGACGTTCGTATTGACCGGAACGTTACCGACGCTGTCCCGGGCCCAAGCCACGGCGAAGATTGAGGCGGCGGGTGGAAGGGTGAGCGCGAGCGTGAGTGCGCGCACGGACTACGTCGTCGTGGGAACGGAGGCGGGCGTGAAGCTGGAGCAGGCGCGGACGCTCCAAGTGCCGGTGATCGCCGAAGCGGAGCTGCTGCGGCTGATCGAAGAGAAATGACGGGGCGCGGGCTCGGCCGGCGCGTGGGCGGGGCGGGGAGGCGGACGGACGTTCCGCCTACTTGGGACTGCCGGGGGCGGGTGGGGCGAGCGGCGGGAGACGGAGTTGGGCGCGGGCGCCGTTGATGACGCGGTCCCAGTCGAAGGCGGGGCCGGGGTCGGTCTTGTTGGTCTGGATATGGTAGTGGCCGAGGACGCCGCCGTAGGTTTTGAGGGTTTCGTCGGGGAGTTTGCCCGGGACGAGTTGGCCGGAGGCGTCGCGCGGGTAGTCGCAGGCGATTTTGGGGAACACTTGGCAGAGTGCGGCGGTGAGTTTGGTGAGGGCGACGTATTGCTGCGGGGTGAGATCGTATTGGACGAGGTCGGTATTTTGGATCGTACCGCGCACGGGAAAGGGGCGGGCGGGATGGCCGACGAAATTCTTGGTGTAGATCATCGGGTCTTTGATTGAGGCGGGGATGGTGATCGTGGGGCGACCGGAGGCGTCGGGTTGGTACCAGGTGTTGAGGACCTTCATGTCGCCGGGCGGGTAAGCGCCCATGTTGGCGATCTCGACCCCGACGGAGCGAGTGTTGGAGGTGGTGGCGTGGAAAGCGCGCTCCTTGAGGTCGAGCGTCTGATAAATTGTGCCGTCGATATCCAACATGAAGTGGATGCTGAGGCCGCGGTGATCGTGGAGGACGTTGAAGCAGGTTTTGCTCAGGCCGCAGACGTCGTAGTGCATGACGAACTGGTCGACGACGTTGCGGAGGGTGGGGAGATCCCAGCCGCCGCCGCGGATGCGCTCAAGGTCTTCGGGCGTGAGCGAAGGATCGCGGCGGAGACCGTAGCGGGCGGGAGATTTGAGGTCCTTCACGGTCTCTTTGGATTTTTCAAAGCTGCTGTCGTCGAGCGGGGCGAAGCGGCGCTCGGTGCGGTAAGCGTCGTAGCCCTGCGGGTCCAGCCAGGTGATGACGCGGGTGCCGGTGTGGAAGAGTTGGCCGGCGACGATGATCTCGTCGCCGGTGCGTTTGGCGGGGGCGCCGGGGCGGTGGAGGCAGCCGGTCGTGAAGAGGAGCGCGCCGAGGGCGAGGAAGAGGGGGAAGCCGCGGAAGATGGCGAGATGGAGAGAAGGGCAGAGCGGAAGAAGGGCGGTGCGCGACATGAAGGGAAGGGGGAACGGGCGAGCGTGGTGGAGCAGAGGGCCGGGGCTCAATCGCGAAACGGAAGGAGGCGACGCGCGGCGGCGCATCTTAGTTTATGGCAGACGCTGTCTGGGGTGGGCCGGCCGCTCCGCGGGCGGCGGCTCGCCGGTCATGGCGTGACGCGTTGAGCCTCCCGGGGAGCGCCCGCCCAGCGCGTCCATGAAACCATGAAGTCAGAATGTGAAAGTGATTACGCTGCTCTGTGGAGACAGAGACCGCGGAGCAGTCGAACGCAACTGCGTCGCCGCAGGGCGGGGTGAGGAGCAGCTGGAGACGGAAGGTCGGTCCCGAACGAAAGTGAACGCGATATGGCATGTCAGACCGGCGAGCCTGCTGGGCAAAAGCGAAGCCTGCCGCGCAAGCGGTAAACCGGTCTCGGCACTCGCGCTGTCAACGCTGGCGACTGGTCGGCTGGGGTGTGCGTGGAGTGGGAATGACCGGAAGAGAGCATGGGATACTTGACCGATTTGGATTTGTTGAGCCTGTCGCAGGCCCATGCCTCGGCCTGTTGGTCTCCTCGTTGAACCAATCACCCACGGGAGGGCCGGATGCGGGAGACCCGCCTGTCCGGTTCGGAGGGAGGGGCCGGTTCTATCTTCGTTCCTGCGCCGATCCATAGGTCAGGCGCGCGACGGAGCGCACGGCCCACCTCGAACCGAGGCGGGGTCGAGGTACCAGCCCGACAACGGGGCGGGGAGAACGGGCCGCCGCGTTGCGGCGTGGACGACAAAACGGCTGGCTTCGGTGCGGCGGGTGGGTAGCACTGCGGGCGTGAATTTACTCCGGTTTCTCGCCGGTCCGATCCTTGCGATCGGGCTACTCCTCCATGGCCTTCGCGCTGCCGATGGGCGAGTGCTGCTCGGCAACGAGGTGCTCGCGGCGGAGGGCTTCAACGTGCTCGCCGGAAAGCGTGTGGGGCTCATCACGAATCCCTCGGGCGTGAACCGGAAACTGGAGACGACCTTGGACGTGTTGCGGGCGGCGCCGGGGGTGAAGCTCGTGGCGCTGTTCGGACCGGAGCACGGGATTTATGGCGATGTGCCGGCGGGCGACAAAATCGCGAGCCGCACGGATGAGCGCACGGGGCTGCCGGTGCACTCGCTCTACGGCGCGACGCGCAAGCCCACGGCGGAGATGCTCCAGGGGCTCGATGTCGTGGTCTACGATTTGCAGGACACGGGGTGTCGCTCCTACACGTTTGTCAGCACGATGGGGCTGGCCATGGAAGCGTGCGGCGCGGCGGGTGTGGAGTTTGTCGTGCTCGACCGGCCGAATCCGCTCGGCGGATTACGGATCGAGGGGACGCTCGTGGAGCAGGAAAAATTGCGGTCGTTCGTGAGTCAGTGGGACGTGCCCTACGTGTACGGCCTGACGTGCGGTGAACTCGCGCGGATGATCAATGCCCGCGGTTGGATCAAACAGGCGTGCAAGCTCACAGTGGTGCCGATGCGGGGCTGGCAGCGCGCGATGGTGTGGGCGGACACGGGGCTGCCCTGGGTGCCGGCGTCGCCCCACGTGCCGCGGGGGGATTCGCCGCTGTTTCAGGTTGCGACGGGCATGATCGGCGAGATCGGCAACGTGAGTATCGGGGTCGGCTATACGCTGCCCTTTGAGTGCATCGGCATGCCGAAGGTGAATCCCCATACGCTGGCGGAGAAACTGAACGGCTACGGGTTAGCGGGCGTGAAATTTCGTCCGCTGACCTACAAACCGTATTACGCGGCCTACAAGGACGAGATCATCGGCGGGGTGCAGGTTTATTTCACGGACCCCGCGAAGGCGCCGCTGACGGCGATCAACTATTACGCGCTCGAGGCGCTGAAACACGTGGCGGGGCGCGACGTGTTTGCCGAGGCGGTGAAGGCGAACAAGAAGTTCGACATGTTCGACAAGGTGAACGGCACCGACGTGACGCGGTTGGCGCTGCAGGCCGGGAAATCGGCAGCGGAGATCGTCGCGGGGTGGAAGGCGGGGGAGGAAAAATTTCGCGCGGAACGGAAAGACTATCTCCTCTACTGACCCCTGCGAACGGGACGAGTCAGGTGGGCGGTGTGCGCGTTGGCGGTGCTCGGTTCGGCGGCGCGGTCGGATGAATTCGACACGCTTCGCCAAAAGGGGGCCGACCTACTCACCGGCGGACCCGAGGTAAAAACGTCGGATGCAGCGATGGGGCGTCCGTTACGAGCCTCACGAAAACGGCAACTCCCATTGGTCGTCGTTCAACCAAGCGGCGACGCGGACGGCGCTCCGGACGGATGCGGGCAGCGCCACGGAATCGTCGCACCCCAGCACAAGCTTCTCCCGGTTGCGCGAGCTGGCGCTCGCGTATGCGACGGCCGGTTCCCCGCTGCGCGGTAACGCCGCCCGGCGCAACGAGCTGCTCGCGGGGCTCGATTGGAGGTAGGCCCATCGTTACAATCCCTCGAATGCGATCTACGACCATGGGTGGGAGTGGGAAATCGGTTCGCCGAAGCTGTTGGTCGATGCCGCGACGCTCCTCGATGCGGAGCTCAGCGCCACGCAGCTCGCGAATTTTGTCTTCGGGAGCATGGACCGCGTGGTGCACCGCGCGTCCGATTTCGCCGTCGGCCTGAGTCTGTCGTTCTTGTGCACCGACACCTACGAGAGCCTCAACACCGAGAATCTCGGCGGCTGGCACGCCGGCGAGGGTATGACCTATCTCCACATCGGCGGACGCGCCCATTTCAGCGATGCGTATTGGCCGGCGGTGAATCCGCGCCGCCTGCCGGGCATGACGGTTGAGGCGGCACACCCGCGCGCGAACGGTTCCGGCCAGAGCACCAACCCCTCCTTCAACTGGGTGGGCGGCGTGTCGCTGGGACGCACCGGCGCCGCCGGCCTGCGGCTCGACGGGTGGAGCAACACGCTCCCCGCGAAAAAATCATGGTTCATTTTCGGCCACGAGATCCTGCGCCTCGTTAGCCACATCACGAGCACCGACAATCGGCCGATCGAAACCGCGATCGAGAACCGGCTGATCGGCACGGCGGGCAACGGCGCGTTGATCGTCGAGGGCACCGCGAAACCGGCCGCGCTGGGCTGGGCGGAGACGCTCGCCACGCCGTGTTGGGCCCAACTCGCCGCGCGCACGGCCGCGGCGGAGGGCGATTAATATTTTCCGGGTGATGCGGCCGTCAGGGCCCTGCGCGAGACGCGCACCGGCGCGTGGGCCGACATCAACGGCGGGGGCGCGGCCACGGCGATCAATCGCAATTATCTCACGCTCTGGTTCGAGCAGGGGACCAATCCCGCGAACGCGCCCTATGCCGATGTGTTGTGCCCCAACCGAAGTGCCGCCGAGGTGGCCGAGTTTGCGGCGGCGCCGGCGGTGACGGTATCGGGAAATTTCCCGGCCATCCAGGAGGCGCGCCGCGCGCCGTTGGGAATCACGGCCGCGAATTTCTGGAACGACGGAGGCGCCGCGGACGGCGGAATCACGGTCGACAGAATAGCCAGCGTGGCGGTGCAGAACGACGGCGTCGGTTTCCTTGACGTGGCTGTGAGCGATCCCACGCAGGCCAATACCGGCACGATCAGGGTCGAGCTCGATTGGGCGGCGATTTCCACGGTGAGCGCGGATCCCGGCATCACGGTTGCACAGCTCGCGCCCGCGCTGCGGCTGACGATCGAGGTGAACGTTGCCGGGGGGAAATCGTTCCGCGCCCGGTTCGCCAAGAGCCAGACCAAGCCGCCGGCCTCGCTCGCCAATCTTTCGACGCGCCACTATATGCGACGCGGGCCTGGGCACGGGGCAGACCGTCGTCGAAGTTTACGCGGTGCCTTAGGCGCGGCGGGCGGGGTGGCATCGTTTGGCGCGATATTCCATGTAGGGATTATTAATTAACGGCCGCGGGCGGGGTTCGGCGATATTTTGTCCGCAGAGACAAATCCCGACCGCCGTGACGATTCCCTCCGCCCTTGAACGCCAGCTCCGCGACGATAGCGACACGTTGCGCGATAGGACCGGGGCGATCGGGCGCCTGGAGGCTTCGTTGCGCGACGGACGACGGGCGGTGCGGGTGCGCCGCCGCGGCGACTTCACCCCGGACGACGAGGATCGAACGCGGCAACTGCTGCTCGCCTATCGCAACTACCGCCTCGCGCTCTACGCGATCATCCGTCGCCACGCAGCGTCTGCGCTCGCCGAGACGGCCGACCTCCAGATTCGCCGGCTGCTGGTCGGCCTCCCCGCCGGGCTCACGCTCGACTCGAAGTCGCTCAAATTGGTCGGGCTTTCGAGCATCCACCGCTGGTGCGGCGGAAGCTCAACGAGCCCGACGCCAAGTTCGATCTCCCGGCCGGATTTTTCGACGAAGTGATTCGCGCCTACAGTTCGCTGCGCAACTACCGGCCGATCATCCGCGCCCTTCGTTTCTGGCGCTCGCACCTGCGTGGCATTCAACGACTGCGGCGCGAAGAAGGGAGCGATTGGGTCTGGCTGTGTGACGCGATCCGGCTGCAGCGCTCGGCGATGCGCCGCCGGCTCGCCCGCGTGTTGTGGTGCCGGCTGCGCCACGACTGGCGGGATTTGTCGCACAAAACGCTTCGCCCGGTGCACCTCGTGCGCCAACGGCTGGAATCCAAAGTGGCCCGGGTCGTCACCGCCGAGCCTCGCGAGGACCGGCCGGCGCCCGCACTCGACGCCCACGCCCTCGCCCAACTCCATCCGCAGCTGCGGCCCGGCGACGTGCTGTTGATTCGCTCCGAACAGAAACTCACGACCGCGCTGCTCCCGGGCTTCTGGCCCCATGCCGCCATTTTTCTCGGGCACCGCGCCGACCTGGAGGCCGTTGGGCTTGCCCAGCATCCGCAGGTCGCGCGGCACTTCGGACAACTCCCGGACCGGGACGCTCCGCACGGGTGGGTGATCGAAGCCATCAGTCCGCGCGTTCAGGTCAATCCGCTCGGGCGCGCGCTGCAGGCCGACCACGTCGCTGTGTTTCGCCCGCAGCTTGCGCCGGAGGAGTTGCGCGACGCCCTGCGCGAGGCCTTCGGGCATGTGGGCAAACCCTACGACTACGAATTCGACTTCAACGTCTCCAGCCGGATTGTGTGCACCGAGCTTGTATACCGGAGCTTTCACCGCCGCGGCGGCTGTGCGTTCGAACTGGTCAAGCGCCTCGGTCGCTACACGCTGACCGGCGACGACCTTGCCGAGCAGTTCCTGGCCGGCGCGCGTGGCGGTCACGCCCCTTTCGAGCTTGTCACCGCCGCCCTGCGGCTGCGCAGCGGTCGCGTCCACTTCTTCCACGATGGGGCGGCGTGCCACGCGCTGCGGCGCATCGCCGAAGGCTGGCGGCCCGGCCGCAGCGCACCGGCCCCTGAGACCCGCCGTGACCCCGTCCATGCCTGATCTTTGGTATCGCTGGTTTCACCGGTTCTGCAATGCCGTGTACTTCTCGCGCCTGAGCGTCGTGCACCGCGCACGGCTGCCCGCGCACGGCCCGGTGCTTTGCCTCGGGCTTCATCGTAACGGCGCCGTCGACGGGTTTCTCTATCACGAGATCCGGCCCCGCGCCGTCTTTATGCTCGCCGCGCAATTGCGCCGCAGCCTGCTCGGCCGGCTGTTCTTCACGGGTATCGAAATTGTGCGCGAAAAAGACCGGGCCAGCGACGGTGGGGGCGATCCGCCCAACGCCGCTGCGCTCCGGGGGTGCCTCGATCACCTCGGCGCCGGCGGCGAGCTGTTTGTGCTGCCCGAGGGCACGAGCTCGCTCGGTCCGCGCCACCTGCCCTTCAAGAGCGGAGCGGTCCGTCTGCTGCTCGATCATCTGGCCACCGGTCGGCCGATCACGGTGGTGCCGCTCGGCATTCACTACGAGTGCGCCTGGGGCTTTCGCAGCAAGGTCGAGATCGTCGTGGGTCCGCCGATTGCGACCGCTCTCCCCGCCGCTTCGCCGTTCGAACAGTTGAAGGAACTGCGCCGGCGTATGCAGACCGCGCTCGAAGCCGTGGGGATCAACGTCGAGTCGGCCGAACGCCTCCGGCTCATCGAACAGCTCGCTTATGTTGCCACGCTCGGCCGGGCGCGGTCGTATTTTCAATCACTCAAGGCCCTGGAGCGCCGTGTTCCCGCGCCGATCCTCTCCGCCTGGCACGGACTTGAGGCCGAGCTCGCCGGCCGCCGCGTCTGGCGACACCACGGCGTTCCACTGTTCCCGGTCGGCTCGCCCTGGCGCTATGGAGTGGCGCTGGGGTTGGCTGCCCCGGTGGTGCTCGCGGCGATCGCGGTCAATGCGCCGCCGTTCTTCGCCGCCGCCTGGGCCGGCCGGAAAATACCCGACGACCGCAACGTGATTTCGCTCTGGCGCATCCTCGTGGGCGCGCCGGCATTTTTGCTGTGGATCGTCGCGCTGCTCGCCGTTGCCGGGGCGACGGACCACCTGGGTTGGTTCGCCGGTTATGCGGTGCTCACCGTGGCCGGACTCCGGCTTTACGATCGGGTCAAGAAACTCGCGGTGGCGGTCCACAACGTCGTTTTTTATGGGGAGCTGCGGCCGCGAGCGCTGGCGTTTCAACGGCTGCTTGGGGAGGCGCTGCCGGATGAGTGACGCACCTTCATTCCGGCTGCTGCCGCATGAATGGGTCTTCGGCGCGTTTTTGGCCGCGACGGGCCTGGGTCTTGCTTTCGTCGCCGGACCGTTCGCCCGCGACACGCTCGTTTTTTCCGCGATCTTCGCGGCGGCGGTCGCGCTGGTGGTTGGGTGCCCGGCCGAGTCCGGCCTGGGCTGGTGGCGCGTGCGGCTCGCGTTCTACCCGGTTGCGATGAACGTCGCGTATTTCGCGTTACGCACGGCCGGGCCGGCGCTGAACCCGCGGCTCTATGACGACGCCCTCCAAGCGGCGGACCGCTTCCTCCTGGGCGGCAATGTCAGCGTGTGGCTGCAGCGCTTCACGCACCCCGTGCTCACGGAGGTCCTGAGTTTCTGCTATGTCATTTTTTTTCCGTACCTGCTGTTCACCTGGGTGACCTACCTCGCGCAACAGGATCTGCGGCTGATGCAGAAATTCTGGAGCGGATTCTTTGTGATCTATGGCCTCGGATTTTTGGGCTACCTCCTGGTGCCCGCCGTCGGTCCGCACCTTGCACCCGGACTTGCCGCGCAGTTCGCACCGCTCCACGGCGCCATCACCGACTTCAATGCCCGCATCGTGCTCGACGGGAGCAACCGCGTGGACTGTTTCCCGAGCCTGCACTGCGCGGTTTCGAGTTACATTCTGTTTTTCGACCGGCGACACCGCCGGTGGCGTTTCTGGCTTTATCTCGTCCCGTGCGTCGGGCTGTGGGTGTCGACGCTTTACCTCCGTTACCACTATTTTGTCGATCTCGTCGCCGGCTTCGCCCTGTCGGCGGCGGCGCTCTGGTTTGTCCACCGTCGGTTTCCCACCCCATGCCCATGAGCTACGTCCTCGCCTTCACCGATCCCGCCGCCACCGCCACCGACCGCAGCGGCGGCAAGGGGGCCAATCTCGCGCTCCTCACGCAACGCGGCTTCCCGGTGCCGCCGGGTTTCGTGATCACCGCCGCGGCCTGCCGCGCTTTCATCGCCGCGCGGGTGGGCTCGCTGCCTGGGACCGATGCGCCGCGCAGGCGGGCCGAGAGCGAAACGCTGCGCGCCGGCCTCGCCGAGCTGCCGCTGCCGGAGGCGGTGGTCGCCGAGGTGCGGGCGGCCCTCGTGTGTTTCCCCGCCGGTCAGGCGTTTTCCGTCCGCTCGTCGTCGACCCTGGAGGATCTCGCCCACGCGGCCCTCGCCGGCCAGCACGACACGTTTCTCAACATCACCGGCGCCGAGGCGATTCTCGCCAAAATCCAGGCCTGCTTTCTTTCGCTGTGGCTACGAACGCGCCATTGCCTACCGCCAGCAGCAGGCGTTTGACCACGCGCTGGCGGCGAGGCCCGTCGTCGTACAGCAGATGGTGCCGTGCGATGTCGCCGGGGTCGGCTTCAGTCTCAATCCGGTCAGCGGCGACCTCGGCGAGATCGTCATCGACGCGAACTTCGGCCTCGGCGAATCGGTTGTCAGTGGGGAGACCGCGGTCGATCATTTCGAACTCGCGAAGTCGGACCGCACCGTGCGCCGGGCCCGCATCGCGCGGAAGACCATGAAGGTCGTTCCGACTTCCGACGGTACGGCCGAAGCCCGCGTGGATCCGACCGAGGCCGAGCGACCATGCCTCAGCGCCGCGCAGCTCGACCGGCTCGCCGATTTGCTCCTCCGCGTGGAACGCAGCTACCGGTTTCCGCAAGACATCGAGTGGGGATTCGTCGGCGGCGAGCTCCATTTCTTACAGGCGCGGCCCATTACCACGATTCCGGCACGCTGGACGCGTGACGAGTC